>DATLWV010000172.1:0-2164 GCA_035576145.1 Terriglobia bacterium
ATCTGAAATTTGAGATTTGAGATTCTCAAAATTGGGCAGCGTTTCCATCAGGCAGAGCATGGAGCGCACTTCGCCGGCCGAACCGCGCGCGATGTAAAGAAACGTTAGCAGTTCCTGAGTGGTTCCCCGCTCAAAACCTTCAGCAATATTGTTGGAGATGGAAACGACAGCCCGCTCAATCTGGTCGCGCAGGCTTCCCTGGCCCCGAAATTCGGGTTTTGCTGAGAGCCCGTAAATCCGCCTGGCCAGCTCGATTGCCGCTTGCCATACCGGCAACTGCTCGAACCTCTCATATTTCATTTCTTTCCTTTCCCTCTTGCGCAGTGCCAAATTCGTGGTTTGACAGCATCGTGACCACGTCGTTACGACAGAGCTGTATCAGTTCACTGCTTCAACCGACGGCGGGGCTGGGGGTGAAGGCGGGGTTTTCAAAGCGCGGTGATCGTCCATCCAATAGGCCCAGGCAAGGAACAGCCAGCTCAAAACTCCGGCCCACTCCACCGCTGCTATGCTGGGCGGGGGCGGGCCCATCAGTGACGCCAGGTAAATCAGGACCAGCAGCGCGATAAACGTCTTGTAGCTGTATTTGCCGGTCTTGTCCTTTGCGCGGGTGGTTCTCGAGTAAACCATCACTCCCGCGACGAACAGGGCTCCTTCAACGATGAGTGTCACTGAGACGGAGTCCCACAATCCCAGGCCCACCAGCTGGCTGCCGGGGTAAAGGGGAAGGTCAGGGCGGTGGCTGATGAAGTCCAGCAGCCAGTGGCTCATCACGCAGGCGCCGATGACCAGCGCGCCGCGCCGGTTCTTCTTGAAGACAAGGTAAAGTCCTGCAAGGATCAGCCCCCAGCCGAATGCGGCCAGCAGGCTGTGGGTGAGCGGATAACTGGTGAACTCCAGGGGACTCACGGCCGTGATGCCGGGGACAATCCGAACACGCTCCCATCCCAGCATCAGGAACAGCGGCCAGATAAGGTCCGGCCATTGGGCCGCCAGCAACAATGTGCCAAACGAGGTTTTGGGCGCTGCTTTCTTTGCACCCAGCGCGACTGCGACGTGACCGATCAACATCAGGAGTACTCAATGGCCTGCAGGGAAAAGCCTAAGATACCATATTGTGAGGATTCCCACATAGACCACTGAAATAATCAGGCACGTCCAGAAAGTCTTTCCCCAGAAGCGCTCATTGACCTCGCGGCGCCAGGCGGCAAGACTGACAGCAAAAAGGAAAATGGCCGCCAGCCGCGCGACGCCGTCCAGAGGAGTGCTCATGGTGCCGACGCCCTGCCCTCCCATATAGCTGAAGAGGACCCTGAAATCACCGATGAATCCGCCGACGAGGATGTCCACCAGGAACCAGATCGGCACGAAAACCGTCCCCAGCATGTAGGAGTACCGGTCTTCTCCAAAGAACACCATGACGGCGATGGCGATAAAAATCGACGACTTGGCCAGCTCAAAGTAGAAGAGCGGCGAGAGCGCGAAGGCCCCAGCCACCATGAAGGTGGCGGTGAGGAAGGCTGCGAGGAACACCCATCGGTTGGACATGGCTAAGCTCCTTTCGCTAGAATCGACGCCTCTCGCGGGCTCGCTTGCCTGTCTTGCTTGTCCTCAAGAGAGCGTCAGTCATCCTGCCCGGACAAGCTCCCTTGTTCCCTTACTCGCAGATTGCATCTGAAATTTAACAGGTTGGACATCCCGATTCTGTGATAGCCGTCACCGGACAATGACCGGCAATTAGAGGCTACAGGAGTGGGCTTCGTCTCGTCTTGCCACTTTGCGCCAAAAAAGAGGGGAAACGCGCGTCCATGTCTCTGCTGGGGGAAGATCTGGCCCATGAGAAATCCGTTGACATTTATGTCTATATATGTAGACTTATGGACATGATATCCATTCGCCTTTCTCCTCAAACGCTGCAAGTGCTGGATCGTTTTGCGATGGAGCCCGCCTCCTGGCTCTACGGCTACGAGCTGAGCCGGGAAACCGGGCTAAAATCGGGAACGCTCTATCCCATTCTCATGCGCCTGGCGAAACACGAGCTGCTTGAGACGCGCTGGGTGCAGACGGAAGAAGGCGTTCCGCCCCGCCACACGTATCGCCTGACGTCCAAGGGGATTGAACTGGTGAAGTCCGACCAGCTTCGGGCGCGAAAGCCGCTGGCCAC
>DATLWV010000173.1:0-12754 GCA_035576145.1 Terriglobia bacterium
CCCTCAAAGATGGTTTGAACATTCTGGTCTGCGACAAGTTGAGAAGTTTGGTTGATGGCTTCAGAGAATTTGAGATCGTCCACCTTTACCAGTACGCCGCCGGGGAAGGCTCCCCTGGCCAGTTCTCCGACTTCCCGGCCCTGGCGCATAGTGGCTTGAGCGGGCTCATCCGGCTCTCCGGCGAATTCAGGATGATGGACCTGAAAGTACAGGCGCTTCAGGCACTGAACGCCTGCCATGAACCTGGATTTTGAGAGTCTTACGCGGAACTGATCATCGGCTGACATTGAGAGTTGTGGACAGGAAAGAAAACAGGGTGGCAGGTCTCACGACATTTTGTGAATTACCCGCCACCCCGTTAGGTTTCTTACTTGCAAGACAAACAAAGCCCGTACCCGAATAGGGGCCAGCCGCTGACGTGCGGGCTCCTACACTGCTAGAAGTTGAATTTGGCCGCCAGTTGGATGACCCGAGGACTGCCTGCCGAAAGCACACGGCCGAAGTTAATGGAGGAAACGTTACCACTTGGATTGTCGAACTGCGTGTGGTTGAAGATGTTGAAGAATTCAAGCCGCAGTTCCACCTTGGTTGATTCCGTGATCTTCGTATCCTTATAGAGACCAATATCCGTTCTGTTAATCCCTGGGCCATGGAAAAAGTTACGCCCTGCGTTGCCTATGACGCCGGGAGTTTCCTGCGCGAAACTGTTGGGATCGAAGAAATAGTGGTCCCTGGAACCCAGGCCGAGGATATTGTTCGTGTACGAACTGGTGCGCGGATCGGCCATTGTGACGGGACCAACCAAGTTCGGCCGGTCCGGGCAACCGTAGAACGTTGAGTATGAGAAGCAAGTAAATGATCCCAGGCTTGAGTCATACAATCCGATCGGGAATCCCCCCTGGAATATGGTGAACCCCGATACCCGCCAGCCGTCCGTCAGGCGGCCGGGAAACTTGCTGAAGGCATTGAAATGGCGGACGCTGGGAATTTCGTAGGTATAGCTGGCCACAAACACATTCCGTGCGTCGTAAGTGGAGTCGCCGTAATTCGATTGCCGGTCGAACGGGTTGAGCTCGCCGAAGCTGCCTACGTTTTCAAAGCTCGACCCTATGTCGAGTGAGTGTGACCATGTGTAAGTGGCCAGGAACGTCAGGCCATGGGTGGTGTGCTTGTTCAACGTCACCTGGAGGGCATTGTAGTTTGAGTTCGCATCCGTTGACTGTTGGCCGACCGATCCGAAAACGAGAGGATCGTACGGGAAGGGAACATCCGGATAATAAAAACCGAGATAGAGCGAATTGCAGCCAGGGATGGCGGCGCAAGCCGGATTCACACCTGGGGCCTGGCCGCCGGGATTCAGTTCGTAGCGTGTCTCCAGGTGGCGCCCCTGGTGTCCGACATAAGCCAAGGTCAGGATGGCCTGGCTCGGCAGTTCCCGCTCAATGTTGAAATTGTAGTTGTAAGCCGCCGGTGTCCGGAAGTCAGGATTGATCACATTCAGTGACATCGGGTAAAACTGGCTGAAATCTATATTCGTATCTCCCGGATTTGGCGGTGCGAAGGGGAATGCATTTTGAAAAACCAGACTCCCGTCAGCACTCGAGTAGGGGTTGGCGAGGCTCGGTACCGCGTAGAGGGAGACACCGTAATCGGTCAGCGAAAATGGAGGTGCGCTCAAATTGTTTAAGGTAAGTTCTTCTTCCACCTGGTTGTAGTAAATCCCAAATCCGGCGCGGATGCTTAGCTTGTGCGAAGACCCAGGGCTCCACGCAAAACCGAAGCGGGGTGCAAAATCGTTGTAATGGGTGCGATAGCTGGCAGTATTGATTCCGCTGTCGCCCGGGAATAGCAAGCCTTCAGGAGCCGTTGGAAATACGGTGGATTGCTGGCCCGGGCGGAAGGCGTTGATCGCGACGCCGCCGTTGTAAATGTCACTGATTGGAGTATTAACCTGCCAGCCTAATCCATAGGTGATCGTCAGGTTGGGCCGGACCTTCCACTCGTCCTGAGCATAAGAGTAGTAGGCCTGTGTCCGGGCGTCGATGAAGCCACCGCTGGTTTGCTCATAGAAGTCCGACGCACCCAGGAAGAAATCCGCGGCTGGATCTCCTGTGGTGAACGGGAAGCCCGCCGGTGCGGAAAAGTCGAAGTAGCCGTTGTTGACGAAGCCAAACGGATTTTCCACGGCGGAACGTCGCATGTCAAAACCAAATTTCATCGTGTGCCGGCCCTTCACCCAGGAGAAATTGTCCGTTACCTGGTAAGTCTGATCAATTCGCGGCTGCGGACCGTTATAACTAAACCCGAAAGCACAGGCCCCCGACTCGTAGCCAGTGATATCTATACAGGGTACGCCGGCTCCCGAGGGGATTTGCGGCTTGATTCCTGTAAAGCCCACATCTGAAGGCTGGACGACGGTGGTGGGGTTAACAGAATTGTAATTTAGCCGGTTGTAACCAACGCGAGCTTCGTTGAGCACATTCCCACTGAAGATGTGGGTCCAGTTCAGATTCATGTTATTGGTCTTATCGGTGTCTGTTTCTCCGAAACCAGGAAGACTTCCGCCGTAGAAGGACTGATCTTCAACGAGCGAACCGGGTTCGATAAACCAATACGCATATATCGAATCGTTTGCACCAAAGTTCTGGTCGATGCGAGTGATGTACTGGTCATCTTTGTTGACATCAATGGGATTCCAAGAGAACTCGGTGGCGCCGAGATTCGGCAGCGGCATGTATTTGTTGACCAGGCCCACGGCTATGGGATCCAGATCGACAGTGGGGATTGTGCCGGTCGGGAATAGGGTCGAATAAGGCGTGCCCGCCGGGTACGTATTCCCGTCTTCGCCAACCAGCTGGGCGGCGGAAAAACCTTCGGAAGTTGCAAGCCCCGGGAAGATGCCGTTGCGCTGATCTTGCGTGAACACGGTTGTTGTCCCTCCGGCATAACCGCGCCCGGGGGCGATGGGCCTTCGGTTCCGGGTTCCTTCGTAGGAAAAGAAGAAGAAGGTGTGGTCTTTCCAGATCGGCCCGCCGAGGGTGCCGCCAAACTGGTTCTGATGGAACAGGTCATGCTCAGGGAGGAAGAAATTGCGGGCGTTCAGGAACGGATCGCGATAGAACTCGAAGACGTTGCCATGGAATGCGTTGGATCCTGACTTGGTCACCGCGTTAAGAATGGCGCCTGAGTTACGGCCGTATTCGGGATTGATGGTGCTGGTAATCATCCGCACTTCGGCGATGGCATCTGGACTGGGGATAACCAGAGGCGTGTTCAGGGGCAGGTCATTGGCATCGTTGCCGTTGATCATATAACCGTTGTCCTGTGAACGAGCTCCGTTCGTGGGGAAATTACTGCTGAAGTCAACGGAAGCAACAACTCCCGGCAGGGTCCGCTGCAGTGTCACCCAGTTCCGCCCGTTCAAAGGGAGGTTTACAATGGCGCTGCCCGTGATGGTAGCGCCAAGCTGAATGCTGTTTGTCTGCACCTGGGCCGGCTGCGCCTGTACTGTTACCTCCTGGGTGACTGCCCCAAGTTCCATTCTGATCTGGAGAACGTAAATCTGGTTCAGAGACAAAGGGATCTGTAAGGCTGAAAACTTCTTGAAGCCGCTCTTTTCAGCCAAAACGTTGTAGACGGCGGGCGCAGGAAGGTTGAGCGCTACAAAGGAGCCGTCGCTTGAGCTTGTCACCTTTCTGGAGAGGCCCGTGGCGACGTTCGTTACGGTGACCGTCACATCAGGCACCACGGCTCCAGACGGATCCGTAACCGTACCCTGAATCCTGGCGCTCACATCGGCGAGTGCAGCTCGCGGGGAAATAATAAGCAAGACCGCAAATGAAGATAAGACTGCCATGGCCAAACCGCGACGCAAAGCACTTTTAAGTGCATGGAAGTTAATTGATGTTTCCATCATGCCATGCCTCCTTCGTCAAATGAGTTCGTTGAGCCAAATGTACCGCCTGTCCAGGCGCCTGGTTCGGCATCTCTCAGCGGGATTAAACAATTCGTAGATAAAGTTGCGACAGTTGGTTGGACTTCAAAACCGCAGGAACTGAAATTAAGATCTGAATCAGGGCTTGGAATACTCTTAGAGGTTACTAGTGCGCTCCAGGGAAGTACTTGGATAGATCGTATCAAAGATGTCTGGGCATCTTGCTGCACTTTCAAGGCGCGAAAGTGCGAAACCGTGGTCATGAAGCTCTTCCTCTCTGCGAAGACCATTACTGGGTGTCGGGAGGTCTGGTTCTGAGCTGACGGAGAAAGGAATCTTGGGTGCGAGTATCCAGACAACTTCCCACAACAAATCCATAGTAATCTATCGGCACACGCCGGAACATGCTGTGACCCTAATCACTAGGTATCGTGACAAATGTCACGCCCATTCGCGCGATCATAACACAGCCCAGAGACGAGCGTCAAAATTGTAACAGGCAAAAAGTCGAGTATCAAGAAGGTAATGGTTATTGCGGGGATAAGAGGTTATGCGTTATGGTGGTACCTCACAAGGTTGCATGGTTCTAATTCCGCTCATGCACAGGTGCCTTCCTAAACCTTTTTTCGCCATGCTTCGGACGCACTCAGCGTTGAGAATTCCTTCTAACATATTTATTACGTGTGGTATAAAGGAAAGCCCCAGGCCTTTCCACGATTCACCGTCTCGTTTCACCAATCTTCCTGGCAATCTTGCGCGCTAACTGAGAAACGGCCGCCTGTTCGACGGACCGCAGCTCGAACCAACGGAACCCATCCTTGGTCGTCTTTCCAGGAAAAAGTCCTTTGTAAACATGAACTTGAATAGAACGATAGGTAATGCTGTGGCGAAGCTGGTAGGTGGTCTCTTGCAACGAAGGGGCAGCCCCTAATAAGGTGCGTAGTTTCTCATCCAGCAGCAATAGCGCTTCGCTGCTGGATCGGCCCAATGCCGAGGGAAAATTCCAAAGGTCATCAAGCAGTCCGTTTTCAAGGCCACGGAATAGTATAACCTGTTGATTCTTAACAAGAAGAGCCGCAGCCATGTGCCAATCTTCGCCTTGGCGGCGGGGTTTCGGATCAGGATAGCTTTCGGGTTTGTGAGATAGGAAGGCTTGGCACCAATGATGGAATGGACAAGAAGAACAACGGGGCGAGCGTGGCAGACAAACAGTCTGCCCTAATTCCATCATGGCCTGGTTGAAATTGCCGGGGCTCCTCCGGGGGAGGACAAGTTCGAGATCGTCTTCGATTCGACGGCGAAAGCGTGGCTGGTGAAGATTGCCTCGGACCGCGAGAAGTCTTGCCATTACCCGGGCCACATTGCCATCGAGGACGGCGTAAGGCTGGTTGTAAGCGATGCTCAGCACCGCACGGGCCGTATAGTCACCGACTCCGGGCAGGGACCGTGCCAGCCGTATATCTCTGGGGAATTGTCCTCCGTGCTTTGCCACCAGTTCCTGGGCCGTCCGGTGGAGGTTACGGGCGCGACGGTAATAACCAAGGCCTGACCAGAGTTCCAGAACCCGTTCGAGCGGTGCTCTTGCCAGATGCTCCACCGTGGGGAATTCACGAACGAAACGCTGGTAATAAGGGATGACTGTTTCAATCTGCGTCTGTTGGAGCATGACCTCCGAAAGCCAAACGGTATAGGGAGACTTGGACTTGCGCCAGGGAAGGGCGCGGGACCGGCGCTGGTACCAGCGCAGGAGTGATCGCCGGGCTGTGGCGGCGCGATAGCGGTCAAGAATAACCATGGCGAATGGCTACTTCCGGCGGCCACTTGAATGCCGGTCACGGACGGAAGACCGCGCAATCTCTTGTGCAGTGCCGGGCGCGTAATAGCCGGAGGGTGCCTGTACTCCCATCAGCCCGTGCCGAACCACCTGGATCCGGACGTTGTGGAAACGACCGTTTTCACTGGAGTCGGTTGGAGTGTATCCCAGGACGTAGTAGGCCGGAGGCAGGGGAATAGCCGCTCTAAATCCGGACTCAAGATCATCCTTATTTCCGATAAAGTTGCCCCCGGTCATGGTGGAAAGGTCCAGGAGCACGTCGGCTGCCATCGATGCCCTGTCCGCTATCATCTGGTTTTTTGCGGCCACAATGGCTTCCCGTTCCTCATCCAGCTTGCGGTTCTGTGTAGGGGCGGGCATTGAAAGCTGCCTGATCAGGCCGGTGATATCCAGGGTGCTGATGATGATGTGAAGGCGTGTTGCACGTCGTGCGAGCAGGTCCACCTGCCTGGCCTGCGAGCCCGCCAGAAAACCGGGAGATGCCACAATGATCGAACGCGGGTCGGGCAGTGCGGACACTTGGGTGATCAGGCGATCCAGCCCGTCAAGCGTTTTCCGGGACTGGGCTTCACTTTCGGCAATGACCTGTTTGGCGCGGAGGTTGATGCTTTCGGTCATCCGCCTGAGCGTGGCAACGGGCAGGCTGCTGGTGGGAGGGTCCTCCTGGCCACTGGCCGTGCTGCAGGCGTTCATGTCATCGAGGGCTATTCTCAACGGCAGGGGATCGCCACCGTAGAGCAGCATCAGGGCCTGAAAATCTGAGAGCTGCGGGCAAGTTGTTGCCTGGCTTGCCGATGGAATGTGAGGCTTAATTGCCAGCAGTGTCTGGTGGAGCTTGGCCTTGTCGTCGGTGAAGTTGAGCGTTACCTCGCCTGACGACGTAAACACGCCGACCTTGTTTCCTGGTTCGAGGGTTGACTTGAAGTACAAATACGCACTGTCCGTGACGCGGATTGTGTCCGTGAAGTCATAATGAAGATCGTCAAAGTAGAGTGCGGTGTAGCGGACGGTTCCGGGAGTTTTCAGGTTCTGGACAGGCTCGGGAATGACGTTGCCGGCAAAATCGCTGATCCGCTGCAGGCGGTTGTTGTCCCACAGCCGGAAGTCGCTTTGGCGCAAATTATCCACCGTCTCCCCGCGGACGTTCCGAACCACCACACAAAGCTGCACCGGAGGCGGGGCTGTCCTGCGGATAACAGGTTGGAGCCGTGCGGTCGGGGACGGTTGGTGGCTGGAGTGAGGCGCCTGGCCGCCGCGGGCCGGATGGGTGAAAAACAAACCCGTGACCGCGCAGCACAAAAACAGCCGGACGGCCCGTTCGCGCCAATACCCTGCAATATCCATTCCGCAATCTGTCATGAAGCGGCCTTTTAAGGAGGGTGTTTCCGCTGGAGCAAATACTGAGCCGAACCCGCACGGCACGCTTGTATTGACCTCCCCTTCAATACAGCAAGACAAGTATTATTTCCTGCGACTGGAGTTGTCAACAGGGGTGTTGGTTGTTTTACGCTCCTTGATTTGCCGCGAACAATCTGTAATTCTTGGAAATCTGACAGGATCGTGAAAAGATGCTGGCGAGGCTGTCATTCCGATCCCGCACCGCGGGAGAGGAATCTGCTTATCCGGTTCTGGGTAAACCCGACGACTCTGGTCCTGGGCTGGATACGATCCAAAGCGGATTTCTCGGGCCGATCAAGTACATCAGCCTCGGAATGATGCTAAGACAAGGACAACTGTGGCGTACAACGACCTTCGAGAATTTATCATCCGGCTGGAACGGGAAAGGGAACTAAAGCGGATCGGTGTTGAGGTTGACGTAGACCTCGAAATCACCGAGATCACTGATCGCGTATCCAAGGCAGCGGGTCCCGCCCTGCTTTTTGAAAAGCCGCGGTCGGCAAGAGATGGCAGAACTTATTCCATCCCGCTTCTGATCAATACGCTCGGTACAAAGAGAAGGATGGAACTGGCGCTCGGCGTATCTTCACTTGACGACGTGGCCAAGCGCATCGAAGACCTCCTGGCCATGAAGCCGCCCGAAGGCCTGCTGGACAAAGTCAGAATGCTTCCCAAGGTTGCCGAACTCGGTTCCTTCTTTCCCAAGACGGTAAAGAGCGGCCCCGTCAAGGAAGTTATTCAGCGTGACAACGTATCCCTTGCCGAACTTCCCATCATGCAATGCTGGCCGCAGGATGGCGGCCGCTTCATCACCTGGCCGATGGTGGTGACGCGCAGCCCGAAGAGTGGCCGGCGCAACGTCGGCTGCTACCGCATGCAGGTTTTTGATGAGCGTACCACCGGCATGCACTGGCAAATCCACAAGACCGGAGCGGAGCACTTCCGCTGGCTCGACCGCCAGGGCAAAGGCCGCCGGATGGACGTGGCCGCAGCCATCGGCGCCGACCCGGTCACCATGCTGGCGGGTATCCTGCCGCTGCCGGAGGACTTGGACGAGTTCCTCTTCGCGGGCTTCCTGCGCCAAAAGCCGGTGGAGCTGGTGCGCTGCGAAACGGTGGACCTGGAAGTTCCCGCCAACGCCGAGATCGTGCTGGAAGGGTATGTCGATCTGGATGACATCCGCACGGAAGGGCCGTTCGGCGACCACACCGGCTACTATTCGCTCGCAGATAAATTCCCGGCGTTCCACCTCACCTGCATCACGCGGCGCAAGAATCCGATCTATGTTTCCACGATTGTCGGCCCGCCGCCGATGGAGGATTACTGGATGGGCTTTGCGGTGGAGCGCATCTTCCTGCCGCTGATGCGCCAGCAGATGCCCGAAGTGGTGGACATGCACATGCCGCCCGAGGGCGTGTTTCACAACCTGATCATCGTCTCCATCCGCAAGAGCTATCCCGGCCACGCGCGCAAGGTGATGAACGCCATCTGGGGATTGCCGGGCGCCATGTTCTCTAAGTGCATCGTGGTGGTGGATAGCGACGTTGACGTTCACAACGTGAAGGAAGTGGCGTGGAAGGCTCTGAACCACATCGATCCTGAACGCGACATCCAGTTTGTGCTGGGGCCCGTGGACCAGCTAGAGCACGCCTCGCGATTGCCTAATTTCGGCTCAAAGATGGGTGTTGACGCCACAACGAAATGGCCGAGCGAAGGATTCACCCGCCCCTGGCCTGATGAAATCATCATGGATGATGAGATCAAGAGAAGAGTGGATGACCTCTGGACCAGCCTGGGTCTGGACTTGCCTACGCGCAGGTAGGATATAGGGGAGCGTTTTGCTCCATCGGGTGGCGCGGACGTGCCGTACTCCGGCATGTATGCGACTGGAGTATGAATCTATGGCGGCCGGCGCCAGCAGCTTTCTATTCGTGGGAACAAAGAACCCTTTTGTAATTTTTACCTACTGTTCATAAATTGAACACGTTTTGCATCAAAGCGAAATTTCGAACTCATAAACGTCAACTAAGTTATGTATTATGTGCAACTTACAAAATTCAATATTTTGCGACGTAGAATCCCATACGTCCCATTTGGGGCCTTCGGCGGCATTTTGATAGCCTACTTTATGAGCCTATGTCGTGTCCGGCCGGAAGCCAATGTGGCCGCGAAGAATGATTTCTGAAGGGCCTTATTTCTGCCGGTGCGGTTGCCCCCAGTCCGCCACTATATTGAAAATACAGGATTTCGTGAGGCGGCGATTTCGCCCCCATGCCCGGCGTGGCCTGGGCATCTTTCCCATGATTCTTCACGCCTGTGGCATGGCCATTCTGGTCCCATGCCCAGGCGGGAGCGAGACGCCCGTGCCACTATTATTGTCGCTCGGAATCGAGAACCGGTGCACAGTCCCGCCTTGCGGGATGCTGGTGCTCAAGTAGTGAAGATCGTTTTCGCCGTAGTTTCGAGGCGGTTGTGACATCCGGCCATTCCAACCCCACTCAACTTCGCTGATCGTCCCGATCGATCCGGGCGCCACCCGCCCGAGGTTGCTGTCCGCGGTTCCTATCGTGACCCGCCGAAAGACCGCAAACCTCACAATAAGAGGTCCGCGCTTGCTCGCTCATTCGAATCGCCGGACAAGTGCATCTAGTCGAATGAATCTAGGGTCCCGGGTTAAGCTGGGCTCGGCTGTTGAAATGCGCGTCAAGAGTGTCCGGAGGTCCTGCATTCCCCACGGTTCAGTTTGATCACCTATCAAGGAATCGATGAGCGAAAGTGTCGCCTCCGGGAATTTGTCAGCATAATCCTTTTTCTTTAACGACCAAAGGAACATTTGAGACTTTGTGATCTTCGTAAGCAACGGAATGATTGTGGCGACGGCGTCCTCAAACTCCGTTCCGCAACATAAAGCAAGGTCGGCGAGTCTTTCCGAAGACCCCTCTTCCTTTAACTCAAGTTCCTTAGGCCAAACGCTTGTGAGAAGGTGTTTCAGTCGGTCGCGAAAGAGCGTGGCACCGTAGTCCGTTGCAGAGTCGGCTTGTCGCCACCAGTACCACGCGACCAACTCTCGGCCCTCAGCAGTACCCGCTCTTAGGACGTATTGGGCTTCGGACGGGTCCAACTGGAATTCTTCACGCAATAGCAAATGTGCGAGGAGCGAGTATAACGGACGTTCGACTGCACCCAGTTCGCTGGAATGCGGGAAGAGTTTTAGAAATAGGGGTCGAATGACGAACCATAGCTCGGGGGTCATTCGCGGCGATCTCAGGTACCCGGACCAGACGTTTCTTGCCTCATCGGAAACATCCCAATTGAACAAGGACAAGAAGTTAGGCGCAACAAGATCTGGCTTTAATCTGTAAAGCCATCCGAGGGCACTTGCTAGCAAGGTCCGGGATTGGCGATGCGCTGGGCGCGATCCATTCAGCAGGGCTTCGAGTCGACCTTGGGTCGGTTTTGGAATCTCATCATAGTTACCCGGATTCAGCTCCCCGAGCTTATGGAGTAGGGCATCGGTTAGATTCCCGATCGGTGAATTTAGGGCTTCAAATACCCGGTCCGCACCCTCGTCCGGGGGGATCTCTGTCGCGGGCAAAAGCAAGAGATCCCACAGACGCCAATACAAGTCATCTGGCAATGCGCCCTCTGCTGTCCTGTGCAACATGACAAGCGTCGTGAGGTTATGAAGGTGCTGCTGGATGAAATGCTCCTCAAGGCGGTTACCAAACGTCCCGAATAGCCGGACGCAATCAGGCCGAATTTTCTCGTTACTTACGTAGTCCAGCGGCAGCGCCCATATTCCACTGTCGAAAACGCCTAGCGCCCCCAAGTCGCCCAAAATCTTCATGGCGCGCTCGGCGTCTCCAATGAACAAACCCCGCCAGCGGGCGATGGTCTTAGGATTGCCGGGGGCGTCTCTGATTTCCGACAGGACAGCTTCATCGTTCCAAGTCAAGTAGTCGTCCAGTTGCCGTTCAAATTCATATGGAAACTCTTCGCCTTCACCACCGACCCAGGAAAGGAACTCTTCTTGCTCCGTGATAGGGTGGTCCCATTCCGGATAATCCCTTATTATTTGATTGATTGCCTGACGAACCGCATCCGGTAGTGCTAGACCACCATCGCGAAGCTTTGCCAGGCGAAGGTAGATGGCTCGTGAGCTAACTCTCGCGAGCTGTTGCTCTGTTATGTCAGCCCTGTACTGGTTCCTTGGAGGGCCTTGTAGTATTAAGCCACACAGGCGTGCAGCATCGCCCTCGGGAAGTTGCGGAGCAATCCTACCGAGGTATTGGAGAAGCTCGCGATGCGTGTCGAGGCCCCAAATAGCACTGGAGGGCTGCTCCATTAGGTAGTCGACCGATTCGGAAGCGGAAAGGCCCCCCGACCTTCCTGAGCTCCAAATCACGAATCGCCGAAAGAGTGGTAATTGAATCCGCATCCACTGCGTGACTTCTTCGCGAGCTCTCTGGAGGTCGGTAGAAGCCACCCTCTGCCAACATTCCCTAAGCAACCGAACGCAGGGCGACCAGTGGGAAAATTGGCTGTTCTGACAGTGTTCATCAATCGAGGGTCTATGAAGAAACGATCCGTCGTAGTCGGCGTTTGCTTTTTCAAAGAACTGGAGGTATGTCAGACCCTTCCTTAGGGATTCGGTGATTCCTATTAGGAGATCCTGTGCAATCGCCGTGGCATCAGCGCGACTTAGAAGCGCGCCGACCACATCTCCGATTCTATGCCCAGCGGCGGGAACCAGTTCAATTTCTGCATACCCACTTACTGATTCGAGTTCAGGTTCTCTTTCCAAATACAGCGAGAACGGTCTGCCAAAACTGATGGCTGGGGTAATCCAAGATAGCACCTGGTCGCGCAAGGGCGGACTCCAAGGGGCGGTCTCGAGTTCGTCGACCTGAGACAGCACATTTTGCTCAACGCTTGGGTCGTAGACCGGCGCGGACCGCGTCGAGAGGAATGTCCAGATTAGTTTCGCCCCCTTGGTAATTTGAGGACCGTCTTGTTTCGCAAGCTTCTGGCGGACATGGTTTGCAAATGATGGGTGTAGATGGCAACCTCTCTTGATAACCCACTGAATAAGCGCCTTCTTACCTAGATGGCTGCAAAGCCATCCGCAGAGAGCAAGGGAAACGGGATGGAGCGATCCAATAAGATTGACGGCCGGGGTTGGCCCGACCGGCGAAAAGGTGCCCACATCTGGGGGCACAAGGTCAAACAGCCCTGCTTCTTCAAGGAATTCAAGCCACTCCAGTGACGGCGGCGGTTCCATCCGTGAGAACGTCCGCGCCGCATGGCCACTTTCGTCTCGCAGCGCCCATGTAACTTGCGAAATCGCCTCTTGTTCCAGTCCGCCAAGAGGACTCTGCGAGGCATACTCGAGGACTATTGAGTCGCGGTCGAAGAAGCCGGTTGTATATTTCTTCGCAAGGCTCTCGAGCGTTTCGTGAAGCAACCAGTGATTGTCCCTTGGATCATAGACGATAGGTTCTATACCCCGACTTTTCCAAGTTCGTGCTCGCTGTGCCGCCTCGTTGTCTTCCGCGCCGACGAAAATAAATGCCTCCGCGACTTTCGCT
>DATLWV010000174.1:0-2556 GCA_035576145.1 Terriglobia bacterium
GATCATGGTCCTGGTCTCCTCGTCTCGCACAATCCCTTTCAGGCGAAGCTGTCCTATCACCAGGCCCCGGACTCCGGGCGGCAGAGGGCCGTCTACATCGTCCCCACCACCATCCATCTTCGGCGGTGGTGGAACTTTGAAGGGATCTCGCTTTGCCGCTACAGCGTTTAACATGGCGCGTTCTTCGGCCAGGCGCTGCCGGCCATGTTTCGCAGGCGCAGTGCTGATAGCCGCTCCCACTGTCGAAGCCCGGGCGTCCGGACTGGCGTCATTGTCGCCGCCGGCGCGTGCAACGGTTATACCAGTCGGCAGCATCATCAAGGCCGCTGCCAGAAAGGTAAGCGTGCGGGCTAAGGATGAATATCGTTTCGCTTTCCTGGTCATGGCGTACCCCCGTACTATTTCGGCCCCTTTTTTCCCCCGGCTTTCGGTTCGGGCGCGGGCCGGTTGTAGTAGGTCGTAATCACACAATTCGCACCCACCGTCTCTACGACTGAGACTTTGTAGGAACCCATGCCGCCACCCTCCGGACCACTCAGGGCAAGGTTGGAAACAGTTACAATCCGCTGGTCGTGAGCCAGGCGGTCAAAGAACTGAAGTAACCGGTAGTAGGTTCCATCCAGGTGCAGCCGGAATGGCATTTCAACATACAGTTCCTTGCTCACCAATGGCTCGGATATAAAACTCCGGATATGCACGTCGCTGTTGGCGCCGGTGTCGTATACCGACCTGACAAAGACATCTGTGGAAGGATCGTCGGGCACAATTGATTGCAGGGTCTTCAGTTGCTCGCTGAGCTGGGCAATCCTGTTCAGGTATTCCGTCTGCTCACGCTTGAAGGCTTCGTTGCGGTCATTTTCCGCCCGCAACCTTTTCACCTGTTGCTGGAGGCTGTCGAGCTGGTCCGATTCGGGGAGAGCAAAGTACCAGAACAGGGCTCCAGCCAGTGCAGCCGCTACAACAATGAGGACAGCAGCCTGGACACCGGCCGACAAATCATTAAATTTCAGGGCCATGACGGTCTCCTCCCCTACCTTCCGTTCCCCGGCGGCAGGGCTGACATGGTTGATTTCCCACCGGCCGTCTGGTTCGACGTGCTGGGCGGAATGTAGGAGCAGTCCAGATTGAACTTGAAATTGACGCGCCCATTCTGGTTGTCCTGGTAGTATTGCTTCAGCTTGACATCCGTAAACCGCGGTGAACCCACCAGGGCCTTGATGAACCGTGCGATTGCCGGAACCCGGCCGGCCTCTCCCCGGATGTGCAACATCTCCCCTTCAGGAGTCACTTGCAGCAGGTAAAGGTCCTGGGTCTGGTTCACGCTGTCCCCCAATCCTTCCATCAGGTCGACAGGACCCTGCCGCCTGGCCTGGAGCTTCTGGATGGTCTGAATGCGTTCTTCCAGAGTTTTCAACTGCCTCTGGTATTCCTGGTTCCGGGTCCTGACAGACGCCAGTTCCTTCTGGCGGATCTGCTCGCGCGCCAGCGCGGCCTGTGCCTGGGTGATCTGATGGCTCCAGTAGTAGTAAACAAACCCTACTGTGGTCATGCAGACGGCCAGCGCGACAATAAATACCAGAACCTGGCGCGCCGATTCGGAGGAACCTACCGCGAGCCTGGACTCCGGGGCCTCCTGTCCAAGCAAATTGATCTTCATCATGGCGAATCAAAACTCCTCAGGGCCAGCCCCATCGCCACGCATAGGCGGGGCGCAATTTCCGCTGTACTTCCCACATCAAACCGCCCCGGGTTAATGTTCACGCAGCGAAAGGGATCCATCATTTCAATCGGAACTTTGAACTCTTCCTTTAACAGGCCCAGCAGGCCTGCGACCTTCGCAGTTCCCCCGGCAAGATAAATCGCCTGGATGTTTTCCTGCGAGGTCGTCTGCCGGAAGAAATCGAAGGTCTTATGTACCTCCAGCATCAGAATCTCTGATACGGAACGCAAGTGCGGCGCCGCGGAGTCAGGAGAGACACTTGAAAGTGAATGCCCTTGCTTCAGGCGCTCGGCATCATCAAAGCTGAGGTCCAGCTCCTTCTGGAGCGTGTCGGTGTACTGGTTGCCTCCCACGGAAACGTCACGCGTAAAAAGCGGCGTCCCGTCCCGCACGATATTAATGTTCATGGTGCTGGCTCCGATGTTCAGCAGAGCCACCAGAGCGCCAGGCTGCGGGTCATAATTCGCCTCGAAGGCGTTTTGCAAGGCCAGGGCGTCAATATCAACCACCACCGGGACCCTGCCGGCCTGGCTGAGGACATTGGTGTGGTTCAGGATCTTTTCCCGCTTCGCCGCCACCATCATGACTTCGGTCCCGCCTCCCGGCGCCGGCCCCATCACCTGGTAACTGAGATTGACGTCAGCCACGTCAAAGGGGATATGCTGCTGTGCCTCATAAGGAATTGCCGAGGCCACCTCGGCCTCCCCTTCAGCGCTCAACGTCATCCTCTTGACAATCACCGAATGCCCTGACACCGAAGTGGCAACTTCCTTCACCTTGATCTTGTTATCAGCCACCACCTTCTTGATAGCCGAAGAAACCAGCAGCGCATCCAT
>DATLWV010000175.1:0-1951 GCA_035576145.1 Terriglobia bacterium
ATGCCGACAATCACAAGGACCAGTTGCGTCGTTTGAACGAAAGGAGCGGGCCTTTCTTCAAAATGTCGAATGACCCGCGCATTACCCGGGTCGGCAAACTCTTAAGGAAATTCAGCCTCGACGAGCTTCCGCAAGTCTGGAACGTTCTCAAAGGCGATATGAGCCTCGTTGGGCCGAGACCTCATCCTACTGACGATTTCGGACATTATCAGCTGGAGCATCTGCGGCGGCTGGACGTTACCCCAGGCATCACTGGACTCTGGCAGGTGACCGCCCGCCGGGACCCTTCGTTCGAAAAGAACCTCTGCCTCGACATCGAATATATCGAAAACTGGAGCCTGTGGCTCGACGTGAAGCTCCTCCTCAGGACGATTCCAGCAGTGGTAAAGGGCACGGGGCAGTAGGGGCGGTGATTTAACCCACGCGTGAGGCAGGTTGTCCCCTGGATGTGTCACCAAAGATGGTTAGCGAAATGAATGTTCCTCCACATGTCAAAATTGGAGGCGATAGAAAGTATCCTGTATTTTAATCGTTAGCCGGAGCAAAACCAGAGTTGTATTGTTATCGCCCGGATCATTTTAGAGACAGACTCAGGGAAAGAGGCTTGAGGTGAGGATTTCAGTCATTGGATGCGGATATGTTGGATTGGTAACGGGCGCCTGCCTTGCGGAGGCGGGCCATGAAGTGGTGTGCACAGACAAAGACGAGGCCAAGATTGCTGAACTCAACTCGGGGCGCATTCCCATTTATGAGCTCCACCTCGATCAACTGGTTGCCAGAACCCGCCAGGATCACCGGCTGAGGTTTACGGCGCAGGCCGGCGAGGCTGTATGCGCGGGCGAAGCTGTTTTTATCTGCGTAGGCACACCGCCGCTCGACGATGGCACCGCCGACCTTTCCGCCATAGATTCCGTGGCGCGGGTGATTGCCACGCAGGCAAGAACTCCCAAACTGGTGGTCGAAAAAAGTACGGTTCCGGTGCAAACAGGCCGGCAATTGAAGCAGGCCCTGGCGGTGTATGCCAGGAAAGGAGGGGTGGCCTTCCGCGTGGCGTCCAACCCGGAATTCCTGCGGGAAGGGACGGCGGTGGAAGACTTCTTGCATCCTGATCGGATTGTGGTGGGCGTCGACGACGGGTCTGCCGAAGCGCAGCTTCGAGAAATCTATGAGCCCATCCTGCAAGGCCGGTTCAACTGCCCCGTGCACGCTAGCGGCTGCCCGCCACAGAACCAGGCGCAGTTTCTGGTGACCAACATCAATAGCGCTGAGCTAATCAAACACGCTTCCAATTCCTTCCTGGCAATGAAGATTTCCTATGCGAACGCCATCTCGGATTTGTGCGAGCTGCTGGGCGCCAATGTGGAAGAGGTCACGCGCGCTGTGGGGCTGGACCAGAGAATTGGACCGAAATTTCTTGGTGCAGGACTTGGCTTTGGCGGCTTCTGCCTCCCCAAGGATGTCCAGGCATTTATACGGCTGGCGGCCCAGGCCGGAATGGATTTTGCGCTGCTGAAAGAGGTGGAGCTCATTAATAAGCGGCGCATCAATCATTTTGTGGAAAAGATTCGGCGAGCCCTGTGGGTGATCAAGGGTAAGAAAATCGGGGTGCTGGGTTTGGCCTTCAAGCCCAACACGGACGATATCCGATTCTCTCCGCCCATTGATCTGGTTACGCAACTGCTGGCTGAAGGAGCGGACGTGAGCGCCTATGATCCTGCCGCGATGGACCGGGCGCGTAAACTGCTTCCAGATATCCACTACGGCAAGGACGCTTATGAAGTTGCATGCGGCGTGGACGCCCTGCTGATTGCGACAGAATGGCCGGAGTTCGGCGCGTTGGATTGGGAGCGGATTCAGCGCTCGATGGCGAGACCGCTTGTGCTCGACGGCCGGAACTTGCTGGACCCTGCACTGATGGCGCAGAAAGGTTTTGAGTACCACTCCTTCGGCA
>DATLWV010000176.1:0-33645 GCA_035576145.1 Terriglobia bacterium
CCGCCTAATTCTTGCGCGCCATTGCCTTCTACCTCAACTAAAAAAACTAATAGGATATTTCGGTCAAAACATCCGCCGGAATAGGCTGGCCATTGCAGGAGGCTGGCTCGAATTTCCATTCGTTCTTAATCGTACTAAGTACAACAGAATCGAAAACCGGTGAAGGCGACCTCAGCATTTCTACGTCTTGAACGTTTCCATCGGCTCCCAAGTAGACAGTCGCAAAAACATCGCCTTGCAGCCGAAGCTTCCTTGCGCTCTCAGGGTAGGCTGGCTTGACAGACTTAATTAGCCTCGGAGGGTCCGGCCTTTGACAAGCTGGGCGCTCTAGCGCGCCGGGAGGGGGAGTGAATAACGACAGCTGAATTTCGTTGAGCATAGACAGTGCGTCGATGTCAACATGGATCATCTCTACACCGTTGCTACTTAAATTAATCTCCCAAGGAAACAGCTCGCGTGGTCCAAGGGCTCGATAATTTCTAAATTCAAAGACTGTTCCAACGTGCCGAATGTGGGGTGTATAATTCGACTGTTCTCGCTCGACGAGTGCCCCCGAATCCTTATCGAAGCACATTTTGAATCTCGTCCACTGGTTCAGGCGTTCTAATAAACAGATCGTCTTCGTGCCTTCCTCTGGCTGCAGCAACATCAAATCTTGGCCAGGACGAGATTTAGGGACCCACATGAAAAAATTCACTGTGCTGTCAACCAAAAATGCCGCCAGCGGCTTGTATTTTGTGTTTCGTAAGAGCCACAACTTCCCGGACCCTCCAATCTCGGTATCGTGAAAATCAGGAGTATCCAGTTGTGTGCGCCACTTGGTGGGCGAAGCCCAGTCGAGCGTGTACGTGCCTTCATTCGCTTTTCCAGATGGGTCAGCAAAATGAAATTTTGCATGAAGGTGGAAAGGCAGGCTGCCTGTCCTTCGAATGTCAGACATATCCCATGCGCGCTGGATTAGCCCTTCAGCCCCTACGACCTGTGGGCGTCTCTTGCGGGCTTCAGCAGCGCTTGGCACGGCAACAACCATTGTCAGCATGAAAGCTGCAATCCAGGTTCGCGTTTCATACTTCCCTCGGAATCGCCAAATCTTCCTCACATCTCCCATCTCATTACCAATCTGAAGCCATTGCATAATGCGGGAGTTTCCACGATATCCCGTGCAACCTGCACCGATTCTATATGATGGGGGGAGAAGCATGCAACTGCTCTACACATCAAAGCGGGATGCGGCTTGGACGTGAACACTGGAGAGATCACGCAACAACTGGCGACAGCTTCCCTCTAAGCACGGTCGCCGGTTATCACGGTTCTCAATTGCCAGTCTTGCAAGAGGTATTCTTGTTGCGGGGTTTCGTTGAGCAGATTCGCGCGTGGCGCAGGCATTGACGTTAAATGTCTGCGATCAGCGAAGCTGAGCGGGGTCAGAAGGGCGTAGCGCCGCAGCCGCATCCTGCAAGGGGTTTGATCGTTTGCCGGGCGTGATTTTGCGGAGGGATTGGTTCTTGAAGGGTCATGCGCTCTCAGTTCGCGAGAACGCAGACACTCCAAGGCGAGCGTCTGCACCACCCGCGAAGGGGGTGAAGTAGCGCCCATTTGGGGGGCTCGGCATATTGGCAGGTTGAGGGTGGGTAGAGAAAACCGTCTAGGGCTTTGCGGCCGGCGCGAGCGGCTTGATCTTTACTTGCCGGAACCAGATTTCGGCGCCTTCGGCTTCCAGGAGAATGCGTCCCTTCTTGAGCGGGACCATTTGCGATGGATTTTGTGGGTCGGGCTGCTGGATGTCCCGGACAGTGTTAACGACGCGCCCATTCACCATGTGCTGGGCGCTGGCTCCGCGGAGAATCACTTCCACGGTGTTCCAACCGGCGCGGTCCTCGAAGTCGCCGGACTTTAGAACACGGACTGAGCTTCCGGGAAAACTGTTAACCCGAGTGCCAACCGACATGTCATCGTCATACATTGGCAGCGTGGGGCTGATGAAGAAGGCGGTCACCGCTGCTCCATCGACGATCCAGAGATCGCCCGTGTCGGTCTCTTCAATCTGGCATTCGAGGGAACGCGGATAGACCCGGTCGGGACCCACGGCCAGGTACAGCAAGCCGCTATCCCGCTTGCCCTCCGCAACGCGCTTGACACCCCACTTGTACTCAACGTGGATGCGCACATTGGAAAATTCCTGAGTGGTGGCGAGATATCCGTTTTCAAACTTGCCGGCGGGTACATCCAGGACATGAATCGCGCGGTTTTCGACTTTAAAGACGCCGTTGGGATCATGGTTCTTCCCGCTGGACTTCAAATAAGTGTACCATCCGTCGAAATTCCTTCCGTTGAAGAGTGGCGTCCACCCGTCGTCGGCCGCCGAGGCGCTGACGGAGATGAGCCCGCTCACAGCAAGGAGCAAGCCTATGGAGGCAAAGAACACCGCTGATTTCATGCCGGCCTCGTCCATTCGGAATTTCTGATTTAGACGTCGAGCTTCCGTATCGTACATTCTTTCTGACTTCCGCACAACGAATTACCGGTGATTGGGAGGGCCGTCCCGCAGTGCGCTTAAAGAGTGGGGCGTGCATAAGTTCCGCCGTTTGGAATGTATGCGCCGGTAGGGAATGCCCGCAACAGCTCTTCATGGGGGAGAAGAATGATCGCATGCATCGCAAGGACCGCGCCGTCCCGCCACCCGCGTCAAGCCAGTCGGGTTTATCCGTAGGCCTCCAGGCTCTCAATCGAGCGGCATTGCGGTCAGGGCTTTCTCAGTCCCGGAGGGCGCGAATCTGGGTGAGGGTGTGCACATCCACTGGGTTTCCGACGGCCGGGCCATCGGTTACGTTAACACGGTGAAGGGAGTGCCAACTATTTGGACACAGCCGCTCGCAGGCAGCCCGCCAAAGCCGGTGACGCTTTTTACGTCAGGCCAGTCGTTCAATTTCTCGGTCGCCCAAAGGCGATCTGCCCTTGCCGATGGCTCGCAGTCGAGTGAGCTGGTGCTGATCAGGAATTTCCCGAGAGGGCGTGGCGGGCGCTGGGGATTTGCGGCCTGAGCAGGGCCTCTAGGAGCTTATGTTACTAGGCTACAGCCAGCGATAAAAGCGCCCTGAATGGGACGTTTGGGACGTTCGTCCCAGGAAATTCCAAGAATTTAAGTCATTGATAATACGTATCTTATTCGTTTAGATTGCGCCTGAAATCGCTGCGAATCCGAAAATGTGTCACTTTTCGGGACAGTGGGTAAAAATTTCAATCGCCCCATCGCCTTCAGCGGAGCGCTCGAATTCGGTGCTTTCCACGACTCCCGTTTTCACACCAAGTGTAAGCTTGCCCATCGGCGCGCATCAAATACGAACTTGAGACCGGGCGCTCTCAATGAGGGACAAGCGGCAGGCGGAATTGGATGGAATCAGTATAGGAAGAATGGTCGGGGCGCCCAGATTTGAACTGGGGACCTCTTGGTCCCGAACCAAGCGCGCTACCAGGCTACGCCACGCCCCGAACAAAAGCTGAACCGTGGCGAGTGACTAGTGCAAGGCGGGGGCAGCCACGCCCGCGGGCTCATCACTGGCCACTCATCACGTCTCAAGTAGTTACTGGTCGGGACGGCCGGATTTGAACCGGCGACCACTTGCACCCCAAGCAAGTGCGCTACCAGGCTGCGCTACGTCCCGGCAATCAGCGCCTTCACGCTCAAAAACAGGCTGAATGGCACGAATTCAACGCTAGCATCATCTGGAAACTATTGTCAAGATTCCATGGAGCTCGCGCTTGATTGCTTTCACCTGAGCGCGGCTAAGGCTGGAGGAAGCACCCGATTTAGTCTCCACATCAGCGCTTGAATTCCCTGCCAGGTATTTGCGCGCGCCTTCGATGGTGAAACCCTCGTCATAAAGCAGCCTTTTAATCTCAAAGACCATTTCAACATCCGGCCGCCGGTAAAGGCGGTGGCCCGTGGAGCTCTTGACAGGTTTCAGGCTCGGGAACTCAGTTTCCCAATAACGGAGGACATAAGGTTTGGTATCAGCCAGGTCGCTGACTTCCCCGATGCGGAAATAGAGCTTGTCCGGGATAAGGATTGCATCAGGTGAGGTCCGGACATGGCGGTTGCTTCGCGGCTTGCGTTGTCTCAGCATAGCCTCATTTACGACCAAAAAGATATTGTCTTCGTGTCATCTTAGACAACCGCCAGCCGGTCGTCAATGCCAGGCTGACAGCAGGAAGTTAAAATTAACAAGATTACAGAAAGATCGAACTCTCCATCCGCAGGCACTACCGCCTCAATCAACTCGGCTACTCGCCCGAAGTGGAACCCTTGCCGACGGGCGTAGCTACAAATAGAATCCCATCCGGCTGCCAGGCGACCAGAGTCAGCTTCCAATTCGCAGCACGCAACTCGGGGATGATCCACCTGTATTGATCCGGAAATTTATTAACATAGATGTAACAAGGGCGCCCGGAAGCAGCAAAAGAGCGAAATGACTGCACGTTCAGGCCCGCCCAGTGCTTCATCTCCAAGATCCCCTTTTCCGCGCTGTTCGTCCCGGTGTACTGAAGTGCCAGTCCCGGATCGGCCAGATAGAGCAATCGCCCTGCAATGGCCCGGGGAGCCTGATAAGTGAGCTCAGTGAATTTAGTCGAACCCGAAATTACTATCGGCGCATCACCCCGCCCGTTAGCTTCAAGAAAAGCAAACGTCGCAGTTCGTAGGGCGCGTGTTTCAGACATAAGCCGATAGGTTTGCACCTCCTTCACGATGAGAAACGCGCAGAGCAGCAATGCGAGTCCTGCAGCGGGCGCCTCTCGCGCCGCCAGCAAGCTGCTAAGACCCCAGGCAACAATGATGCACACACCGATCACAGCGGGCAGCGCATAGCGGTCCGAATAGGCGCCTACGACAGTCTTGGCCAGGGCAACACCCACGGCCGGAATCAACAGGAACCCAACGACTGCGGACATTTCGTGCAAAGGAATTCTAGGTCGTTCTCGGGTTGCTTCCTTGCCTTCTGCACACCGACGGAGAAAGCTGCACAAAACGGCGGCCAGAAAGATGGTGAGCAACGGAACAGCGGTTGGGGTAAGCAGAAAATGCTGATAGAAGTAAGCCATCGAAGACCAATGGGGCTTGGCCCAGAAATGCGGCGCATACTTTCGCGCGCTCTCCATCAAATGCAGAAACGCCAATAGCGGAGACAGGGACAGCACGAGGGACAACCACACACCCACGTCGATTTGCTTGCGGCGGAAGGACCGTGCTAGTTCACCCATCCCAATCGGAAAGAGGCTGAGCACAGAATAATAGTGGCAAGAGATGGCGGCAGCAAGACTGACGGCCAGGCCAACAAGCGCCAGCACGCGATGGCGGGCTTCCACAGCCCAGAGCCAGCAAAGCAGCGCAAAGGCAGAAAAGGCCAGAACCAGCGCGTAAGCCCGAGCTTCCAGGGCGAAGTTAAAGGCATTGGTCATGAGGGCAAAAAGCATGGCTAGAAAACCGTAAACGGCTGAAGTCCGCCGGGCGACAATGTGAAACAGGCAGAGGCACATTAGCGCAAATGCCAGCAATTCCGGAAGACGGAGGGCAAGGCCTGACGTTCCAAAAAGGTGAATGTCGGCGCGGGATATGGCATAGAAGAGCGGAGGCGTCTGCTCCGCACCGGTAGCCAAGGCGGCCCAGACATCGCGAAAGCGTGGAAGCCTCGAGATATAAAGGGTGAAAAGCTCATCATTCGAGATCACACCCTTTGAAGCAATCAAGCCAAAACCAGTGAAGTAAACGGCGGCGAACAGCAGCAGGAGCAATCCCGGCCTGTTGCCAAAATCATCAAGAAAAGTCACGACGCGGCATCGCAACCGATTGTGGAATTCGTTCCTCATTGCTGTTTCGATCAAAGCGTGCGCGCAGGTTCAGACTGATTCGGCACCTGCACAGTCTTACATAGAGCGTGTTGGTTTGTGAATAGGGAGACAATCCAAACCGTTTCGTCGGTGACAGTTGAAGGAGTAAGTACCGTCAGCGTGAGGTGCGGTATTGGCCTCGCCAGGTTCGCCATGTGGTCCGGAGAAGGACGCGCAGGTAGTCAGGACCAACCTTCAGCAGATTAAAAGAAGACTTGCCCATGTCGGCCGTACGGTTAATCCATGAGGTTGGAACCTCTCGAATGTGGTAGTTCATCAGGAGAGGTTTCAGACCTGTTTCAACATTTGCCGCAAAGTGGTCCTCCTCAATTTCGAGGTTCTTCAGGATCTCCGCACGATAAAGCTTGAGATTGTTTGACACATCGCGGACCCGCTTTCCCAGCAGCAGGTTCAGCAGCAGGTGGTACCCGCGGTTGCAGACAATCTTGAAGAACGGGTAACGGACCAGCGCCGACTCAGATGAAAACCGGCTGCCGATGGCGCCATCGCAGCCCTCGGCCGCCGCATCGAACAGACCTCTGAATTCGGGAGCGATGTTGATGAAATCGCAGTCAATCGTCAGGATGTACTTTCCGGTGGCCGCAGCATAACCGTCCCGCAAGGCCCGACCCACTCCAGGCGGAAGGCTGCGCTTCACCAGCTTGACACGCGGCTCAGAACTCGCCATGGCCGCAGCAACCTCAGCCGTTCGGTCCGTGCTGTTATCATCGACAATTACAATCTCGTGGATGTAATCGCCGTACAATGCCAGAAGCATTTTGACGAGACGGTTGATATTCGCCTCCTCGTTATGGCACGGGACCACAACCGAGACTGTACCGAAAAGGTTTGGGTGCGTTGCCAGACTAATTTGCGGAGCATCCTCGTCAGGCACGCTGCCTGGCTTGGCGCCACGCAGAATCAAAATGCTCGAAAATTGGCAGACAATCGGAGCGCGCTCCAGGATCAACCCAATCGCCTGCCCTGCCGAGGAAGCGAGAGGCGGGATTACCTCGCACGGCATGACCTCAATGTTGTCAAAGCCCGTCTTGCCCGCCGCTTCGCTCCAGCCATGCAGGCCGGAAGTTTCTTGAAGGCTCGCTCTTTGGTCCACCCTGCTGGAATAAGACAGGGCATTCCGGAACCTTGCCAGCGGGCTCGTCGCATTCGGGGCAAAGAAAAGGAATTGCCCGCCGGGCTTGAGCCATCTGTAAACAATTTCAAGCGCTTCGGGGCACAACTGGTCCGTCAGGATATCCGTCCCGACCACGTAATCGAAGCTATCCGGAGGGAAAACGGATTTGACCTCCCCAACGCAGATAAACCTGGTGTTGGGAAGATTTCTCGACTGTCCCTTGTGCTCCAGTTCTTCATTGAAGACTGCAGCAGTAATAGGATTCTGCCCACGCAAGACCGAAGCCAAATGTCCTGTCCACGTCCCGCTACCCGCCCCAAGTTCAAGAACTGACCGGCCAGGCGGCACAGGGAGTAGTCTTGCCACCATGAAGGCCCGGCGGCGAAGTCTGGCGGTTCGCCACCTGGAAGGCCTATTCCAGGCTGTTTCACGGGACATTTCTACTCTTCGCCAGACTTGCAAAAGCGAAGATTGGTCATCATGCGAACTATGGTCGTGCATTTCACTTGCCTGACTATCCACGACAGAGATCTTACTTTCCATTTCAGACACGCCGGCACTGAAATCTGCAGCCACGCTTGGCCCTCCGCCGACAGTCCAAGCTCATTTCCCCCAGCTCGTAATTTCCTGCAGAAGGATTAATGACGTTGGTTCGCAGTCAGGGATTCTGAGCCGCCCGTTTTCAATCTTGAGCAGGCATCGGCAATCTCGGAAATAATTTGAAGCAAACTGTGTTTGATTTCCCAGTTTGGGAAATGCGAGTGCACCTTGCTCAGGTCAGTGATGTAGCAGATATGGTCACCCACCCGGTTGTTAGGATCGTACTTGTAACGGACCGTCAATCCCATTTCCGCCAGCAGGTCGATCGTCTCAAGGATGGATACGCTGTTCGGCCTTCCACCACCGAGGTTGTAAACTTCGCCACACCTCGGCGACCGGAAAAACTCCATCATCAACCGGGCGACGTCATCACAGTGGATCTGGTCGCGGACCTGCTTCCCTTTGTAACCGAAAATCGTATATTCACGTCCGGTGACAGCACATTCGACGATGTACGCCAGGTAGCCGTGCAGCTGAACGGCCGCGTGCTGGGGTCCCGTCATGCAGCTTGCCCGAAACACTCCCACCGGCATCTGGAAATAGCGCCCGAACTCCTGGCTCATTACGTCCGCAGACACTTTGGACGCCCCAAAAACGGAGTGAAGGCAGGCGTCGATGGGCATCGTCTCATCGATCCCATTCCGCCCGTCTGCATAGTCGTAGCGCATGGGCTGTTCAGCCAGAGGGAGAGAATTAGGCCGGTCGCCGTATACCTTATTGGTGCTGAAAAAGCAGAATGGTGAGTTCCGGCAATAGTCCCTGGCCGCCACAAGCAGATTCAGAGTTCCTACGGCGTTCACATCAAAATCTTCGTACGGTATCGAGGTGGCCCGGTCGTGAGATGGTTGTCCTGCTGCGTGAATGATAAAATCCGGGAGTTCCTGACGGACCAGATTCCGGATTGCCTCCCGGTCACGCACATCAAGAGCGTAATGGCGGTATTCTACAAAAGAATCCTGGAGAAATTTCACGTTCGGCGCGATGGATGCCTGGGGGCCGAAAAACTCCTGCCGCATGTTGTTGTCAACACCCACAACCTCCCAACCTGCTCCACTCAACAGGCGCGCACAAGCCGAACCGATCAGCCCTCCCGATCCTGTAATCAGCGCTTTCACTCTCATTAGAATCTACTTACGGGGTAGGACAATTGCAAGCGATTACTCCGCAATTGCTGCAAGTTTCACCGCCAGACGCTCGACGAACCACGCAATCGGCCCAGGGATCGCAGCGCATGGTGTGTCATGTTCTCGTTGTTGACACAATAGACTGTGATGTCCATCACATCGCGTGGTAAGTCCGTTTGCTATAAGCAAGATGGAAAGGAAGGTTTCTATGGGCAATGCACTCTATTGGATCCTTCTGGTAACGGTCGCAGCTGTAGTGGTGTACTTACTCTACCGCGTTTACGGCAGTGCGAAAACATACTTCCAATTTCGGGGCAAGCGGCTGGTGACGTGCCCGGAAACTCATAAGACCGTGACCGTTGAACTGGATGCCAAGGAGGCCGCGCGCGAGGCACTCACACAGAAACCAAGGCTGCAACTGACCGAGTGTACCCGCTGGCCTGAACGCAAGGACTGTGGGCAGGAATGCCTGGCCGAAATCGCAATGTCTCCGTCCGATTGCCTGGTCCGTAATATCGTTATCAACTGGTTTGACGACAAGAAATGTGTCTATTGTGGAAAGTCCATCGCCGAGGTCAAAGAGTGGTGGGTAGACCACAAACCGGCACTGCTGACGCCCGAACGGCAGATTGTGGTCTGGAATGAATTCGCCGCGGAGGAGTTACCCGAGCTGTTTGAGAAGTGCGAACCGGTGTGCTGGTCATGCGCCGCAACTGAGACGTTCCGAAAGGATCATCCGGAACTGGTCAGTGACCGGGCCCAGACCCCATTGCGGATCCGGCACATCAAGTAGCAGGCCGGGCATCCCGGAAACCAGACGCACCGGGGCGAACGGTGGGGCAAGCCGCAACGAACCCAATGCATTAATCGAGGTGAAATACCTCTTCGAGTTCCCGCATCATTTCGTCCGGCCGCGATCCCTCCAGCGACTCAAAATAAGGCGCCATCATTTTCTGCCATCGGGCATTGACTTCCTCCTTCGACATACCGTCCACGGCGGACTTCAGATCAGTGGGGGTTTCAAAGTACCCGAAGAGGGTGCCATCGCTTCGCATAAACAGCGAATAGTTGTGCCAGCCGGTACGCCGAAGAGCATCCAGCATCTCCGGCCAGACTTTCTTGTGGTGCGCCTTGTACTCCTCGATCAATTCAGCCTTCACTTTTAGAATGAACCCTACTCTCTTCATTTCGCCTCCTCTTTTCGGTTGCTTCGCCGATCGGGTATTTAACCATTGCGATGGCCGTAAATCTACTCTTCTTGAATCAGGGTTGTGAAGTCCTACGGAAAAACACCGATCTCCATCACCCGGAGTATAAGCTGCGGCGCTTCTCCCCAGCCGCGTTTAACACCTTA
Source organism: Terriglobia bacterium (assembly GCA_035576145.1). Lineage (GTDB taxonomy): Bacteria > Acidobacteriota > Terriglobia > UBA7540 > UBA7540 > SCRD01. Next base: position 10,097 of record DATLWV010000176.1, read on the forward strand.
TGCAGTAACGCGGGGCTGGTAGAATAAGGGTGAAGCCATATGAAAGAAAGGTTGAAAAGGCCATCGGAGCAAGGTAAATCGTTAGCGGATAAAATGTGACGTGTTGTTGTGCACACGGCGTTTGAAAGGCGCCTGAAGGCGGCCCGTGAGTATGAGCACTAGGGTCCAATCCTGGTACATTTGCATTGCTCTTACAATTTTCTGCGCCGTCCCTGCGTGCCTGTTGGCGGGTTCGCGGCAGGGCCTTCCCTTGCCTGCCCCAAGCATCGACCAGATGATCAAGAATGTGGCCTGGAATGAATTGCAGGCGTCCGAGCATCCTGCGCATTACTATCGCTATGTGGAACGGGACATCATGCCGGGAGAATCCAGCACTGTTGATGAAATCGGGACCCCGCATGGAAGCGTTGACCGCCCGATTGAAGTAGACCATCACGTGCCGAGCCAGAAGCAAATCGAGGAGAACCAACAGTTACTTGCGGAGCTTCCCGGCAACGCTCAGCTCCAGCAGTCGCGCTTTAAGGACCAGCAAAGCGAGAGAGCGCGACGCGACAATGTGATCAAAGACATCCCCCAGGCTTTCGTTTATACCTATGAGGGAAGAGATCAACAGGGACGGATCATGCTGAAGTTTCGGCCGGCGCCTGATTTCCAGCCGAGTTCCCGCCAGTCTCTCATCCTCGAGGGCATGGCAGGAGAGTTGTGGGTCGACCCTTCCACCCAGCGGATGGTGAAGATCAATGGCTCGCTCATTAAAGATGTCAAAATCGGGTGGGGGTTCCTGGCACGACTGAAAAGAGGCGGAACGTTCCTGATGGAGCAGTCGCAAGGGCCGGACGGAACGTGGCATCAGAAGCTGCTCTCCGTTCACTTTGACGGGACGATCCTCGTTTTCAAACACATCCACATCCGCGTAAAGCAAATTCGCTGTTGCTTCGAACCCGTTCCGGACAACCTGAGCATCCAGGAGGCAGTCCATCTTCTGAATGCCGGGATCGCTTTGCCTGCGGACTGGCAGTCCCGCCTGGAAGCTATCCAGAAGTCTGCCCCTAGTAACTGACCCTCGATGACCGGCATCCCCGCGATTAGGTGATGAAAAACCGGTTTCCTGACGAAGTTGATTATTGAAGGGACTTGCCAATCCATGACGAGCAAAACAAAGACGGGTCCCGCAAGCCCTGCCAGGCAGAGGTCCGGAACCAGCGTTGACCGTTTTTTTGCGGTGTCACTTCTCCTGATGCTGGGAACCAGCTTTGTGACGCTGGCGTCAACCGGAAAGCTGGATATTATCTCGGTCGCGCTGGTCTTTGTTGCGCTTGGAGTGCGTCTCTGGGGTTATGCATCCGGCCGGAACTTGCGGATATCCCCCAAAACTGTTACGCGCCTGGCCGTCCTGTACATTCCTTTCTTTATTTTCGATTTTCTGTTTCTTTCCGCATCCGCCACTCCACTTGAAGGCATGCTGAACGCCACAGTCCACCTGGTCCTCTTCGTGACCGTCACCAAGGTCTTCTCGGCCGTAACCCGGCAGGACTACGCTTATCTCGCTGCACTTTCCTTATTGATGGTCCTTGCCACTGCCGTGCTGACCATCAACACAACTTTCCTGGCCTTCCTCACGATATATATATTCTTTGCCATCTCGACGCTTATCAGCTACGAAATCAAGAGGTCAATTGAGACTTCGCGCGGCGCTGCCTCTGCCGCGCTGCCGGCGCTGAAGGGGCGTCTGGGAATTGAGCGCGCTCTGGGGAGAGCTGCAGCAGGCCTTGGGCTGGGAATCCTGGCAACAGCTTCCGTATTCTTCTTTGTCATCCCACGGTACCGCTCGGGTTATCTCACCGGCCTGGGAACTCACCCCGAAAACATCACCGGATTTTCCGGCAGCGTGAAATTGGGTGACCTCAGCCGAATCATGCGCTCGGGCACAGTTGTTTTTCGCGTTTTGCCCGAAGGGAATCCGCGCGAATATTCCGGCGTCAAATGGCGCGGACTCGCCCTGGACAGCTTTGACGGCCGGCATTGGTACAACGACAATACCAGGCAAACTGCCGTACAACCGGTTTCGTACGGCCGCTTCATGATTCCCCGCGAACCCGGAGCGGAAAACCGTCCTGTAGAAACGCTTCGTTACAAGGTCCTTCTTTCGCCGATCTCTCCCGACGTTGTTTTCGCCGCTGCGTCCGCCCGCCTGATCACCGGCCGGATGCACCTTTTGACGCTGGATGAAACAGACTCCTTGCACGACAACCGGTATGCTTTTTCGTCAGTCCAATACGACGTGGTTTCGCAGGTAGGATTGCCACCGCCATCCGCCCTGCGGGCCGCCCCGGAAACCTATTCCAGAGACATTCGCCTTCTGTATCTTCGCCTGCCCCCGAACATTGATCCTCGAATCAAGGCGCTGGCAGAGCAAGCAGCGTCCCCGGCGGCCAACAATTACGATCGCACGGTGCAAGTCCGCAACTATCTCCGCGACAATTTCGGGTATACGCTGGAAGAGCAGAATGTTGATCCCTCCGATCCGCTTGCAAGCTTCCTGTTCACAACCCGAAAAGGGTATTGCGAATACTTCGCCTCCGCCATGGCCGTCATGCTTCGGACCATCGGCATCCCGGCCCGCCTGGTGAATGGCTTTCAGACGGGCTCTTACAACCGCTACGGCAAGGACTTTGTGGTTCGTGCGCGCGACGCTCACAGCTGGGTGGAGGTCTATTTCGCCGGCTACGGATGGATACCTTTCGACCCGACTCCTCCGGACCCTCGTCCGGTCATTGCTTCCGACCTGGACGATTACATGGATGCGCTTTCGCTGTTTTGGAGCGAATGGGTCATCAACTATGACTTTTCCCACCAGATGCGGCTGGCTGCGCAAGTTGAAGTCCAGGCACACGAGGTCCAACGGGATGTCCGTCACCACTTCCACCGCCTTCGGACAAACCTGACGGGGTTGGCATTGAAAGTGGAACGGGGGCTCGTCGCCCACAAATTTCTTCTGCTTCTCGTCCTGCTTGGAACGGCGTCGGGAGTTGCGCTGGCGGGAAACGACTGGAGGCTTCAAGAGCTGAAATTCATCTGGTCACTCAAATTTCCGCATTCCGACCGTCCTCTGACCCGGGAGGAAGCAACGTTCAGCTATCACCGCTTTCTGAACATCCTGCAGAAAAAAGGGTTCCACAAACTATCTTCAGAAACGCCCGAGGAATTTGCCAGGAAGATTGGGCCGCCGCCGCTCCGGGCCCGCGCCGGAGAATTTACCCGCCTTTACAACGCAGCGCGGTATGGAGGCCAGCGCCCTTCGCTTCCGATTCTTCGAGGCGTGCTCCAGGAAATCTCGGCGGCTCGCGGTCAGGCAAATTTAAAGAGTTGAAAAATCTTCTACGGGATGGACTTTCCGCCATCTACGGGAAAAATCTGTCCTGTAATAAAGTTGCCATGGCAGGCAAGGTGGAGGACCATCCGGGCAATGTCCGCAGGCCCGCCGGCCTTCTGGAGAGGCGTGGCTCGAATTACATCCTCGGTCATTTTGGTTCTCTTTTCTCCAGGGAACAATATCGTGCCGGGAGCGATGCTGTTGACTCGGATGTCAGGAGCAAGCGCCCTGGCAAGGCAGCGGGTAAGCATGATCAGTCCGGCCTTGGATGAGCAGTAGTGCATATAGTCCGGCCACGCCTGGAGTCCCCCGAGCGACGAAATGTTGATAATCTGGCCGCGTTTCCGCCGTCGCATCAATCGCGCTGCTTCCTGCGCGCAGAAGAAAGGTCCTTTCAGGTTTATACCCAGGACGTGGTCCCAGTGTTTTTCCGTGATCTGGTCCCATTTGACTGGGAAGAAGACTCCCGCATTGTTAACCAGCAGGTCTAATTGCTCAAACCGTCTCTCGGCCGCGCTGAACATGCGCCGAACCTGAGCGGGGCTCGCAACGTCGGCCCGCAACGCAATTGCGTCCGTTCCGCATGCCTTGATTTCCGCCACAGTCGCCTTCGCCTCGCCCCCTGAATGGTTGTAGTTCACGATGACGCTGGCGCCCGCGCGGCCAAGCGTCAGAGCAATCTCACGGCCGATGCGCCGGCCTGCGCCGGTAACCAGAGCAACCTGGCCCTTGAGAGAACGGTCTTGAATTTCATCCGGCATCGTCGCCTTATAAACACGAGGATGACTATTTATGGCATTCCGGGTTGATAGAATCAAGAAAAACCAACTGGCTTACCTGTCTCTATTCCTATCAAGCGCTCGCGCCCGGCGCGTTGCTTGACCCCCGGCAAGCCCTGACCCTAGAATCATTGGGTTAAGAAAACGGGGTTGGGATCCTCCGGGTGTCGAATGGGGTCGCCTGAAATCATCGTCTATTCAAAGCCTGACTGCTGTTTGTGCGACCAGGTCAAGGCGCAGCTCAAGAAACTGCGGGAGCTTCATAAATTTGTCTGGCGCGAAATAAATATTCTCGATGACCCGGGTGCCTCCGAAAGGTTTCAATACGAAATCCCCGTGGTTTTCATCGACGGCCGCAAAGCCTTTAAGTATCACCTGGACGAAAGGCGATTTGTTCGCCTTCTTGAATCTGCCGGGCGCAAGCGGCGTGCAGAAGCTTCGCCAGCGACGTGAACGCCCGAGCAAACATACCACCTCGGAAGGAACCGGTACAAATGGAACTCGATGTTCTCTCAATTGCCGCTCATCGCGACGACACTGAACTGACCTGTGGCGGAACGGTCATTAAGATGGTCCAGGCGGGCTACCGTGTTGGAGCTCTCGACCTGACCGCAGGAGAATCCGGAACACGCGGCAGCGCAGCCCTGCGCGAGCGGGAAGCAAACCGGGCTTCAGAGATTATGGGCATCGTACACCGCGAAAACCTGTACATGCCCGACGCCGGCATCGAACACCTGCGCGAATACAAACTGAACATCGCCCAGAAAATACGCGACCTGCGCCCCCGTACGGTAATCCTTCCTTACTGGAAGGGCCGCCATCCGGACCACTACACGACAGGACAGATTGGTTACGAAGCCTGTTTTTTCGCGGGGCTTGCAAAGCTCCCGCTGAAAGGCAAGCCCTTTCGGCCACACAAAATCATCTATTCAAGCCTCTATGTGCCCGCCCTCAGGCCTTCGTTCGTGGTGGACATTACGGGGCAGTTCGAAAAGAAGCTGAAAGCCATCCTCGCTTACAGTTCTCAATTCTCCGCCCGGGAAGATATGCAGAACCTCTTCCCTTCCCGCCAGGACCTGCGCGAGCGCGTGGCATCCCTGAGCCGGCACTTTGGATTGATGATCGGCGTTCGCTACGGCGAGCCGTTTGTAATGCGCGAAGTTGCTGCCGTGGATGACATCGTGACCATACCGGTGAGATCGATTTGACCGGGTCCAATCGCCGGCAACTATTGGTGGGCCGCGAAAAGGAAAATCGCCACGGTCGGGCTCGGAAGGAATGCCGCGGGGCCGCGCCTCTAATCAGTTTGCGGACAACCGGTTCTTCAACCGGTTGCGAATAAACCAGACGCCGCCCACAACCAGCACCACCAGAAAAACGGTATCAAAGCGGTGGAAATAGGGACCCAGGGTTTCCCATCGTTCGCCGAGTTTCATCCCTGCATAAGCAAGAGCAAGGCACCACGGCAGAGAACCCAGAAAAGTATAAATGTTGAAGCGCGCGAAATTCATGCGTGCAATGCCCGCCGGCAGTGCGATAAAGGTCCTGACAACCGGCAGCAGCCGCGCGATAAAAACCGCCCAGTCACCGTAACGTGCAAAAAAACGGTCGGCCATCGCAAGGTCGTGACGGGTGACCAGCACGTAATGCCCGTAGCGCTCAGCAAGCGGCCGTCCGCCCACTGCGCCAATGTAATACGCCACGATCGATCCGAGGTTGCACCCCAGCGCCCCGGCCACGGCAACACCCCAAAGGCTGAAATGCCCGGCTGAGACAAGATAACCCGAAAACGGCATGATGATCTCGGAGGGCAGCGGAATGCACGCTGACTCAATGGCCATGAGCAAAGCAATCCCGGTGTACCCTGACCCTGAGATGAAGGTCACAATGAATCCGCCGAGAATCTTGACAATGGTTGAAAGCATTGATGTGAGGAAGTTGTCCTATTCAGCAACATCCGGCCTGGCGCAGGGGCCAGAGCGGAATTCATTTCGTAGCCTAGAACTGACCTGACTCCTGCGAGAATTTGAACCCGGGCAGAGCGACACCCTCGGCCGATTTCATGATTTTCAGCCGCCGTACATCGTTGTCGCCGCCGCCAACCCTGCGGAGCATGGCGTAGGATGTAAAGGCTTCAGAGTAGATTTTTGTAACCAGCCAACTTTCCTCTGTTCCCTCCAGCAACCACACCTGGCCGGGTTGCACTTTTGTAATCGCCATGATCAGGACGTTCAACCTTCCGGGGACCGTAATCTGGCAGGGTTCACCCTGCCGTCCCCGGGTGCCGAAAGGTCAATCTAACCTGCTAAGGGTTCATGAGTCAACGCCATGCGGGAGATTACCAGTTCTGCCAGCCATGTAAACTCGAGTATTGTGTACGTCAAATTGACAGTAATTTTGCAAACGCAGGAGCCATGCAGAGTATAATGAAACCAAGGAGGACAGCCATGAGAATGCATAGGAGGGTTCCTCTCGCTCTGACTGTCATAATGGTTGCGACGTCCTTTTCTGCGTGGGCTTCCGACAAGAAGAAAGATGTCGACGCCATCGGCGACCGCAGGGTTGCGCACCGGAGCATGATCTCCGAACAGAAGGAAATCGCGATTGGCAAGCGCTATGCCACGGAAATAGATCGCTCTGCGCGCATTATCAAGGACCCCGTCATCAACGAGTATGTCAATCGCGTTGCCCAGAACGTGGCCCGCAATTCAGACCTGAAGATCCCGCTCACTGTCAAGGTCCTCGACGACCCGTCTATCAATGCTTTCGCTCTGCCGGGCGGATTTCTCTATGTGAATTCCGGCCTCCTGCAGGCGGCCAATGAGGAAGACCAGGTTGCAGGGGTCGTTGCGCATGAGATCGCACACGTGGCGGCGCGCCACTGGGCAAGCCAGATGACCAAGGCGACTATCCTGCAATATGCGATGCTCCCGTTGATGTTTACCCCGCTGTCCTTCCCCGTCTACATCGGCCTTTCCGAGGGGCTCAATATGGGCATCCCCCTGGCATTCCTGAAGTTCAGCCGCAACGACGAAGCCGAGGCCGATTACCTGGGCATTCAGTATATGTACAAAGCAGGGTACGATCCCAATGCCTATGTGGCCTTCTTTGGGAAGATTGTCCAGGAACAGCGCAGCAGCCCTGGTTCAGTCCCCAGCATTTTCACCGACCATCCGCCTACGCCGGACCGCATCATCAAAGCTGAACAGGAAATCAAGTCCATTCTGCCCAATAAATCGCAATATCTTGTCAGCACTTCAGAATTCAATGACATGAAGACACGGCTTGAGGGTGTCATGTCGATGAGAAGAAAGATGGAGAAAGCTGAAGGCGGTCCAACGCTGCAGAAGCGCCAGCCTAAAACGACGACATCTCCAAGTACGCAGCCCAGTGGCCAACAAAACCCGGATGAGGACAAACCGCCGGTATTGCAGCGTCGCGACTAAATGTTGAAATTAAAGGGTTTGCCCGTTTGTCTCCGTATGGTTGTTCAATACACCAGAGTTTTCAGGCACAGGTGGTGCTGAGTGTTGAGGTCTTTTAGTGTTATCACTCATGGGGTCCCCAGACACCACCATGCCGCACCAGCCCATGAAGGCAGTCCCTTCCTGAATCCTGGTGTGTAATCCTTAATATTCAAAGCCTAGCTGTGAGGTGTAAGGGGAGCAACTCCGAGTTTGCGGAGTTCGTCCTGATAGTACTTGCGGTAGAGGATCTCCCACTCACCGCCGCCTTCAGGGATGGTCCGTTTGTGGGTCGCGATTCGTTGCCGGACGGTTTGTTCAATCTTCTCTTCTTCGTGGAGCAAGTCCGTCAGGATCTTTACGGTTTGCTGCCGGATGGCATTGGGCTCCTCGTAAATTTCAACCTCGTCCAGGTCCTCAATTGCGGACATGATGCGGTGGGAAAGCTGGATGATTTTTTCGTGGGAGAGTCTCATGGAATCATGACAGAAACATCGGTCTAAATAACGATCTTTCGTTCGCGGATAATCTGCTTCTTGATGGCCTTGAAAGCGTCTTCATAAGTTGCGCCGAAGCGTTTCATCTGGTCGGCGTGTTCTTCCAGAATTCTCCGGGCCTCGTCGTTGATGCGATCCTCGACCGACAACTCATCCAGCACCACCTGCAACATCACCTCGTTCACGTATTCCGGCTGCTCAAACTGAACCAATCCCTCGTCCGTAAGGCGCTTCATCAGCTCCTTGCTCATATACGCCGCGTATTCACGTGATAGTTGCATGGCAGACGACTGCGGGAGTTGACCGTCCCAAATTCGTTAGTGTATAGTTTTTAGGTTGGGAGTGTCAAGGCAGGCGCGCTGTATGATCGGGCGTTGGTAATGCGCCGCAAGGCCTCTAAGGGCGGTTAGCTCAGTTGGTTAGAGCGTCTGCCTTACAAGCAGAAGGTCATCCGTTCGAGCCGGATACCGCCCACCATGCATCAAGGCTCGGAATAGCCCTCGCTGCTTGTCACGCCATTTGCAACACTGAGCCAACCGTAAGGGTTCCCCTTGCGTACATATGATTGGGGACGTAGTTCAGCTGGTTAGAACGCATGCCTGTCACGCATGAGGCCGCGGGTTCGAGTCCCGTCGTCCCCGCCAGCATTTTGAAGGATTTGCGGTGCTGCCATCCCCTCTGACTCGCTTTTTCTGACGTTTCGTGTAACTGCACCCCATCAGAAAGCCTCTGATTCTGTCCCACATGCCGCATTATCATCGAATCCCGAATCGGGCAGAGCAGGCAGGGGCAGGATGTAATTTTCCGCGTCTCCCTTTGCGCGGTGGGACCTGCCGGCCAGGTCTGAGCCCAGCCTCAGAAGCTGAAACGCATGGACCTTATAATCCTGTCAAAAACCTTATTTGCGTATTGCGCTTCGCTTTGGGGCGAGACAAACACGACATACAGAATTCCATTTGGATGGGAAACGGTAAGCAAGCGGTCAACTTCCGTCTGACCCTGGAAGATGGATTCTGAGTATAGTGTTGTAACCACAGCCTTCTTGCCGCCCACCCGGGTGTCTCGCAGTCCTGCGGCGGTGCGCATTCCTGGATGAGCCGATTTCAGCCTGGAAACAAACTCTTCGGTGGCTTCCCGCAACCCGGCGTTGCTATTGTCGGGCCGGTAATAATCCAGGACGATGCCATACCCCACATTCACTCCGCTTTGCGATTGTAGAACGCCGGCGGCCGGGGCTATCATCACGCCTGCCTCGTCCCGACCGGTAATGGGCTTCCAGTTTTCGGGGTAGGAAAGCCTGAACCCGTTGCCACTGTACTGCTGAAGGCGTTTGGATGGCCGGCTATCCGGAATGGACATTGGAGTTACTGGCGCGGCCTGGGCAACAGCCTTTTTCGGAGGCGGCAGCTTCTGGGCGATAGCCTTCATGCGCGCCAGCTGACCCGTGTTGAAATCGTAAGTCTTCTGAGGGATATATCGAATTTCGTCCGTGATGGCCTGCATGCGGTTGCCGGGATTCGGGTGGTCGGAAAAAAACTGGGGGCCACGAGCGCCGCCCTCCTTCTCGAGCTTCTCGAAAAAGCGGGCCATCTCAATCGGGTTGTAACCAGCCTGCGCAGCAATCTGTGCTCCCAGCAGATCAGCCTGTGTCTCAGCCGTGCGGGAGAACTTCAGGAGAACCGAGTTCGCTCCTATCCCAATTCCAAGCTGGCCGAGCTGCGCCAACATAGAGCCTGAGCCCAGGGTACTGCTGGCCAGCAACGCCGGCAACTGAATCAGGTTGGCCTTGCTGGCCTGGTTGGTTCCATGCCGCAGGGCGACATGAACAATCTCATGCGCAAGCACGCCCGCAAGTTGAGCCTCATTGTCCACGGCCAGAATCAGTCCGGTGTGGACAAACGTCGGCCCTCCCGGCAGGGCAAAGGCGTTGATGCTCGGGTCGTTCACCACCTGAAACGAATACGGGTATTGCCCCGCCTGTGGCTGTGCTGCAAGCCGCTTGCCGATGGAAGCGACGTAGTCCGTCAACTCTTTGTTGTTGACAATCTCCACCTGCTTCCCGATTTCACCTGCCGCTTCCTTGCCTAACTCGATGTCCTGCTCCGGCGTGAAAAGATTAATCCCGGGCCTGAATTTGTGCAGTTGAGCAAACCCCAGTTGTTGCGCCAGCAGGAACACTGCCAACAGGATGAAGCCTCTCGAAGCTTTTCGCATTTCTCCAGCCTCCTTCCTACCGCAATTCAAACCGTCAACTGCAAGCCACCGTGATCGCCTGGTGGAGTCCGGCCCTCCTGGCAACTCAAAAAGCAGGGCTGGAATTCCCATGTGCATCCTGCCAATGTGGAATCCAGCAGAGCGCCACCAGCCGCACGTTGATGTTCGACTTCTTTAATTTCACGCTTACTGGTTCAAATGTTTCTGTCGCAGGGGATAATGCCTGTTCCAGAGCACGGGATTCTTCCGCAAACCGGGCTTCAAGGTCTGCGAGTTGCTGCTTCAGGGCCTCAGCATTTTCCTCAGCACGTGCAACATCCTGAGACTCTTTCCAGGTGCGGCTGCCGGCCCGCGCTGCAGTTGCCGCCCGACCCATGGTGGACGCGCTGATCGCCTTGCGGCCCAGAAAGGCTCCCAGAAGCGTCGCCCCGATGGACACCGCGGTCTGCATCTTCTGCTGGCTCGCCTGTTGTTGTTCCCGCTCAAGAGCCAGCTCGGCATGGCGGATCCTTTCCTGAATGGCGCCGATCCTGGGCGCGTATTCCCTGCGCAGCTTTTCCACTTTCTCGTCGCGATTTTCACGTCCCGCCTGGATGAGCCGAAGGCGGAAATCCCGCTCTGATTCCGCGGGCTTAGATGTTTCACCAGAGTTCGCACTTCGGAGCAATTCCAGAGTCTGGCTGCCATAAAGCCACGTCACCAACTCGCGGTTCCACGTGGTGTAGCTCCGGGCGTTTGCCGCCTTGGCGGGAAGCGCGCCGAAAACGGCTCCCTCCGTGGGGTCCTTTTCCAGTTCGTCAAGAGAAAACCCCGCCTCTTTGCCGGCCTGCCAATCCACCGTTACAGGCCCCGAGTCAATCCCGGTCAGTAGAGTCAAATCCCTGGGACAGTCCACATTTTCGCGGGTATCGACAAAGCGCACCTGGGCATCGCCAAGGAGCGACGGCTGATAAAACAATCTGGAGCTGGCCGGACCTTGGCCCCGAACCGGGACAAAATATTGCGCAACCTCAGGCGGCAGGAAAGGTCGCGCAGCCTCGGCAAGGGCCGCCTGTGGAGCGGGGACGGCGCGCACAGCGGGCGCGGGCTGCGCAGGCGTTGGCGGCGCCGCAGCTGTCAAAACCCGGTTTTCCATCAGGGACTTGATCTGCGAGCGAGTGAGCGGCCCGCGCAGGTATGACATGGCCCAGCGCGTTTCAAACACTACCGGCGCATCTTCATGGACGTTGTTCAACAGGAACACTCGATTGCCCAGTTGAGAAAGAATCTGCTCCATTTTCTGCCGGTCCACCCCGCCGCCCACAGCGCTTTCCAGTCCATCCAGCACGCGGCCGCGGTCTCGTTCAGTCTGCAGGCGGCCGATAAACCACGTACCGGTGTTGGCGAGGCCCTTGTAATCCAGGTCCACCGGGTTCTGCGTGGCAAGAACGACACCCACGCCAAAAGCGCGCGCCTGCTTCAGAAGCGTCAGCAAAGGCTGCTTGGAGGGAGGATTGGCCACCGGCGGGAAATAGCCGAAAATTTCGTCCATATAGAGAATTGCGCGCAGGCTTGTTGTTCCCGATTGCATGCGCATCCAGCTCAAAGTCTGGTTGAGCAGCAGTGAGACAAAAAACATGCGCTCGGCATCCCCCAGGTGAGCGATGGAAAAGATAGAGATGCGCGGCTTGCCCTGCGGCGTGTAGAGAAGGCTGGCCAGGTCCAAAGGCTCCCCTTCCAGCCACGCTCCAAAACCGGGCGATGCCAGCAGATTGTTGAGGGACATCGCGAGTTCAAAGCGATCTTTGGCCGGATAGACTGATTCCAGGTCAAGCACGCCGATGCGCGACACACGGGGGTTTTGCACTGCCTGGATCAGGGCCCCAAGGTCCAGGTCCTTCCCCTGCTTCCAGGAATCGCCAAGAATGGTGGCGATCAGAATGTGCTCGCGGCTCCGCACGGGGTCGGCTTCAATACCCAGCAGTCCCAGAATGGCGGTGGTTGTGGCGTTGACGCGCTCGCGCAGCAACTCCGGGTCATCCATGATGGCCTGCCCCGGAGCGGCAAATGATTTCAGAATGGAAACCGGCAGGCCCGCCGTGCTGCCGGGCGTGTAGACGGCAAAGTCCGCTGCGTCGCGCAGCCGCTTGATCCGGTCTGCATCCTGCCCCCAGGCGGCCAGTCCCTTTCGCCAGAGTTCCGCCTGTTTACTGGCGTATTCGTCCGCGCTTATACCCTTGTTGCGCGCGTCGTCCTCATTGATCCAGGGCCGGAATGACTCTGCTGAAAGGTCCGGGAATGTCAGTAACAGGTCGGCGATGTCACCCTTGGGATCGATAACCAGTGCCGGAACTCCGTCAATGGCCGCCTCCTCCAGTAACACCGTGCAAAGCCCTGTTTTGCCGCTGCCGGTCATGCCAAAGCACACCGCATGGGTGACCAGGTCTTTGGAATCGTAAAGTACCAGGTTGGCCGTTGTTTTTGCCTGTTGGGTGTCAAATGAGCGTCCAAGGTAGAAAGCCCCCAGCTTTTCGTAGTTCTGCATGCTGTCTCTCCCTTTCATCTCTTCCTCAGATTTGAAGTTCGCTCTCCACAATGTTTAGCGTGTGGAACTATGCGGCCCGAGCGGGCACCCGGGGCACACGGCCACAGAGTTGTTTTCACGATGGCTCGGCCTGGCCGGACCGTGTTCAGCCCATGCTTCACCTTTTGACTTGTCGGATGTCCGGAACCTACCCTCATTAAGATAGCAAATCCGTCCCCAGGCTGTACCGTTCTTCACACCAAAAAGTGGCCAGGGCCGGCCATGGCAAACGTGGGCGGCCTCATAATTCTGTAGAGGTTCGCAACGCCGGAGCGCTCACGGCAACGGCTTCGGTTGAGGTCCGGCTGATCAACCGAAGGACACGCAATGCCGCGTGAAATCATTTGTCGGCGCGCACGGCGCCGGCGCAGGTCGGAACTTCTTGGACTTTATGACGGCGCCCAACCATAATCATGAATAGGGCCTTGTCCAATTTAAGGGCACGGGTGGCCACCCATGAATGACATCAGCGGACGCCTGGCATGTTTTGAACTTTGGGGCGGCAACGGCAATGCAAACCACGCCGTGGAATTGCCGGGCCTCGAGGGATGGGTCTATTCCACTCCGCTTGAGCTTGGGGCCGGCGGCGGGGATGTCCATTACTTATCGGTTTGCAGCAAGGGAAGAGTTTCGCGCATCGCCGTAGCGGACGTGGCCGGGCACGGCAGCTACGCGAGTTCCATGGCAGAGAACCTTCGAAGGGTTTTTCAACACCATACTGACAATTGGGACCAGTCCGCCCTGATGCGGGAATTGAACGAAGCATTCGCGCGCGAATCCACGGAGAGCCAGTTTGCCACGGCCACTGTTCTGGGTTTCTACCTGGAAACCGGGGAACTGCTCTTCAGCAGCGCCGGGCACCCACCAGCCTTGTGGTACCGGGCACAGGACGAATCGTGGGAACTGTTGCAGGATTGCACCCCACACGCGGTCGAAATCGGGGGGTTGCCATTGGGTTTGATTCCGGGCACCGCCTACTCCCAGACGGGCGTGCGCCTTGCTTCGGGCGACACGCTGGTGCTTTACACCGACGGCATTACGGAAGCCCGGGACAGTTCCGGCAGCGAACTTGGGCAAGAAGGTCTTTTGAACATGGCTCGCAGCCTGACGATACAGTCGCCCGCCGACACTTGCCGGACCTTTCTATCCGCAATCCAGGCGTTCCGCGGCGACGAACCCCGCCACGACGATGAAACTCTGCTGCTCCTTAAGTATGTGAATTGAAACCCGCGTGGTGGACCTTCAACCAGGGCTGACAGGCAGTTGCGCGCTTCATTGCATCCGCTGCACCGCCGGATTTCCTGATTTGCGCGGCGCAAGAACGCTCACGGGTTCATGCCTCCCGCGTCAACCTTTGGCCGAGGTGTCTTTTGGCTGATCGAGGGGCAGATAGACCCGGAATTGAGTATTTCCGGGCACGGAAGAAACACGGATGTCGCCGTGGTGGTTTCTCACAATTCTGCAAGCGGTATCCAACCCGAGGCCGGTTCCTTCCCCTACGCCTTTGGTGGTAAAGAAAGGGTCAAAGATGTGCGGCAACACGTCGGCCGGGATTCCGGGACCGTTATCGGAAATTTCCACCAGCACGTAGTCGATTTCACGGGCGGTCCGCACACGAAGTTCACCCTGCCCGTGCATGGCTTCGATGGCATTGTCGATCAGGTTTGTCCAAATCTGGTTAAGCTCTCCCCCGTAGGCGCAAATCAGCGGGAGATTCTTATCGTATTCACGGACCACCTGGACTCCCCGCTTCAACTGGTGGCCCAGCATCGTCAGCGTATTCTCCAGGCCCTGGTGCACGTCGGTCTCCTGCATGGCGGGCCGATCCATGTGGGAATACTCTTTGACTGCCCGAACCAGTTCAGAAATACGCCGGGTGCTGTGCTCAATTTCGCCGATCAATCTAACGACGCTTATCAACGAAGCAATGCGAATGAGGGCATCGCTCAGGACGCTGTCACCCACCTCAGCTGCCAGGCTCTCCAGCCTGGGAACTTCCACCCCCACGTCAGCCATCACCGGTGCTATCTTCCAAGCATCCGGCACCTGGTGCCTTTCGAGCCAGCCAGCAATCTGTTCTTCGCGATCGCTTTGGGCCAGAGGGTCAACGGGAACTGCCGGCTTATATTCACCCGCTTCGCGTTCAAAGCGGAGGATGGTCTCGCGTTGCTCCGGGGAAAGCGCGTGGCGCGCAAGCCTGATGCTGGCATCGCGAACGCTCTCAAGGGTTTCCCGCAGACTGGCGGTGGCCCTTTGCGCCGCCGCTGCGGGATTGTTCAACTCATGCGCCAGGCCTGCTGATAGCTTGCCAAGGGCTGCCATCTTATCGCGCTGCGTTTCCACCCGGGTTGTCTCACGGATTCGGTCTGCCAAAAGACCCACAAAACGCTGGCCAAGCTGCGGCATGCGCTGCAACATCTCGGGGAAAAAGTCCTTGTGAAGCAACAGACCGTGCGTTGACAAAATAGCCTGTCCGGTGCCCCGGTACTGAGTCATTCGGGAAAATGGCAGCAAGCCGGTAACCTGGCCTGCGGGAACCCTGTATACCGGTGCATCGGGCCCGCCGGCCAGTTGAAATCGGATTTCTCCCTCCAGAATGATGAAGAGATTGTCCGCGGGGTTCCCTACTTCAATGAACACCTCGCCTGGCTGTAAGTGGATCTCTTCAGACTTTTCAGCTATCCAACGGAGGCCCTCCTCGGGCAAGTCCGAGAAGATCTCAATCTTGCGCAATCCATCCGTCAGGCGTGTGATGTTTTTCGTGTTCAAATCTTCAGCCATTTCACACCGCACTCAGGTATTGATAAATAAACTGGACCGCAATGGAACCTTCGCCCACGCCAGACGCAACCCGCTTCACAGATCCATGGCGGACGTCCCCCGCCGCGAAAATCCCTGGAACGCTTGTCTCCATCCAGTACGGGTCACGATCGAGCGGCCACCCGCGGGGACGTTTTCCGTTGCGCACAAGGTCAGCGCCGGTAAGGATAAAACCGCGCTCGTCGCGCTCCACTACGCCGGCAAGCCATTCCGTGTGAGGTTCGGCCCCGATGAAGACGTAGAGCGAACTTGCAGGAACGCGGTTGGTCTCATTGCTGTCCCCGCAGTGAATCGAGATTGCTTCCAGGCGTTCCGTGCCGTGGACTTCCGCAACATGAGCGCCCGTAACCACTTCGATATTGGGCGTCCGTTTGATCTGGTCAATCAGGTACTGGGACATCGTTGCAGAGAGAGACGGCCCGCGCACCAGCATCACGACGCGTTTTGCATACTTTGAGAAATACATCGCGCCCTGGCCGGCGGAATTCGCGCCACCGATGATGTAAACTTCTTCGTCCTTGCAGGAGAGGGCCTCGGTCATGGCCGACCCGTAATAGACGCCACGCCCCTGCAGTTCCTGCGCGCCAGGCACGTCCAGCCAGCGGTAGGAAACACCCGTTGCGATCAGCAACGCTTTGCAGCCAAGCTCGCTTCCGTCTGCCAGTTTGACGGTTCGCGTCGAGCCTTCTGCCCGGGCGCCGACAACGTGCTGCGGCGTGAGGATTTCCACCCCGAATCGCCGGGCCTGGGCCACGGCCCGCCGGGCCAGGTCACCACCACTCAGGCCGGAGGGAAAGCCCAGGTAGTTTTCGATTCGGGAACTCATCCCGGCCTGGCCCCCGGGAGCCTGCATTTCAATCATCACTGTCCGCAGGCCTTCTGAAGCTCCGTAAACAGCCGCCGCCAGGCCCGACGGACCGCCCCCGACGATCACCAGGTCATAGAACGCCATTTCAGGCCGTACACGCAGGCCAAGCTTTTCGGCCACTTTCGCTGGGCCGGGAGCTGCCAGAGATGAACCGTCCGGGAAAAACACCATTGGCAGGCCGGATGCCTCGGCCCCAACGGCCTCCAAGAGCTGGCGCACTTCAGGATCGCGTTCCGCCGTCTCGACATCAAGCCAGCGGTATGGCGTCTGGTTGCGTGCCAGGAAATCCCTTAGAGCGTATGCGTCCGATGACCAGCGTGTGCCGAGGACACGAACGCCCTCGAAACGGGGATGGAAAGATGCCTGCCAATCGTCCAGCAGGTCGTCGATTACCGGGTAAAGGTGCTCTTCCGGAGGGTCCCATGGCTTCAGCAGATAATGATGAACCTCAGCTTCGTTGATGGCTCGAATCGCCGCTTCGGTATCGGCGTAGGCCGTAAGAAGAACCCGCTTGGAGTCCGGGTAAAGCTTCATCGCCTCACGCAGAAACTCCACGCCGGTCATCTGCGGCATTCGTTGGTCTGCCAGAAGCAATCCCACAGCGTCGTTCCGCTGCTTGAGTCCGCGAAGCGCTTCGAGAGCCGTCATCCCGGAGTCTGCTCGCAGAACCCGATAGCGGTCGGCATATCGCCGCCGGAGGTCACGCTCCACGGCGAGCAAAACTTCGGCATCGTCATCTACAGTTATGATGGTAGGCTTCGCCATCGCAAACTCACTCCCGGAAACGCATCCCCGACCCTGGCGGATTCAACTCACACGCGTCGCACGGATTGTCGCAACAGTGCCCGCAATACACAGAGGATGCACATATTCTAATTGCCCGCCGCCGCCGCAGTCCAGAACAATGCAACAACCGGCTCCGCATTCTATTTACGATTTGTGCCGCGGCCCTGTAGCAAATGCCAGGGTCAGGCTCTTCGTGCAAACCTGTCGGGGCTCAATTATACTGATGGCCGCCGGGTGTGTCGCCCGGCGGCGCATCCTGCAGGAAGGAAAACAAACGTTTGAAGTTATAACCGTGAAACGTCGAGAATTCGTCAAACATTTACTGCTTGCGGGTGGAGCGCTTGCCTGCCGCTCCGGGTTTGGAATTGAAGCTGCCACGGCGCCCGCTGCCGCTGAAATCAAACGTGTTCTGGTGGCTTTCACCTGCCACCTGGATGTGGGATTCACAGACACCCAGGCGGCTGTCATCGCAACATACTTTGACCAATATTATCCTGCGGCATTGAAAACGGCAGCTGCCATGCGCCAATCAGGTGAAGACCGCTACGTATGGTCAACCGGTTCCTGGCTGCTTTATGAATACCTCGAGCATGTCACCGGCGCCGCGCGTACGCGGGCCGAGCAAGCCATTGAAAGAGGCGACATGGCCTGGTACGCCGTTCCCCTCAACCTGGAAACAGAGATGCTCGACCGCTCCATGCTGGAGGGCGCCATGGGCATCTCCCAGGCGCTCGACCGGCGCTTCGATAAGACCACAACCGGCGCCAAGATGAGCGACGTTCCCGGGCACACCCGCGGATTGGTGGCGCCATTTGCCGCAAACGGAGTCAAGTTCCTCGACATCGGAGTCAATGGCGCGAGCACCGTTCCCGAAGTCCCTCCGCTCTTTGTCTGGAAAGAGCCGCAGGGCGCTTCGATAACGATGATGTATCACCACGGCTATGGCGGCGTCATGCAGATCCCGGGATCAGACCTGGCGGTGGCCATC
The DNA here is from genome assembly GCA_035576145.1 of Terriglobia bacterium. Taxonomy (GTDB): domain Bacteria; phylum Acidobacteriota; class Terriglobia; order UBA7540; family UBA7540; genus SCRD01. The sequence goes on from DATLWV010000176.1 coordinate 28,449, forward strand.
GAGGTGCGGAACGACAACGCCGGCCCGCATTCGGTTGCAGAAGTGAAGAAGATTTATGCCGGACTGCGAAAGCAATTCCCCGAAGCGAAAGTGAGCGGCGCCAATCTCAGTGATATCGCACTGGCCGTAGAACCCTACAAGGGCAACCTGCCGGTGGTGGCGCAGGAAATCGGCGATACCTGGATTTACGGCGTCGCCAGTGATCCCATTAAAGTGGCGCGATACCGTGAAGTGATGCGCCTGCGCAAAGAATGGGCCAGCCAGGGCAAGTTCAAAGTCGGGGACGCAACGGACCTCCGCCTGTTGAAGCACCTGTTGCTGCCACCGGAACACACCTGGGGTGTTGATACAAAACGGCTGAAGGACTACGCACACTACACCCCGAAAGCCCTCGCCACCGTGGTCAACAGTCCCCGCTTTCGCTGGGCGGAAAACAGCTGGGCGGAAAAACGGAAAGATATCGACCAGGCGGTCGAAAGTTTGCCGGCGGCGCTGCGAGGCGAGGCTGAGGAGCACCTCCGCGCCTTGCAGCCGAAATCTCCAGACAGAACAGGTCTGGACCCGCACACGGCGGGACCGGAAATAAACACCGCCCACTTCACTGTTGCACTCGACCCCAAGACGGGAGCTATCCACCGCCTGCACGCAAAAGAGGGTGGCCGCGACTGGGCTTCTCCAGACCATCCGCTCGGGCTTTTTGCATATCAGACTCTTTCCGCGAAGGATTACGAAGACTATCGCGCTGCCTACATCATTGAAAAGACCTGGTGGGCGCCGATGGACTTTGGCAAACCTGACATTGAAAAGTTTGGCGCTGAAAGCCGGGTGTGGCTGCCGCGCGTGGCCGGCTGCTGGGCGGGCAAGGTTCCCGAGGGCTTTCGAATTCTCACCGAGTTGCAGATCACGGACGCCGCAGCCGAGCACGCCGATCGTGTGGCATGGCCGAAGCAGATGTATCTTGATGTGGTTTTCCCTGATTCAGAACCTGTAGTTCGCGTGGACTTCACCTGTCTCGGCAAGGCCGCGAACCGCCTTCCGGAAGCGATGTGGCTCAGTTTTGTTCCGATGGCGTCGGAGCAACACGGCTGGACGCTCGACAAAGTTGACCAGCGCATTTCTCCTTTCGACGTGGTGAGGGGCGGCAATCGCCACATGCATGCGGTGACCACTGGCGTCTTCTACAAGGATTCCCGCGGGAGCTTCTCGATTGAGACCCTGGACGCGCCTGCGGTAGGCCTGGGCGAGAGGTCGCCGATTTACTATTCGAACGACCAGCCGGACCTCGCGAAGGGATTCCACTTCAGCCTGTTCAATAACGCCTGGGGAACAAATTATATCCAATGGTTCGGTGAAGACACGCGCTTCCGTTTCATTCTGAGGGCATAATTCCCCGGCCCGCAGTGTCCCATCCGGCTACGCCTTCTGCGGTGACCGAGCGGAAACCACCACAAACGGTTTCCACTTCAAGTCCGGCTGGAAAGGGTAGCTCGGAATGCGGTGGTAATCCGAGAGATTCACGATGTCCTGGTCAACGGCGCCTTCGGTGAGCGCCATTAGATTGGGATTGGCGATTTTGTTGATTTCAGGTTCCAGGTAACCCGCCTTGACCACAATAATCTTGAAGCTGGTGGGCTCGATTCCGAGCGAGGTGAAGTCCTTGATGTGGTGGAAAGGACGCCGCCGCTCTGTCACCACTACGGAGATCCCCTCGGTTTCAATCACAGCCTGACGCCCCAGCGGATCATCCATGTGCGACACGAAACGGACCTTCCCGGTGACGTTCACCGGCTTGCTGGCTTTGGGATCGAGGGTCGCGCCAATGCTGAGCAGAACCGTACGGCCCACGCCGGCTTTGTAACAGGCATCGGTGGCAGGCTGGTCGCAAATACCGGCAATCACCACGTTACGGACATGGCGCTCAAGAAGCGCCGCCAGCACGTCGGCGCGATCGTCCGTGCCGCCGGCAGTGGGATTGTCTCCTGAGTCGGAAATCACCACCGGGTGCGTCTGCAGGCTTACAGCTTTTTCGATGACTTCGGTGAGAGGCCCCGTGGGCACGCCAAACTGGAATTCTTTTCGCGCATCCCAGTACTGCTGTGCAAGCGATAGAGCGTCTTTTTTCAGCACGGCTTGCTGCGTGCCGGTGAGAACGGCGCTGGCCGTACACTTCGGTTCGTCGGCCCACACGTATCCCACCAGCAGTGACGCGTCCAACACACCCGCGTGGGCATTCATGGCAGGCAGTTGTCCCCATAGTCGCTTGGCCGGCTGGTAGCGGGTGCTGCTGCGTTCGCCCGGCATCAGCACCGGAATGGGCGACCAGACCATGGTGGGACGAATTTGCTGGTCGAGGCAATGCACCAGCATGTCACAGGCACGCTTCGTCGTTTCCTCCCGGTCAATGTGCGGGGCCGTCCGGTAGGCCGAAAGCATGTCCAGATTGTCGATGGTGCGATGGCTGAGGCTTCCGTGCAGATCAAAACTGGCGGTGATGAGGCAGTCTTTGCCAACCACCTCGCGCGCCGAGGCAATCCAGTCCCCGTCGGCGTCCTGCATGCCTTCGACGGACATGGCGCCGTGCATAACCAGGTAGAGGCCGTCCAGTGGGAGCAGGGCTTTCACGCGTTCGAGGAATTCCGACTTCAGTTTCTGATATGTTTTCACTTCCACCGGCCCGCCGGGGACAGCGTTCGCAAAAAGCGTGGGCTGAAAGGGATAAGGGTACCTCTTCAATTGGGTGAACAAGGCCATATCCGCCAGCTCCCGGCCTCTGGCTACTCGAAATTCCTCCATTCGGGTGAGAATCGGCGTGTAAGTACTGCACTCGATAATAATGCCGCCAAAGGCCACGCGCTTGGCTTCTGCTGCACGGCCAACCAGGGGCGCTCCAAACTGCGCCAACGGAGCGCCCAAAGCTGCCATCGCTGTATTTCTCAAAAAGGTTCTGCGTTTCACGATGATTCCTCCCTCAAAGGGCAAATAAGCTGAAACCAGTCTTCAATGGAGCCGGCAGGCTTCAGCCAGATTTAAAATTGGGACGGCACGAAAGAAAGCAGTATATCCCTCAGCTGGCCACTTTCCCAGAAGGATTCGGCAGGCTCCACGCCGCTTAAGTTAAGTAATGCCAAGCTTCCTTTGCATATCCTCGAGCGTGATGCCTTTGGTCTCAGGGTAAACGAAAAGGACCACGAAGAACTGCAGCACCATCATGGCGGCGAAGAAGACAAACGGATAGGCGCCGGACGATGCGGCCATGAGAGGAAAGGTCCACGAGATAAGCGCGTTCATGAACCAGTGGGAGAAGCTGCCCAGGCTCTGGCCCTTGGCGCGGACGCGGTTGGGAAACACCTCGCTGAGATAGACCCAGATGACAGCCCCCTGTGAAAATCCGAAGAATGCGATGTAGCCGATCAGCAGCCAGACAAGGAAATTCTCATGCGCCGAAGTAAAGAAAATGGCCGCCACCCCAGCCAGGCAGGCGGCCGTGCCAACCGAACCGATCAGCAGCAGCGTCTTGCGCCCCAGGCGGTCAATCACCGACATGGCAATGATGGTGAACAGAAGGTTGGTGGCGCCGACCGCCACGGCCTGGATGTCACCGGACAATCCGCTGAACCCTGCGTGCGCGAAAATGTCGTTCAGGTAATAAAGAATGGCGTTGATGCCGGTCATCTGGTTGAACACGCCGATCGACACGGCGAGAAAAATCGGCAGGCTGTACTTTCGGGTGAACAGCGGCTCTTTGGTGCGCTCAAGGTGCATCGATTCGAGAATGTCATTCAGCTCCTGCTCGGCGTTTTCTTCTCCCACCTGCAGCAGCACCGTCCGTGCTTCATCCACACGCCGCTTTTCGACAAGCCAGCGCGGGCTACGAGGAATCCCAAACAGCATCACCAGAAAAAGCGCCGCCGGGATGGCTGCGATGCCCAGCTTCCAACGCCACTCGGCCGGACCGAGATGCATCAGAGCGATCATGTAGTTGGAAAAATATGCCAGCAGAATACCGAATACCACATTGATCTGGAAGAAGCCGACCAGCCGCCCCCGCCACTTTGCGGGTGAGATTTCCGCTATATACATCGGTCCCAGCACCGATGAACCTCCGATGCCCAGCCCGCCCAGGAAACGGAAAAACAGCAGCGGATACCAGCCCCAGGCCAGGGCACAGCCCAGCGCCGAGGCCAGGTACATGACGGCCAGCACACGAAGGCTGTTGCGGCGCCCAAACCGCTCGCCGGGAATTCCGGCAGTGGTCGCGCCGGCGATGGCTCCCCACAGTGCAATGGCCACCGTCGCCCCCAGCAGGCCCGGCGTCAACCCGTAGGCCAAAGTCAGCGCATGGGTAGTTCCGGAAATCACAGCGGTATCAAAACCAAAAAGAAGGCCGCCCAGTGCGGCCACAACTGTGCTCTTGATCAGGAATCGGTTCAGTTTCATATCACTCGCTTGAAAGCTGGAATAAACTTCAGCCCCGGGTTCCTACTCGGCTTCGACTTCAGGACCAGCAAAGATAACAGTCGCAGCGCTACTTGCCCAGCGTTTTGATGTCGTCCATGGTCCAGGCAGGAATCGCACCCGGACGGTTGGTGACCAGCGCCCCCACTCGATTGGCAAATTCGGCCACCTGCCGGGCAGGCCACCTGCTTCCCAGGCCGTGGAGGAAGGCTGCTGCGAAGGCGTCGCCTGCGCCTACTGCATCAACAACTTTCACAGCGTACCCCGGAGCGCTGACGAATTCATCGCCAACCAGCAAAGCACAGCCATCGGCTCCGCGCGTGACGCAGACGGCTTCCCAGCCAAAGTCGTTTGCGTACTTACGGCAGAAATCCTCCAGGTTGGAATGCACCCGGCCACACATCCGGTCAACCAAAGGAACCTCCTCATCATTCAGCTTGACCACCGTGGCCTGAGCCATCAGGTCCCGGACAAGTTCGGCCCCGTAGCAGGACGTGCGAAGGTTAATGTCATAAAAGCGCCGCGCGCTGCCCTTTGAGACAAGCAACTTTCCAGTAACTTCACGCGCCTGCGAGCTCATCTGGAGCAGAGTCCCAAAATAAACCCAGTCCGGCGCAGGCGAAAGGAGTTCCTCCAGGTCTGCCGCCGTCAGTTCCGGGAAGTCGTATGCGGCCGGGCGTTCAATGCGGAAGCTGGGCTGGCCCGTCGCATCCAGAGTGACCGATGCGATGCCCGTTGGATA
>DATLWV010000177.1:0-3181 GCA_035576145.1 Terriglobia bacterium
GTGTCACGGCGGAACCTTCTCGGTTGGGATTATCGTTTCCACAAAACAACAACCTCAACTTATGGAGGATTCCGCCCCTATTTTCAAAACCTAATTTGGACAAACGTGAACAAACACTGCCCCTACAAGCCCCCATATTAATAGCTGGACCCGATCTCCACTCATCTACGGTCTATGGATCGTCGATGCGACCCGCCTCCTCACTCTTTGCAAACAGGAATGAATCCGGATGCAAGATTCAACGCGGATGCTCCACCCCACCCGCCGATGCCGAAACCCAAGGTGCCGCTGAAAACCCTCGCCTGGGGACAAAATTCTACCGCACCGCCGAGCCCTTCCCCAGCACCGCTCATTAGAGACCGAGGAAAGTAATTATGAAGAATCCAGCAGACGCCAGGAAAGCCCCAGCGAGAGCCACCCTCTTGCGACTCATGGGAACAAGACGCTCGTGCTCATTCCAAATCGTGTTGGCGTTCGAATTCCAGATTCCGTCATAATTTGTCCCTAACGCCTCATCCACTTCGCGAGCCATCGAACTACCGATGAGAATGCCCGCAATAAGGAAGCCGACTGCGGCGAACGAGGACATAACTTGGAGGATTCGCATCTTAAGGACCTCACTCGTGGCAGATTGGAACAAACCCGGAGGCGATATTCAGGCCGGCCGGGCTTCCCCCGAAGCCGCCGGTTCCAAAACCGATGGTTTCTGAGAACACACCTGTTTGAAGGCTCATATCCACCCCTACGCCGAACCCGACGCCAACACCACCTCCGACCGAAACGGATGAGTTCACCACGTCCTGTATGGTGACGGTGGTTTTGTAAGTGGACGTCATGTACTCGATTCCACCGACGGCTCCAAGTCCCTTCTCGCCAGCCGTCGGCCCCGCACTGACAGACCAGTACAATCCTTGTTGTCCTAAGTAATCCGCAACCCAGAGGGCCTGCACAGAGCCTCCACCTCCTCCATACGAAGGTGGTGCGTATGCACCCGACCCGCCGACTCCGATACCTCTAACACCCCCGGAACGTTGTGCCATCCAGCTCAGAATACTTAGTTCTGCCCGAACATTCCATGGAAGAGAACTGCGGGAAAAGCACTTAGCTTTTGCCTTGTTGTTTGTGGCCGTGCTGTGGCTGTCGGTACTGTGGCTGTCGCCAGGGAGGACCGTGGCTGGCGCAGACGCCTGCCTTGTGGTGTCTGCGGTCTCGCGAAGCGAGAGGCTCTTAGTTGTGGTCATGGCATTCGATCCATTGCAATGATCGAGGCATCCTCCAGAAAATAAAACCTCCGGCTTGACCACAGCCGCTTACAGCCATAATTCTGCGGCTCCTGTACCGCATCACTCTACGCACCCCACTCAGATTCATTGATCGCAGACGTCAAAAGTCAACGTCTGCGCCAGACGCGGTCAGTGCTTGAAAAAGTGGGCATAGAGCAAGATGCCGATACCCATGATGTAAAACCCAATCAGTACAGCCCAAAACTCCAACTTCTGGCGTCGTCTTGTCCGTTTACTTACGCTTCCACCTTGCACACCACTGGCCCATCCGCGGCTTAAGAGCCAAACCAGGCAGGCCATTATTGGGGGACCAAGGACCAAGATAAATATTTGTACGCCTAATGGAGCGGCACCTTGAGCCTGCATACTCTTGACTCCTACTGAACTACACCTAATGCACATCCGGCAGCTCCGCCGAAATAGAAAGCTGCATCGTAAATTATCTTGGCCTCACCGATCCCACTCGCCCACTCACCGGTCTCGCCAAGGACACTTCCCAATACTGCCGGATTGTCCGTTAGTGTCTGAATGGTTTGTCCCGCACCGGTCACAAGCCGTTGCGCGCCGGAAAGTGCGGCTTCCGTCGCAACGTCGACAGGGCCCGACGCCCAGGGAGTTCCCTTCAGACGGTTGCCAAAGGCTGCCGAAAAACCCAGCGACGGCCCGGCGGCTACGCCTTGACCCATGTTGTAAAAGACGTTATGGCCTCCGGCTTCTCCACTCCTGAAGCTTTGAATAAGATCCGTCGCTCCGCTGAAGACATTGCCACCAAGGGCATTCGTGACGAAACCTCCAACACCGCTCTTCCCTATCCCCAACGCTTGAAGCCCGCCCGCAATGCTGTACTTGCTGGCAAATTCAGACGCACAGGACCAGGTACCCTTTTTGCTGTTTGCGCCCGTCCGTCCCTCGCCCCTGTCGCTGCTGCTGTCCCTGCTCCCGGGAAGCACCGGCGCTAGTCCGGGGACGGAACCTTCATAGACGGGAGCAGGACAAGGCTCCCAACGGGTAACACTAACGACGGGCGTCACACCTCCGGTGTCAACAGTTGCGATGCTATCCGGACCGCAGCTACTGAGCCCCTGTGGGTCGGTGTTCGACACAGGGTTATTCAGCACGTAGGCATAGCGGTTGAGTGACTGCGGATTGGTCACGTCGCCGGCCAAGGGGTCGGGGCTCATCCAGCGGCCCAGAGCAGGGTTATATCTTCTGAAGTCCGTGGGATAAACTAATCCTGGGTTCTCGAAGCCTTGCATCCCGGCAAAGTGCATGACGTAGGGTTGGCCGGCGCGGGTCCAATCCTGTCCCCACGGGTAGAAGAGCTCATCCTGGAGCTCCGCCCCGGTCTGGTCGGTAGTCACCGTCGTCGTTCCCAGCTTGTTTGCGTGCAACATGCGCAGGGGCGAGCCGTACTTAACCAGGACGCGTCTACCCATCGGCACGTCCTGGTCGAACCATGTGGCCCCGCCCGCGCTGTAGAGGCCTAATTCCTCACCGCCCACTGCAAACAGGTAATCGAACGTATACGAGCCGCTCGGCAAGTAGCGCTCAACCCGCTGGCCTAGAGAATTGTACTTGTAGGTCGCCGTCGATCCCGAGTCCACGGACAACATCCGGTTCTCGGCGTCCCACTGGTAAGCTGGTGGCGCAGATGCTCGCCTTGCAGTGTCCGCTTTCTCACAAAGCGTGAGGCACTTCTTGAGGTCCATATACCCCAGCCTGTCCTGACCTTTCAGGGTGGCCTTGGCCGAGCGGTTCTGGCCGATTTTTCTGTCAACGCAAAGTAGAAAGTTCCGGTATTTAGCCAGATAGAAACTTCCTCCTCCAGGGGTGGTTTGGGGGAGGGGTGTGGGCTTTACTGGCGGCAAGGCCTGGAGGCCGTAGGCCGGAAGGACTTG
>DATLWV010000178.1:0-26178 GCA_035576145.1 Terriglobia bacterium
TACTCGTGACGGATGGCTTTGTGGTGAAGGTCCGCACTTTCTTGAAGAGGCGCTCAAAACTCGCTCGCGGGCCATTGTCCACAGCGTTCTGGTTTCGGCAGACGCAGCGGAAAAGCATCAGGCATTGCTGGCCCGGCTTCCCGCGGAAGCGGAGCTGGCGCAAATCCCCGGCCGGCTCTTCAATCAGATTGCCGGCACCCAGACGCCCCAGGGTGTTGCGGCACTGGTTGAGTTGCCGCCGGTCGATTTGAAAGCGGTGGCCTCCTCCCGGGATGCTGTTCTCGTTATCGCCTGCGGCCTACAGGATCCCGGCAACATGGGAAACATCATTCGCAGTGCGGACGCCCTGGGAGCCTCGGCCGTGGTTGCGCTGGCCGGGACGGTGAATCCCTTTAATCCCAAGGCCGTGCGGTCCTGCGTAGGCTCCATTTTCCGGATGCCCATGTTTTCGGGCCAGAAGCCGGAAACCGTTTTCAAACTTTTGCGCGACTCGAAAGTGCGCATTCTGGGAACAGACCCGAAGAGCGCCGCCGCTTTGTCCAGTGCTGACCTGCGCGGTCCGATTGCCCTGCTGGTGGGGCAGGAAGCAGCGGGTTTGCCGCCTGAAATTTCACGCGAGGCGGACGAGCTTCTCAGCATTCCCATTCGCGCGGAAGCCGATTCGCTAAACGCGGCGACGGCCACGGGCATTTTTCTGTACGAAGTTGCGCGGCAGCGAAAATTCAAGTATCAGCCATGAGCCTGTTTGAAACACAGCCTTCCGAAACGCAGGAAGGGGGCCGGCGCCCCCTGGCGGACCGCATGCGGCCTGAGACGCTGGAGGATTTCGTCGGCCAGCTTCACATACTGGGTCCGGAAAAATCGTTGCGGCGGCAGATTGAGCGCGACGAGCTGGCGTCAATGATCCTGTGGGGGCCGCCGGGGTCAGGGAAGACCACGCTGGCGATGATTGTGGCGCGGAAGACGAAGAGCGACTTTGTGCGCTTCAGCGCCGTACTTTCCGGCATCCGAGAAATCAAGGACGTAATGGCGGCGGCTGAGAAAACAAGCCACTACGGGCGGCGCACCATTCTTTTTATTGACGAGATCCATCGCTTCAACAAAGCGCAGCAGGACGCCTTCCTTCCTTACGTCGAGCGCGGCGATATTGTGCTGATCGGCGCCACAACGGAAAATCCATCATTTGAAGTGAACGCGGCCCTGCTTTCGCGCACCAAGGTTTACATGCTGTCGGCGCTTTCAACGGATGAAGTGGTGACGCTGCTCGAGCGCGCCCTGCAGGATGAGAAGCGCGGGCTCGGTGGCGAGAAGGTTGTGATTTCCGGCGAACTGCTGCGGCAGATTGCCGTATTCGCCAACGGCGATGCACGCTCGGCCTACAACACCATTGAAGCAGCCACGGCCGCAGCCCCTCGCGACACCGAGGGAAACGCAACGATTACAGAGAAGCTGATTGAAGACGCCATCCAGCGCAAAGTGCTGCTTTATGACAAGGCCGGCGAAGAACACTTCAACATCATTTCGGCTCTGCACAAATCAGTGCGCAATTCCGATGCCGACGCCGCGCTCTACTGGCTGGGACGGATGCTGGAGGCGGGAGAGGACCCGCTCTACGTTGCGCGGCGGCTGATCCGCATGGCGTCGGAGGACGTGGGCATGGCCGATCCCAGGGCGCTGGAAGTGGCCGTGGCCGCCATGCAGGCCGTGCACTTTGTGGGATTGCCGGAGGGCGACCTGGCCCTGGCGCAGGCAACTGTCTACCTGGCGCTCGCGCCCAAATCGAACGCGCTCTACACGGGCTACGGCGAGGTGAAAGGCGACGCCCAGAAGACCGTGGCGGAACCCGTGCCGCTGCACCTGCGGAACGCCGTCACCGGGCTGATGGCCAACATCGGCTACGGCAAAGGCTACCAGTACGCCCACAACGCCGAGGAAAAACTGACCGACATGGAGTGCCTGCCCGAAAACCTCCGCGGCCGCCGCTACTACCAGCCAACCGACCAGGGCTTTGAAAAGCGGCTGAAAGAAAAAATGCAGGCGATTGAAGAGTGGAAACGGAAGCGCGCCCAGAGGGATTGAGATAAATTTGACTATGGTCATTGACCATGGTACAAGTGTCTTGAGACGGTAGTATGGAAAAGATCGCCATTTCAAAATTCAAGGCAACCTGCCTGGCCGTGGTTGAGCGTGTCCGGCGGACGAAAAGACCCGTGTTGATTACACGCTTCGGCAAGCCCGTCGCTGAAGTTGTCCCGCCACCCCCTGCGGCAAAGCCGGAGGACTGGCTGGGTTCTCTGGCCGGGACAGGCCGCATCGTGGGGGACATTGTCAAACCCGCTAGCGAAGAAAGCGACTGGGAAGTCCTGAGCTAATGAAACTGTTGCTGGATACTCACATCTGGCTGTGGAGCGTCCTCGCGCCGGAGCGCCTGTCATCAAGAGTGCGCCGCGCTCTTCGTGACCGCCGGAACGAATTGTGGCTCTCTCCTATCAGCGTGTGGGAACTTGCTGTCCTTTCTGCAAAGGGGCGGGTTGTTCTCAATGAAGACGCTAAGGACTGGGCTCTGAAGGCAATCTCTGCAGGCCCTCTGCGCGAAGCCACGCTCACCCACGACATTGCACTGGAAACCGCGAACCTTCAGATGCCACATCGCGACCCTGCAGATTATTTCCTTGCTGCCACAGCTCGAGTGCTGGACCTTACATTAGTGACGGCAGATAAGAGGCTGATTGAGTCGCGGCAGTGTCCCGTTCTGGCAAACCCGTGACATGCTAAGCAGCACCTGATTCGGCCGAACGGCTTCGGCACATGGCACAAGCCATGGATCGCTAGTTCGTTCCAATCAACGTCAAATTCCTTCGCTTACAAAGTGTTTGGCGTGTTCTTTCAAGATGCAGCGGTTCTGGACGACTTCCAGGCCGGCTTCGCGGGCGCGCCGGGCAGCTTCTTCATGCTGGACGCCTTCCTGCATCCACACGACTGTGGCGCCTTTGCGGATGGCGCTCTCCACGATGTCAGGCACAAATTCGGATCGGCGGAAGATGACGACAGCGTCGAAGTTTTCCGGAACGTCATCAAGCACCGGATAGGATTTTTCTCCCAGCACGGAATCTTCATTGGGGTTGACAGGAATGACGCGGTAGCCGTGCGACCGCATGTAAGAGCTCACGCCATAGCTGGGCCGCGAAGGCTTGGAGGAAAGCCCGACCACGGCCAGCGTCTTGCAGGTTTCAAGAATGGTTTGAATTGTGTCCGGTATGGCAAGCTCCCAAGCCTTAAACGATCGGCCCTGGCATTGTCAGTGACTTCTGCGCTACGCCATTAGTCTAGTGCTTTGTTCGCTGGGCGGAAGTTTTGGCCACGCGCGCAAGGCTTTCCAGAAACTTCTCGTTATCCTCGTGCCTGCCGATGGTTACTCGCAACGAAGTGGGGAAGCCGTAAAGCTTCATCGGGCGCACGATCACACCTTCGTGCATCAGTCGGATAAAATCTTCTTCGCAGTCACGGCCTGTATCGACCAGCAGGAAATTTCCCACTGAGGGTGTGTACCGAACGCCGGCAAGGGCCAGCTCTTCCGTCACAAACTTCATTTCATGGGCGTTCGATTCCACCGAATGCGCCACGTGTTCCTGATCGTCAAGGGCCGCGAGGCCGGCGGCCTGCGCGAGGCTGTTGGCGTTGAAAGGAGAGCGAACTCGGTTGAGGGCCTCGATCAGCTCGGGATTTCCCATGCCGTAGCCCAGCCGTAGACCGGCCAGCCCGTAAACTTTGGAAAACGTGCGCAGGACGAGAATATTCCTGCCATTGCGAACGTAATCGAGCGAGTGGGAATAGTCGGGGTCGCGAACGTATTCGTAGTAAGCCTCATCCAGCACCACGAGTACGCGCGGCGGAAGCGCGCCGAGAAAGCGGTCCATGTCATCGGCCGTGACCATGCGGCCGGTGGGGTTGTTGGGGTTGGCGATGTAGATCACCTTCGTCCGCTGGGTCACGGCGTGCGCGATGGCTGCGAGGTCGAAGGCGTTTTCGCGCAGCGGCGTCTGCACAAGCTCCGCGCCCATCTCCTCGATGGCGAGGCGGTAGATGTAGAACGCGGACTGCGACGTGATGCCCTGGTCGCCGGCGGTGAGAAAAGTCTTGGCCACCAGTTCGATGAGGTCGGTGGAACCGGCCCCCAGAATGATCTGCGACATATCGAGCTGCTGGCATTCCGCCAGCTTCTGCCGCAGATAATAACCGCCGCCGTCCGGATAGACATTGGCCCGGTCCAGCGAATTGCGGAGCGCCTCCAGCGCCCTGGGCGAGGGGCCCAAAGGATTTTCATTCGACGCCAGTTTGACGGCCGAGTGGCCCAATTCGCGTTCCACCTCCTCGATGGGCTTGCCGGGAGGGTAGGGCCTAATGCGCGTGGCCCAGGGGGGAAGCAGTTCGTTGATTGAAAATCGGTGTGCCATGGCCAGCCAACCAGCGAAAAGAAATTATAAAGGATCAGGGCAGGAGATAATTGCAGAGTTTCCGAAGGCGGGCGTCCGCCGCCGGGATGCCGTCATCTGCAATTTTAACATTCACAATTCACCGTGCGCGAGCGGCTTCCGGTTTCCAGCGTTTCAGCCGGTCAATTTCCGATGCGTTGAGAAACCGAAACTCGCCCGGCGCAAGGCCGCGGTCTGTGAGGAAGGCAAACCGCACTCGCTTTAACTTCACCACGCGCTGGCCTGTGCGCTCAAACATTCTGCGCACCTGGTGGTAACGACCTTCCATCAGGGTGATTTCATACCACGGTTTGTCGCGCTCTGAAACCACCCGAATTTTGCAAGGCGCTGTGGGGCGGCCGTCCAGCACGATGCCTCGTTCGAGGCGGGCAAGATCTTTGGGCGAAGGCTGGCCCTCCAGCTTGACGTGATAAGTGCGGGGAATCCGGGAAGCGTGGGAAGTAAGGAAGTTGGTGAGCTCGCCGTCGTTGGTCAGCAGCATCAGGCCGGAAGAATTGTAATCGAGCCGGCCGACGGGGTAGACGCGCTGCTTCACGCCTTCGAGCAGTTTGACCACCGTGGGACGGCCCTGGGGATCATGCAAAGTTGAAACGTAGCCGGTGGGTTTGTTCAGAAGGATGACCAGATGGCCGTGACTTTTGGGCAGCGGCTTGCCGTCCACACGAATCTTGTCCCGGCCGGGGTCAGCCTTAGACCCCAGTTCGCGCACCACATGCCCGTTGACGCTGACGCGGCCCTGCAGGATCATCTCTTCGGCCTTGCGCCGTGAGGTGATGCCCGCTGCGGCAATGATTTTCTGGAGCCGCTCTTCCATAAATTGATGGGGGCTAGGACCTGGTTTCGTCGGAAGCGGTGGCCGCATCACTTGCTTCTTCCTGGGGGCTGTCGCCGCCGGCCGAATCGGGTCCTGTTGTTTCGGTTATTTCAGCAGACTCGGCGTGCTCTGTCGCTGCTGCTTCACCGCCGGCCACGGGCGATTCAGTTTCCGCGGAGTCGTCCGGCTGTTCCAGTTCGGTTGGAAGGTCTGAGCCCAGGGCCTGCCGAGCGAGTTCTTCAAACTCCTTCAGGCTTGGCAGTTCACCGGTATCCTTAAGGCCAAAGTGGACCAGGAATTCCTTGGATGTGCGGTAGAGGATGGGCCGGCCCACTACGTTTTTGCGTCCGGCTGTAACCACCAGCTTTTTTTCAAGCAGCGTATGGATGACTCCGCCGCAATCGACGCCGCGAATTTCCTCGATTTCGGGCACGGTGACGGGCTGGCGATAGGCAATAACCGCCAGGGTTTCAAGCGCCGGCTTCGAGAGCCTGACCAGCGGCTTCAGGCTTTTGACAAAGTTGCGCAACACCTCGTGGTGTTCGGGTTTTGAGGAGAAGCGGTAGCCGCCTGCAACGGGGCGCACTTCAATTCCGTGGCCCGGCTGTTCGTATTCCTGCACAAGGAGTTCAATCTGGGCCTTCACCCGGTCGCGTTCCTCGCCCTCCAGCGCTTTGACGATGGCGTCCAGCGACACGGGTTCCGGCACGACGTAGATGATGGCTTCGATTAATGCTTTGAGTGTTTCGTCCGTCAGCATGTTTTACCAGTCTTAGATTTCGCCCAGACTCTCTTCCAGGTCCGCAGCGTTTACTGAATCAACGATTTCTTCAAACCTTTTGCTTTTCACCGCGGTGATGGGAGCAAACAGTTCATCCTGCCGAAGGTGAATGGCCCGCAGCCGCACCAGTTCCAGCAGGGCCAGCAGCAGGGCGATCAGCGCCTGCCGCCAGACGTAGCCGGCCACAAGGTCTTCAATCGAGACTGGCCCGGAGCGCTCGCGCATCACCTGCTTTACGTGCTCCACCATTTCCCGGACGGTCACCTGCTCGCGGCGCACGTGGATTTGCGGGCGCTTCTTGGCGCGCTCGAGGATTTCCCTGAAAACCGAGATCAGATCAAATGTTGAGACGGCAAGTCCCGGCTCATCCTCGGCTTCAGTGAACTCGTCAATGCCCGGGTGCGACCAGGTGGCTTCCTCCACCGTCCGCTTTGACTTCAGCATCTCGGCGGCGTTCTTGAACTGCTCGTGTTCCAGCAGCCGTTGCACCAGTTCCGCGCGGGGGTCTTCTTCCTGCTCTTCAGTTGGCGCCGTCGGGTCCGGCGGCAGCAGCATCCGCGACTTGATGTAAATCAGCGTTGCAGCCATCAGGACAAATTCGCCCGCAACATCGATGTTCAGTTCCTCCATCAGCCGAATATAGTCGAGATACTGCCGCGTAATTTTGGCGATGGGAATGTCATAGATATTGATCTTCTGCTTGCGGATGAGGTCGAGCAGCAGGTCCAGCGGGCCTTCATAAGCCTCCAGCTTCACTGGCGGCGCGGGCACCTCGGCGCGCGTGGTGCGCTTTGAGGGCTCCGCGGCGGCTTCCTGCGCGAACTCTTCCGGCGATTCCGGGTTGGGTGGGCGATTGTCGTTCATCATTCACGCCAGCTTGGTTGCGGCCCTCACCTCGCCCATCGTTCCCTGCGCAACATGGCGGGCTTTTTCGGTGCCGGCGGCCAGCACGTCCCAGACTTTTTGAGGGTCGCGCTCATAAATCTTTCGCCGCTCCTGGATGGGGGCGAGATATTCATTCAGGTGGAACGCCATCAGCTTTTTGCATTCCACGCAGCCGATTTCAGCCGTTCTGCACTCGCGGTCGACGCGCTCAATTACGTCCTGCGGCGAAAAGATCTTGTGATGGTCGAAGACGGGACATTTCTCCGGGTCGCCCGGATCATGCCGCCGCTTGCGCGCCGGGTCAGTCATCATCTCCCGAGCTTTCTTATCGACCACGTCCGGAGGGTCGGAGAGAAAAATTGCGTTTTCGTAGCTTTTGGACATCTTGCGCCCGTCGGTCCCGCGCAGCCGTGGGCTGTGCGTCAGCAGTGATTGTGGTTCCGGAAAAACCTCGCCGTAAAACTGGTTGAAGCGCCGCGCGATTTCCCGCGTCAGTTCAACGTGCGGCACTTGGTCTTCGCCCACCGGAACATAGCCGGCTTTGTACATTAGGATGTCGGCGGCCTGCAGGACCGGATATCCCAGAAAACCGTAGGTGTGCAGGTCGCGTCCCTGCAGGTTGTCGAGCTGCTCCTTGTAAGTGGGCACGCGCTCCAGCCACCCAAGCGGCGTCACCATGCCGAAAATCAGGTAAAGTTCCGCGTGCTCCGGCAGGCGCGATTGCACAAAGAAGGTTGCTTTCTCGGGATCGAGCCCCACGGCCAGCCAGTCGGTAACCATCTCCAGGGTGTTTGATTGCAGTTCTGCCGTATTGGCGTATTCGGTGGTCAGCATGTGCCAGTCCGCCACAAAGTGGAAGCTGTCATACTTATCCTGGAGCTTGATCCAGTTCTGCAGCGCGCCTACCAGGTTGCCCAGATGCAGCTTCCCGGTAGGCCGCATGCCGCTCAGCACCCGCGGCCGTTTGTTTATCGGCTGTGCCATATGATGGAATCCCTATGGTCTGGCCCGCAAGAGGGCACAAAACTGTCCGCTGCCTTGTGCGAGAACCAATTTTCCATCGTAACATAGGGATGCGACAAACGCGAAGAAGGGGCGGGCCGGGCGCAGAAGGGTTACGCGGGTAAACTCTAGATATGGATTGGTTTCCTGAATGGGTAGCGGCCGCGAGGGTTTGGAAAACAATTTTGGAGTGACACGGCCAATCCGCCGATAGAAGCATGGAGGAGAAAACGTTGAAACAAGGTCGAAAGATTCAGATTGCCATGCTCGCCTGCGGGCTTGCCCTGGGAGCCTGGGGGTGCTCCAGCGCCGTCAGCCAAGAGTCTCCCCAGGCGTCTTCCGGCGTCGATCTGTCGGGTCAATTGCCCGACGTCTGGCGGTCACTCACTACGGGCAAGGAATATTTTGTCCGGATGGACAAGAGCCACTTTTATGCGCAGTGGGTGAACCTTCCGCCTGCGTCGGCGCAGCGCGGCGCCTACATCCATACGTCTTGCGAGCTGAAGGGATCGAAATGGGCGGGAACTTCCGACATCTACATGCCCTGTGTGGTTGGGGAAGGGAAGGCGGAAAAGGTCGCCAACACCTGCCACCTGACCTTGAAAATCGAAATCGATTCCATCAGCAAGGACCGGATTACCGGCCGCGGGCAGTCGCTGAGGAAATTCGACTGTGGCGCCTGCAAGGTGGTTGAAACCGGATGGACTGATTTCGAGTGGGTCCCGGTGAAGTAGCCGGAGTTCATCCTGACTTTGCTTTTTTGATTTCCTCAATCAGCGGGGGCACAACTTCGAAAAGGTCGCCCGCAATTCCATAGGTTGCGACGTCAAAGATAGGGGCTTCGCGGTCCTTGTTGATGGCCACCACAGTCCGCGAGCCTTTCATTCCCACCTGGTGCTGAATGGCGCCTGAAATCCCCAGGGCGACATAGAGCTTGGGAGCCACGGTCTGCCCGGAGCTTCCAATCTGGCGGTCCATTGGCAGCCAGCCGCTGTCGCAGATGGGCCGCGAGGCGCCGATTTCTGCACCCAGCGCTTCCGCCAGCTTCCGGGCCAGCTCCATGTTTTCGGGCTTCTTGATGCCGCGGCCTACGGCGACAATGATTTCCGCCTGGCTCAGGTCGACGGCCTGTCGCGCTTCCCGGAATTTTTCCTGAGGGCGGGTGCGAATGGCTTCCGGAGAGATATTGACCTCGATTGGGGTAATCTTTGCCTCGCCTGAACCGCGCTGAACGGAATCCTCGCGAAATGCCCCTGCCTGGAATGACACGAAGTAAGGCGGCTCGCCGCGGAACTCAACGTCGGCCGAAAACTTGCCCTGAAAAACCTGCCGGACAAAAATGGTCCGCTCGCCATCGCGGTGGTAGCCAAGTGAATCTCCAATCAGCGCGCGGTCGAGCGAAGCGGCCAGCTTTGGCGCAAAGTCGCGGACCTGGTAGGTGTGGCTGAAAACCACGTATCGAGGCTGCCGAGCTTCAATCACCTGGCGGAGCGCCAGGCTCCAGCCGTCCGGCGTGTAGTGTGCGAGTTCGGGTGATTTGGCAGTCAGAACTTCCTGGAGACCGGCCGAGGCCAACTCCTGGGCGAGATTCCCGGTGTTATCGCCAACAATTACGCCAACGCACACTGTTCCTGATTCCCGAGCAAGTTTTTGCGCCGCCGCCACGGCTTCCCATGCCGGGCGCGCAAGCTTGCCTTCCTGATGCTCTGCGTAAACGAGAATCTCTTCAGCCACGGTCGCGTTCACATTCGTATGTAGCGCCGGTCCCACTGCAGCAGGACCGGCACGTGCCGCCCTGAAGGGCGGCGCTACATGGACACTGATTTCCGAGGCACCACTTCAGATTACTCTTGCCTCGTTTTTCAATTTATCAACCAGGCGCTCGGCGATTTCCTTGGGGCTGCCCTCGATAAACTCGGTTTGCGCCGTTTTCGGCGGGACATACACCCGGGAAATAACCTGGCGCGGCTTCAGTGATTCGGCATCGAGCCCCAAAACCTGTGCCGTCAGTTTCTGGACTGGTTTGTTCTTTGCCGCCATGATGCCTTTCAAAGTGGCATAGCGAGGTTTGTTAATGCCCGATTGAATGGTGAGCACGGCGGGCAGCGGCATTTCAATCCACTGGAACCATCCGCCTTCAAGTTCGCGCTTGACCTTGAGGCTGCCGCTTTCCACCTGGATTTCCATGACGATGGTTGAATGCGGCAGGTTCAGCATTTCCGCCAGGATGACTCCGGTCTGTGCAAACCCGAAGTCGTCGGATTGAAGCCCGGTGAGCACCAGGTCGGGGCTTTCTTTGCGGATGGCGGCTGCCAGCGCCCTGGCGGTTCCGTGCGCGTCAAGGCTGGCAAAAGCCGGGTCGTCAAGATGCAGGGCGCGGTCGGCACCCTTGGCCATAGCTTCCTTGATGGCCTGGCCGGCACGGGCGGGACCGAGGGAGCAAACAATGACTTCGCCGCCAAGCTTTTCCTTCAGCCGCAATCCCTCTTCAAGCGCATAGACATCGGGCTCGTTCACCTCGTAGCCGATGTCGCCCTCCTGAATCCACGTCGAGGCGGCATTGAGCTTGAGGATGGCGTCGCGGGATGGGACCTGCTTGAGGCAGACAACAATCTTCATGAGAGATGATTTCTCCCGGCTGAAAACTTCAACCCGGAACAAGCCTGTCTGTGCTATTCCGAGTAGCGCTTCAAGAGCAAAGCTGCGTTGGTGCCGCCAAACCCGAACGAGTTTGAAAGCGCACAATTGACGTTCGCCCGGCGGGCCTGGTTTGGAACGTAATCCAGATCGCATTCGGGATCCGGATTCTCGTAATTGATGGTTGGAGGAATGATCTGGTCATGCAGGATCAGCGTTGCGATGCCTGCTTCGAGCCCGCCTGCTCCTCCCAGCAGGTGCCCGGTCATGGACTTGGTGGAACTCACCGGTATCTGATAGGCCCGTTCTCCGAATACGGCCTTGATGGCCTTGGTCTCCAGCTTATCGTTGAAAGGAGTGGAGGTTCCGTGAGCGTTGATGTAGTCCACTTCGTCGGGCTCGACGCCGGCGTCCTTCAACGCGTTCCGCATCACCCGGATGGCGCCGTCAGCGTCCTCTGATGGCTGGGTGATGTGAAAAGCGTCGCCGGACATTCCATAACCGACAATCTCGCCCAGTATCCTTGCTCCGCGCTTGATGGCAAAACCCAGTTCTTCAAGGATCAGGATGCCCGATCCTTCTCCGATCACAAACCCGTCGCGATCGCGGTCAAAAGGCCGGCTTCCTTTTTCTGGTTCATCGTTTCGGGCCGAGAGAGCGCGCATGGAAGCAAATCCGCCCACGCCCATGGGGGTGATGGCGGCTTCCGCGCCTCCGGAGATCATCACGTCGGCATCGCCGCGCTGAATCAGCTTGAAGGAATCGCCGACCGCATGCGCGCTGGACGAGCAGGCAGTGCAGGTGGCGGAATTGGGTCCCTTGGCGCCCCAGCGGATGGAAACAAAACCGGAAGCAAGGTTGACGATGGACGCGGGAATGAAGAAGGGAGATATCCTTCGGGGTCCGCCCTTCATCAGTTCCGTATGCTCGCGCTCGATGACGTCGAACCCTCCGATGCCGGAACCGATGTAGACGCCGGTCCGCTCCGCAATGTCCGGTGTGATTTTCAGTCCGGACTGCTCCATGGCAAATTCCGAGGCGGCCATGGCGAATTGAATAAACAGCCCCATCTTCTTCAATTCGCGTTTTTCAACGAAGCGAAGCGGATCGAATCTTTTGACTTCTGCAGCGAATGTGACGGGGAAGCCTGTGGTATCGAAGTGCGTGATCGTGGCCGCGCCGCTTTTTCCGGCGAGCAGATTCTGCCACGTCTCTTCGGTTCCCACCCCCAGCGCGCTAACCAGGCCAACCCCTGTCACAACGACTCTTCGCGCCAAGATCTGTCCTCCTGTGGGCCTGAGCCGTCAGTTCTTCGCCGGCTTAACGTGGGCCTGGATGTAGTCGACGGCATCTTTCACGGTCTGGATCTTTTCGGCGTCTTCGTCGGGAATTTCGATTTCAAACGCCTCCTCAAATGCCATCACCAACTCCACGATGTCCAGCGAATCGGCCCCAAGGTCATCCACAAAATGCGCCGTGGGGGTTACTTCTGCTTCATCGACTCCAAGCTGTTCAACAATAATCTGCTTAACCTTTTCTTCAGGCGAAGCCATTGATATATCCTCCTGACCCTACATGGGGTTGGCTATTCTAACTTTGCGCTGCAGGGGCGTCAAGCTCCCCTTTTCCGTCTGTTGCGGCTACCATGCAGCACGGTAAGGCAAAAATGCTGGTCCCGAAATCGTTCCGTAAAACCTTTTCTCTCCCAACCTGGCCCGGACCACCATCAGGCCATGAACATCCCACCATTCACGTTCAGCACGTGGCCTGTAATATAACCTGCTTCCTCTGAGGCGAGGAAGCGAACTCCGTACGCAACGTCCAGGTCGGTTCCCATTCGGCCCGCCGGGATGATGCTCATAAGCTTCTGGCGGACTTCGTCGGGCAGTTTGTCCGTCATGGGCGTTTGAATAAAGCCCGGCGCCACCGCGTTCACGGTGATACCCCTGCGCGCCACTTCTGAAGCCACGGCTTTGGTCAGCCCGATCAGGCCCGCTTTCGACGCAATGTAATTGGCCTGGCCCGGATTTCCCGCCTGGGCCACCACTGAGGTGATGTTGATGATGCGGCCGTACCGCTGCCGCACCATGCCCGGCAATGCCTCCTTGATGCAATGGTAGGCGCCGTCCAGGTTTGTTCGCAACACCGCGTCCCAATCCTCGGTTTTCATCCGCAAAAGTAAATTATCCCGCACGACGCCGGCGTTATTCACCAGAATATCAATCTTTTTCCACGTTTCCAAAACTTTGCCGATGCCCGCCTTGATGGATTCCGCGCTCACGACGTCAACGCTCAGCACCAGGGCCTTGCGTCCTTTCGCTTCGACCTCTCGCGCCACGGCTTCCAGCTTTTCCACGTTGCGGCTGGCCAGGGCGACGTCCGCGCCGGCTTCCGCCAGCACCAGCGCACAGGCCCGCCCGATTCCCTGGGAAGCTCCTGTCACCACGGCAACGCGTTCGTTCAAGTTCATGGGCAAGGCCCCGACAAAAATGAACCGGCGGATTGAACTTCCATAACCGCCCGGCCTTCGATTTCCTACTGCGGTTGCACCGCGCCAACCACTTCTTCGAGCGACGCCACGTCGCCCGCCCGCCACGTCCGGGCTTCGCCGTCAATCTGCCGCATCAGCCCTGAGAGCACTTTTCCGGGGCCAGCCTCGACAAAAACGTCCGCACCTACCCGGCGCAGCGCGAGCATGGAATCCGTCCACCTCACCGGGGACGTTACCTGCCGCTTCAACCCGTCGCGAACATCCTCAGCGGTGCGGACCACGACTGCATCAGCGTTATTCACCAGCGGGACCCGCGGGTCGCTGATTGAAACCCCATCCAGGTCAACAGACAAGCGGTCCTGGGCGGGCTTCATCAGGCTGCAATGGAATGGCGCGCTGACGTTCAGCAAGATGGCGCGCCTGGCGCATCGAGCCTTTGCCAGCTCAACCGCTCTTTCCACTGCGGTGCGATTTCCGGCAATCACAATCTGCCCCGGGGAATTCAGATTGGCCGCGGAAACAACTTCATCCCCGGCTGCCTGGCGGCAAATTTCGTCAACGGCGCCCTCTTCGAGTCCCAGCAACGCCGCCATGGCACCTTGGCCAACGGGAACCGCTTCCTGCATATATTCGCCGCGCTTGCGTACCAGGCGCAGCGCGTCCGCCAATTCAATCGAGCCCACCGTCACCAGAGCTGAATATTCTCCCAGGCTGTGTCCCGCAACATAATCAGGCCGGATGCCTTTTTCTTCCAGCACCCGAGCCGCTGCAACAGAAACGGCGAGAATGGCAGGCTGCGTATTGGCCGTCAGCTGCAATTCTTCAGCCGGACCCTCAAAGCACAGCTTGGAGAGCGGAAATCCCAGCGCAGCGTCCGCCTCGTCAAAAACTTCACGAGCCCGGGTAAAATGTTCGGCCAGTTCAAGGCCCATTCCGGGCGCCTGCGAACCCTGCCCCGGGAAAAGAAAAGCTATTTCGGACAAAAACAAATCTCCAGTTTAGCCAGGCTATCTTGGGACGGAAGGCCCTTGCGCCGCCTGTTCCAGCGGCGTTTGCTTCCGCTACCAGCGCAGTAAGACCGATCCCCAGGTCACGCCCGCGCCGAAAGCGGACATCAAAATCAGGTCACCCTTCTTAATCCGGCCGCTGCGCACGCATTCGTCAAGGCAGATGGGGATCGATGCCGACGATGTGTTGCCCACGCGATTGATGTTGGAATAAACCTTCTCAGCCGGCACTCCAAGCCGTTCTCTCACAGCCTCGGTTATGCGGAAGTTGGCCTGGTGCGGAATAAACAAATCGATCTCGCCCGGCTGGACGTTGGCCTCCTCCATCACGCGGAGGGAAACCTCTTCCAGGCTCCGCACGGCCACTTTGAAAAGCTCGTTGCCGCGCATCTTGATGAAATGCTCCCGCGCCTGGACCGTCTCACAGCTTGCGGGCCGCGCCGTCCCACCGGCGGGAATATAAAGGTGGTCCGCATAGGTTCCGTTCGTGTGGACCTCAGAGGCGAGGATGCCTGAAGCGGAATTCACCGGGCCCAGCACGCCAGCGGCAACGCCGTCACCAAAAATCACACAGGTGGCGCGGTCCTGATAGTCAAGATACCGCGAAAGCAGTTCGGCGCCGATCACCAGGGCGTATTTGGCTTTCCCTGTTTTGACAAACTGGTCCACCACTGTCAGCCCGAACAGGAACCCCGAGCAGGCCGCAGCCAGGTCAAAGGCGCAGCAAGTCCCGGCCCCCAGTTCCCGCTGGATCAGAGAAGCTGTGGCGGGCAGAGGCATGTCAGGAGAAATGGTGGAACAGATGATCAAGTCAAGCTGGTCGGGCGGGATGCCGGCCATCTCCAGCGCTTTCTCAGCCGCCTGAACCGACAGAGTGGAAGTGGTCTCGTCGGGAGCAGCCTGGCGCCTTTCCTTGATGCCCGTGCGCTCCGTGATCCACTTGTCGGAAGTTTCGACCATCTTTTCGAGGTCGAAATTAGTAATAACCTTCTTGGGCAAGGCTGAGCCTGTGCCCAGGATTCCCGTTGCAACCATTATGGCTCCTGAAAAACCCTCTTAGTTCTTGCTGAGCGAAGCGAGGGCCAGCTCGCGCTCAATCTTCTCGTTGACGCGTCCCTCGGAAAATTCCGCCGCCACGCGAATGGCGTTCTTGATGGCGTTGGCATTGGATCCACCGTGGCAGATGATGCAAACTCCCTTGACGCCCAGCAGCGGCGCTCCTCCGTATTCGGAGTAATCCAGCCGTTTCTTCATCCGGCCGAACGCCTTTCGCGAAAGCAGGTAGCCCATTTTCGACGAAAAAGTGCTCGAAAGGGACTCCTTCAGAAGGCTTGAAACCGTGTCGACGATCCCTTCGCTGATTTTCAGCGCAACGTTGCCGATGAAGCCGTCAGCAACGATGACTTCCACCCGGCCGTTGAACAGGTCCCGGCCCTCGACGTTGCCGACGAAATTCAGATTCAACTCGTTTAGACGCGCCAGAGCTTCGCGCGTTACTTCATTGCCCTTATGGGATTCCGACCCGTTTGAGAGCAACCCCACCCGGGGCCGTTCAGCGCCGAAAATCACGCGGTAATAAATCTCACCCATCACCGCGAACTGTTCCAGGTGCAGGGGCTTGCAATCCACATTGGCGCCCACGTCCAGCAGGACGGAAGCTTTCCCGTTTTGCGAAGAGGGGAAAACCTGGGCCAGGGCCGGCCGGTCCACGCCTTCAAGCGTGCCCAGCAGGATTTTCGCCGTGGTCATCACCGCGCCTGTGTTCCCGGCGCTGATCAGGCCGTCAGCTTTTCCATCGCGCACCAGCCGGGCGGCCACTCGAATCGAAGAGTCCCGCTTGCGCCGGAAAGCCTTGGCGGCCTCATCCTTCATGGTGACGGCTTCAGAGGCATGGACCACTTCGATCTTAAGACCGTTTGCACCCCGCCTGGCCAGTTCGCGATTCAGTACATCCTCGGGGCCAACCAGAAGGACTTCCGCATGTCCCGCCTGCGCCGCCTGAACGGCGCCTTCAACTTCAGGCAGAGGCGCTGTGTCCGATCCCATTGCATCAACAGCAATCGCGCGCATGGTCTAATTGGGCCACCAGAATGACGATTTATCCCTGCGGGGCCAGGCAATACCTGGCACAGCTTCAGACCCGTCAGGCCGCTTCTTCCACCAGGATCGCTTCCCGTCCGTTGTAGTGGCCGCAACGCGGGCACGCCTGGTGGGGCAGTTTCGATTCATGACAGTTGGGGCACTCAGAAAGAGACCGCCGCTTCAGGTGATCATGCGCACGCCGGCGGTTGCGCCGTGCCTTCGAATGTCGCCGTTTCGGATTTGCCATCTTACCGTTTCCTTCAAATCAAGTTGCCTTGCGGCCTTGCCGGTCCTGCAAGGTTAGATTCATTCTTGCGTGGGCGCCGGGCCGGGCGTTGGCGGCCCACACACCAACCCCGAGTAAAACACGGCCAGCAGTTACCTGACCTACATTTTCTTCAAGAAAGCAAAGGGTGAATCTTCGTGCTGCGAGGAACAACCGCATTCCCTGGCATTGCGGTTCACCCCACACACCGGACAAAGGCCCCGGCAGTCAGGCCGGCACACCACCTTCATGGGGACAGACAGTAGAACCTGTTCCCTCACTATGTCGGCCAGATTCACACCG
This sequence comes from Terriglobia bacterium, assembly GCA_035576145.1. GTDB lineage: Bacteria > Acidobacteriota > Terriglobia > UBA7540 > UBA7540 > SCRD01. The sequence goes on from DATLWV010000178.1 coordinate 16,761, forward strand.
TCACCCGAAAAGAAGCCCACCTTCAATTCGTCTTGCCCAACCTCAACTTCCTCTTCCCGGGCGATTTCTTCCATCGGCCGATAAGGCAGGTCGAAATCGAGTTCAACCGGCACCTCGATTTTTTCCAGGCACCGGGCGCAGGAAGCCTCCAGAACTCCGGAGACATGCCCGCGAACTCGAATTTCCCTCCCAGCCAGCTCAGCCTCGGCCTTAACCGTTAGAGGCGTCTCCTGCCGGAACTCAGCCTCTTGAAAGTCCAGAGCGCCCGGCAGGTAGGTTTCCGATACCGATACTCGGTGAAGCTCCAGTTCCTGGAGGGTGATAAACACTTCGGCCTCACTCGTCCAAAACTACAATTATAGCTTGCGGGCCATCCCTGTCAAGAAACGCAGGCAAAACAAGCACTTACTTTCAGCCGCCTAACCAGTCGGTAGACAACCGCCGAGCCCGCGGCCCTGGAGACTTTTCACGGCCTACAAGGACCTCCAGCCACCTTCCCTCTTGAAATTATCGCCCGAGTTGAATACAGTCTCAACTCTTGAGTGGAAAACGTTAGCAATCTTGTCAGTGTTGTGCGCGCGGAACTTCCCCGAGCCAGACTTGCCCGCTGGGCATCGGTCTTCTTTAGCTTATCGGTTCTCACCTATCTCGTTTCCATCGCCGTCACGCAGGCGTTTCTGGCCGTCGCGGGCCTCCTTTTTGCCGCGCACCTCCTTCGCAACCGCCCCCGCATCGCCTTCCCGCGCATCAAGCTGCCGCTGCTGCTCTTCTGCCTGTTTACCGTGATCTCTGTTTTCTGGGCCACTAATACCGCCGCGGGATGGTTTGCGGTTCGCAAGCTGGTCCTGTTTTTGATTATCCTGCTGGCGGTGAACCTGATCGCCAACAGCCGGCATCTGTCCTGGCTTTGGAAGGGCCTGTTTATTGAAGCCGCGATCGTCGGCCTGATTGCGGCGGAGCAGTTTGTCAGGCAATACCGCATGGTCAGCGCGGAACATCCGCATCACGTTTATCCCTACATGATCACCACCCGAATCACCGGCCTGATGGGCCACTGGATGAACTTCGGCGGCCAGCAGATGCTGGTCTTCGTCATCCTGGCGGCCTTCCTGATGTTTGCCTTGAAGGTACGGCGGGTGTGGTGGGTTGTGGCGGCAGTGGTGGCGTTTTCCATTGTCCTCAATTTGACGCGCGGGGTCTGGCTGGGATGCTTTGTTGCCTTCGTTTACCTGCTGTGGCGATGGAAACCCAAATGGGTGCTGGCCTTGCCGGTACTCGCGATTTTGATCTACCTTTTTGCCCCACGTGTGGTGCATGAGCGTCTCTGGCTGGCCCTCCATCCTTCTCGCGACCCGGCGTTATCCATCCGGTTTGAAATATGGGAGGCGGGTCTGAACATGATCAAGGCCCACCCCTGGGTAGGTGTTGGACCCGACAACATTCCGCAGGTGTATGATCTTTATCTTCCCCGAGGGCAGAGGCTCAAAGCGGGCTTTCATGAGCATATGCATGATAACGTCATCCAGTTCGCGGCGGAGAGGGGTCTTCCGTGCCTGGCAGCCTGGATATGGCTGATGGGTGCTCTGCTGTGGCAGATGTGGAAAGTCCGCCGCCGTTGCCGCACCGGCCGCTGGTTGATTGATGGAGCTATCGCCGGCTGGCTGGCTTTTGTGGTGGAAGGAATTTTTGAGTTCAACTTTGGCACTTCACCCGTGCTGATGGTTTTTCTGTTCGTCATTTCAACTCCTTTTGTGGTGGAACAGTTTGAAGCGGTGGCCGGCAAGGACCTGCCGGTCGATTGACTCGAGTGGGCAGGGCGAACCTCGGAATTTGAGGTCCGCGGTTTTTCTTCTCACCGTGGATGATTCATGACTGTCAAACACCAGATGTTCCGCAGTTCGGTGGTGGTGGGTATCTTTTCCTTCCTCGGCAGCCTGACGGGCATCCTGGTGGAAACGAGTATTGCTGCCCACCTTGGGCTTTCGAAAAACTCTGACACGTTTTACGCTGCCTTCACAATTCCGTACATCATGACGAACCTGTTGCGGGTGACAGGCCAGTTCTCGCTGGTTCCTTTCTTTTCATCTCTTGATGCCGGCCATTCCGAGCGAGAATTGTGGGGGGGATTCAGCTACGCTACGAACGTGGTCTTTCTGGGCCTGGCGGGGATTTCCGCCCTTGGTGCGCTGGCTTCGCCATTGCTGATTCGAGGGATTGCGCCCGGTTTCACGCCGCAGGAAACTGCTCTCGCCATCCAGCTGTCCCGTTGGCTTTTTCTGATTCTGGCACCTGCCGGAATCGCAGAGGTCATACGCTCACTCCTCTTCAGCCAGCGTCGTTTTGTGATAGCGGCCTCGGGGAATTTTCTCAGGAACGTCACGGTAATCGCGTGCGTCGTTTTTGGTTTCAGGCGCCACGGGTTTTACAGCATCGTGCTAGGTTACGTGGCCGGTCATTTGATCCAACTGGGGATCTTCGCGGCCTACCTGTTCACTACCTCTCCCGTGCGTTACTCGCTGACGCTGGAGGGCTCTGGTGAGGCGTTTCGAAACCTGCACGGCGCCGGCACTGTGCAAATGGCGACTTCGCTTGGACGGCAGGGACTGGTGGTGGTCGAACGGATCATCGCTTCATACCTGCCGCCGGGAACGCTGACCGCGCTCGGCTATGGCGTGAAGATCATATCCACCCTATCAGACCTCCTGGCCGGTAGCGTGGGTACAGCATCCCTTCCAATGCTCTCGCGGGCGTTCGCACGGAATGATCGGGAGCAAGTTTGGCGCGGACTCCGCCACGCAATTGAAATTACGTTGCTGTTGATTTCTCCCGCTGTAGTGTTCTGCTTGATGCTCTCTCCAAATATCATCCGCCTGATCTTCGAGCGGGGCAGCTTCACTCTCGACGCAACGGTGTTGATGGGCCAGATCCTTTTCTACTACAGTCTTAGCCTTCCGTTTCTTGCGGGCCTCCGGATTCTGAATTTCTATTTTTTTGCGAGAAATGAAGTGACAGCTTTTCTGCATTTAGCGATGGTTCAGGCTGGGTTGAACCTGGCGCTGGACCTTATCTATGTGGTTGTATTCCACTGGACAACGGCCGGCATACCGCTGGCACTGTTGACCAGTCTCATGGTTCCCTGCGCAATGGCCTACGCGCGCAACCTGGGAAGTGTCAGGGAAAGCATGGACAGATCGCTTGCGGGTTACTCACTCAAGGTGATGGCAGCCTCTGTCCTGGCGGCGCTTCCTGTTTGGGTCCTGAGGGTCAGTTTGGCCGTTCCGAAGACTGGGATAGGCAATTTTATGTTCTTGTGCGGGGCATGCGGGTCCGGTGTACTGGCCTTCTTTGCCACACTCCTGGTGCTGCGAGTAGTTAGACTCTCTCAAATCGGCTCGCTCCTGAAACAGGCGGAAAGCTAAGGATGGGACCGGGCCGGGATCGATAAGAATACGGCTAATGTCGCTGAATCAGCTGGAACGCAGAACGGTGTTTCCCAGCACCGTCTCTGAAACGCGGTAGCCGAGCGGCCGCAAATATTCAGACACCCAGGCATTGGAAGGAGCCGTCTCCACCAACAGGATCGGCCGGCATCGGTGGATGGTGCGCAGGGCGCCTGCGAGAGCACGCTCTTCGTAGCCCTCTACGTCCAGGTGGATCATGGAAATTCGCCGATGCTCAGGAACAGCCCCGTCGATGGTCACGATCCGGACTGCCTTGCTGCGCTTTCCTTCCGCCTGGAGGGTGTCCGACCCAAGTGGAGACATAGTGCTAGTGCCCCCCAGCCCGGCACCCCTGCGGTCGTGCGTGACAAGTTCTCCCGTACCCGGCTGCTCGCCCAGTCCTGCATTGACCAATTCGATGTTGGCCAGTTGGTTGAGGTCTATCGTGATTTGTGCGCACCGATAACTTTCAGGATGAGGTTCAAACGCCCAGACCTTGTTGCCGGGACCCGATGCCAAGGCCAGGGCAGGCAGAAAATCGCCAAAAAATGCGCCCGCGTGTACGATGTCGCCACCATGGTAGTGAGCTGTAATGAAATCGATTGTAGCCGCCTCCCAAACATCCCCTGCAAGCACGTGCAAGGCTGCGAAACTGCGCAAGCCGGAAACCGGCACGCAATAAGCACCATATCTGTTATAGGCGACGACGCAATCCAGAGCAGTCTCGGATTGCGGGGGAGAAACGGAAAACGGGAACGGCTTTCCACGGATGCGTGCCCGCACGGCCATCCGACGCAAGGCCTGACGGGCTTGTAACGGAACGATAGCTTTGATCAGGTGAGGTACGGCCATCTTCAAATTACTTGCCACAAGCCTGCGCAAGCAGGTGGCTGCGACTTGCAGTCCCGGGCAACGCAAGTATACGATGCCGGCGGGCTGGCAGTCACGACGAATTCGCCCTCATGCCCGCAAAACTCATGGATGTGCTCCTGTTGTGTGTTGGAAGCGCGATACCCCAATCCTTGACACCTCCAGCGTCTTAACGTAAGAATACGAACATGTCCCAAGTGGGAACCTTAGGCGTTCCGCAGGCTTGTGCCAAGGCCGCGCATAGTCTTCGCGTTCTGGTAGTAACCAACCTCTGGCCAACCGATGCCGATCCGAGCTATGGGGCGGCGATTCAGGCGCAGATGAAATCTTTGGGGGCCCTCGGCGTGGACTATGACGTGCTCTTCGTCAACGGCCGCGAGTCCGTAGTGAATTACCTTCGAGGCATTTTCGAGGTGCGGCGTCGCGTCGCGGCCGAACCCTATGACTTGATTTACGCCCATTTCGGGTTGTCGGGCTGGGTCGCCCGGTTTCAATGGGATGTCCCTGTGGTGGTGAAATTCATGGGTGATGATGTCCTCGGCGAGTTCGATCGGCATGGCCGTATAACGCTGAAGGGGCGACTCTTCCAGATCTCCAGCTTTATCCTGGCGCGCCTTGTCGAGGGCGTTATTGTGATCAGCGACGCGATGAAACACAGCCTGCGGCTCCAGACCGCACAGGTTGTCCGGGTGGGGGTAAATCTGGACCTCTTCAAGCCGATGGACCGCGCGGAAGCCCGCAGGGCGCTGCATCTGGATCCAATGAAAAAGTACGTCCTGTTTCCCTGTGATCCAAAGATTGCGAGGAAGCGCTTCGACCTGGTCCAGGAGGCAGTGCGGCTGGCGCGACCCGAAGTGCCGGAAATCGACATCCTGCAAGTCATCGGGGTTCCCCAGGAACGCATGCCCCTCTATTTCAACGCGGCGGATGTGCTGGTGATCGTATCGGAATGCGAGAGCGGACCGAATACAGTAAAGGAAGCCATGGCGGTAAATCTGCCTGTTATCTCCGTTGATGTAGGGGATGTCGTCAAGACGATTGGAGACTGCGAAGGCAATTTTATCGTGCCGCGAAACGCAGCATCGGTGGCTGAAGAGCTTGTCCATGTGTGCCGTCACTCTGTCGTCAGTCACGGCCGGGAGCGCCTGGCGCCACATTCCATCCAGGGCATGGCAGAAAAGGTTGCTGCCGTTTTCGAGGAGGTTCTCCGACAAAGAGACCGGAGCACGCGATTCGAATAGCAAAGGGCCGTCAGTCTAATGACCCTCGTAAACGGAGGCCATAATATCTGCGCGAACGGCCGCAAATGAGTTGCCCGAGGTCTTACGCAAGGCTGTGGGCATGGTTGGGACATCGAAGCTGGAACCGCTGGCCGCTGAGATCCATCAGAGATGAGGGATGCGAGATGAGTCGGCGAATTCAACAAGATTGAACAGGGCTGATCTCCAGCGGGGTCTTCGGCTCTTCACATGAGGAAGCTCGGGGAAGCCCTTCAGTGCCTTTGGATTGTCAGGAGGAAAGATGCGAATACTGGTTCTGGGAGGTGACGGCTACTGCGGATGGCCGACCTCGTGTTTTTTGTCGGGCCAGGGGCACGAAGTCGGCATCATGGATAGTTTTATTCGCCGCCTGTGGGACCACGAGCTTGGGGCGCCGACCCTTACGCCCATCCGTACCCTTGAGGAGCGTGTCAGAACGTGGAAAGATGTTTCCGGAAAGTCGATCCAAATATTTGTGGGCGATCTCACAAACTACAGCGTCCTAAGCGCAGCAATAAAGGAGTTTAACCCCGAGGCTATAGTTCATTTCGGTGAACAACGGTCCGCCCCGTACTCGATGATCGACCGGGAGCACGCAGTCCTCACACAAGTCAATAACGTGGTCGGCACGCTGAACGTACTCTTCGCCATGAAAGATCTTGTCCCTGATTGCCATCTGGTGAAGCTGGGGACGATGGGGGAGTACGGAACCCCCAACATTGACATTGAGGAAGGCTTTCTTGAAATTCATCATAACGGCCGTAAAGACCTTCTGCCATATCCGAAGCAGCCTGGTTCCTTTTATCATCTTTCCAAAGTTCACGACAGCCACAACATCATGTTTGCCTGCAAGATCTGGGGCCTGCGCTCGACGGATCTCAATCAGGGCGTGGTATACGGGACGCTGACCGAAGAACTCGAGCGCGATGAGGCGCTGATCAACCGCTTCGATTATGACGAAGTCTTCGGAACAGTCTTGAACCGTTTCTGCGTGCAAGCCGCGATCGGGCATCCTCTCACGGTTTATGGCGCAGGTGGCCAGACGCGCGGTTTTCTTGATATTCGGGACACAGTTCGTTGCGTTGAAATTGCCTGTCTGAACTCACCGGCGCGCGGCGAATATCGCGTGTTTAACCAGTTTACGGAGCAGTTTTCGGTTCTTGATCTGGCGCAACTGGTTAAGGAAGCCGGAGAGAAGTTGGGCTTGAAGGTGAAGGTCCGCCATCTTGAAGACCCGAGGGTGGAAGCGGAAGAACATTATTACAACGCCCGCCACACCAAGCTCATGGACCTTGGGCTGCGGCCGCATCTGCTCTCCAAAGCCCTCCTGGACTCCCTGCTGCATATCGCCCTCAAATACCGTGACCGGGCCGACGAGAGGGTCATCATGCCGCACGTAAGCTGGAGGCGAACCCACAACCTAGCGCGGATGGAGCCCTTGGAAGTTGCCGCCTCTTCATCGAGTGCTTTATCCAGCGATTAACTAGTGCATCCATGTTGGTGGATGAACCCAACCCATTCGCCGGGGCCGTGCAGGCGTGAGAGTTCAAAGACTCTATGGGAGGTAATCGATTCCTTCCTTTGTGCTTCTTGCAGGGTTGAGTAAGGCGAGGCCGGGTAACCCAAAATCCAAAATCTTGATTTCATAGTATGCCAACTCGTGATCAGCTACTTGAAGCGGCCGTAGGTCTCCACCAATTCTTAGTTAAACGACATTACTCGAATGGATTGCTGTACGGCCCCGACCCCGGCGTGCGGTTCAACCTTCGCCTCTGGCGTTTTGCAAAGAGTGCTCTCGACTTCCTTCCCTGGGGCGATGATTACGTCTTTACGCAGACCCAGGGAAATTGGGTGCTCGCCAATTGGATGCTTTATGAGGCCACAGGAAACAGCCGCTGCCGCGACATTGCGCTTGAAAGCACTAAGGCAACGCTGGCGTTCCAAACAGCGGAAGGCTACTGGCCGTATCCACTGCCCGAAAGGCGCCACTTGATCGCGGCGCTTGAGAGCATCTGGGGCTCGACTGCACTGCTTGCGACTTATTCGCGCACCTCGCGTCCGGAACTTCTCCACGCCGCGATTTGCTCTTATGACTTCATCATTAACAGGATTGGCTTCCAACCTCACAGTCCCGGAGAGGCCATCAATTACTTCGACAGGCCGCGCGGCAAGGTGCCCAACAATTCAGTTATTGCTGTCTGGTTTTTTCTGCGCTTGTGGAGTTCCACCGGCGACGAACGATTCCTTGAGCACGTTTCACCACTTCTCCAGTTCATCGCCGCAGTCCAATTGCCAAGCGGGGAAATTCCGTACATTGTGGATAGTCCGCTTGAGAAGGCGCGAGACCATTACCTGTGCTTTCAATACAACGCCCACCAATTCCTGCACCTGTGTCGGTCAGAGCGGCTGCGTCCCGGGCTGGGGGCGATGCCCATCCTGACCAGGCTGTTCCAGTTTCTGCGGCGCGGCGTGAGGCTAAACGGCCCGTGCGCCAATGACTGTGCGAGTGTCGAACGCGGCGGCCCTGAGGTCAATTACTATACGGCGGGACTCGGCGCGGCTCTCCACCAGGCATATTGCCTGGGCCTTGACAAAACCAACGAAGCGGCCCAGCGATGCCTTGCGCGAGTGCTTGCTCGCCAGCGCCCCGACGGGAGCTATGGTTTTTCCACGGGAGATTACGGGATACTCAAAGACGAACGCTCCTACCCTCGGCAACAGGCGATGATCCTCTTTCATCTTCTGAGTTCGGCTGACCTTGGGGATGGATTTGCTGCCCCCCAACTGAGTCGAATATCCGAAGCTTGATCCGGCAAAGAAGTGCGTCCTGTTTCCTTTCGACCCCACCGAGCAGCGCAAGCGTTATGATCCGATCCAGGCAACTGTGGCGGAAGCGCGAGCGCAGAACCCCACAATTGAGATTCTCCACGCGCGCAGCTCTCCATCGAGAAGGTGGCGGAGCAGGTGGTTGCGGTCTATGCTCGCGTGGTGAAAACGGCAAAATCTTGAGACAGTGCAATTTTTACACGCTGTTTCATATGTGAACACAAATTGCAGATAAACGAAATTTGAAATCCCGTAAATTCTGCTATCATTAGCATTATCAATAGCTTACAATTTTATTAAGTTTTCGGGCCCAAAATCCCGTACGTCTCATTTTGGGGCCTTTTCAGTGGTTGTAGGCTACTATTGAAGCCTATTATGCAGGTGCAACAGGGGTGCAGGAGGCGATGCCTGATTGCGGTTTAAAGAAAGCCATTTGCAATCACCTGCGCCTTTCGGCAAAGGACCTGAGGCACAAATGCTCAAGGCTGGAAGAATGCTGTCGCCGGTGTCACTTCGCCATGGTGCAAGGGAGATCCTGTATTCAAGCTTCGAAGGACCTGGCTACCTTTACGATGCCGAGGGGCGGGTGAAGCTTTCCTTCATCCTAACCAATCCTCTCTCGCAGTGCCCCACGTCTACTACGGCGGGGCCGTGGCAGTGCCCGGTGTATAATGCGCTGGGGCAGCGGGTGGAGGACTATCAGGCAGATTCGCAGGGCAATGCCATGACGCTGACGTACCCGGTGGACATTACGGGCCGGCGCGTGGGGACGTGGGACCAGTGGCCCGCCCATAACTGGACGGGCTGGGACGTTTACTGGTCGCGGGTGGCGGGGCAGCACATCAGCATGGGCGGCACCTATTCGTGGCTGGCGCATGCGGACGCCATTGACTCAACCACCATGGTGACGGACCAGACAGGAGCGGTGGTGTGGGACCAGGTGTTTGGTCCGTGGGGGCAGATCTGGCAGCAGACGGGCACGCGCCCGTGGTTCGTTTTCGCGGGACTGCGCTGGCCGGTGAA
>DATLWV010000179.1:0-43245 GCA_035576145.1 Terriglobia bacterium
CCTTCCACGTAAGCGTCCATGTCAACTGTGATGATGGTGGGGCGAGGCGCTTTTCGAGCGGCGTTTTGGGCTGTGTAAGGCCCGCGGGGCGTAGAATGAATCTGGACACGAAACGTCTGAGCCAGCGTCGGGAACGGAGTAAACAGCAGTAGCGCTACCACTGTGGCAGAAAAGACCTGGCGCTTAATGCCGCGCAACGGACTCCCCTCCCTTCCGCATGGTCGCAAAATAATGGCGAAGCAAATTTCCCGCCAGGGGAGCGGCCGTGTGCTCTCCCGTGCCGCGATCAAGGAAAACCACCAGTGCGACTTCCGGCCGTTCGGCGGGTGCGAAACCCACAAACCATGCGTGTGTGGTGTGGCTTCCGTCGAGAGCTGAAGCAGTACCCGTTTTGCCCGCCACCTGCACGCCGGGCACAGCGGCCGCGCGGCAGGTGCCGAAACGGACGCAGGCAACAAGGCCGTTGAGGATGGTCTGGTAGGTCAATGGCTTCGCCGTGATTTGTCGGAATGGGTGGGAGTGGCGCCGCCGAACGTCCTTCGTCCGCAAAGGCCAGACGGCACCCTGATTGGCGACCAGCACGTAGGCCTCGAGCAATTGTGCGGGTGTAACGACCACGCCCCATTCGCCGATAGCTTCCAGTGCCTTTGCTCGTGGACCCTGTGCCAGGCGCACTCGTCCGGGTGAGGTGGCCATTCCGTCGAGCTCCGCCGGCGTTCCAAATCCAAAAACGGAATACCAGTGGATAAGTGATTGTGCATTCAGCCTGAGGCTGATGACGGTGAAAAAGTAGTTACAGGAATTCGCAAGCGCCGAAGAAACAGTGAAACCCTGTGGCGCGGGAGGATGAACACAACGATAATCGGTACCAAGCAGAGGAGGAATGCGTCGGCAGACGATGCGGTCGCTGGGCGTGAGCAGGCCCTGCTCGAGCGCCCCGGCAGCCTCCACTATCTTGCCCGTTGACCCGGGAGGATAGGCGTCCATCGTGGCGCGCCGCAGGTTCCAAGCTGCACGTATCGCGCCCGTCGAAGGATTGATGACAATAACTGAGCCGTCCTGCCGTGCAGTCAGAGAGTTTAGGTAAGACTGGAAGTTGTGCTGGGCTTGAAGATGCAAAGGCTGAGCGAGAGTGACGATCAGGCAAACCACCACTCTGCTGACAATGGAAATCTCACTGCACTTCGTGAATGTGTGCCAATAATGAAGCGCCACGTGCGGCCTCAAATCTTCTAGTTTCAGGTAAGTCTCACGACCAAGCCCAGGTGCAAAAGTTGAGAAAGTAGTTATTCAGCGTGAAAGGCAAGCGGGATTACGAAAAGCGTATCCAGGGTTGATTGCTTAGTGAGGTTCGTGGTACAGAGCCTCACATCCCCAACCTGGCTTAGCCTCTTGCCATGCCTGTTCACGATACCACAAGCATTCAGCGCGTGTGCAAAGTTGATTCTTGTGATGTTTGATTCTCATATTCCGTGAGTTCGAGTCTTTATGGTGGTATGACTTTTCGGCTGCGTCTTGGTCGAACGAAAGTGGGAACCGGCCATTGTCACGCGTCACAGCAACTTTCAAGTGTGTGCATCACAACACAAGTGGACGTGTAGTCGGCAAACCGTAGATCTGGTCTGCGTTTCAAATCTGACGGTCAAGCCTGGACCACGGGCCACTAGGAAGTAATCCAGTCGGCGATAAGTTGTCATTGCAGAAGTGGGGATTTTTCATGTGACAATGAAGGTCACATGGCGTAGGTGAGCTAGATACTGAAGCCACCACTCCTGAGTGGAATTTCTTGTGAATGTTTTTGCTCCCCTGAAAGGCCGCTGATGTGCGTCGTTCCACTACAATCGGTCCATCTGGGGGCTTTCCGGCGAAATCAGAGTATCGCCTAACCGTCTGAACTTAAAAGGGGAAACATGGTAGGCGTGGAGGGATTCGAACCCCTGACCCACGGTTTGGGAAAGCGGGGCAGAGGTGAGCCACGGTTTTTTCGACCGTTGCTCGGGGTTTAAGATCAAGCGAACGCCTCTCTGACCTCGTTCATCAACCATAAGGCGGACCTTGCAATTTGGTCTTAGAGAGGAGTTCCCAAGAGTGGGGCCATTAACAAAGTACACTGGAGAAGAGAGTTGATGCTAGAACTTCCCGTGTTACCGCCATTCCCGGAGTTGATCGATTCCGCTTCCCCTACAAACCTCATCACTGCAGGGTGCAGGCTCTTCATTGCGGCCTCGGTGCCGCATTGTCGATTCACCCGGTCTACCGATTCCTATCAAAATAGCCGGGACTCCTTTGCCATTTGTCAGATCTAGCACGCAACCATGCCCAAGGAAACGTGTCAATGCGCAAGTCGATGCCTCACACGTAAAGCAGCTCGAGCATTTGGGCAGCGGACTCGTCAAGCTGCTCGGCCCGGCGCACCTCATCAAAGCGAATCATCAGATCGTCGACTCGCAGGCGGCGCTTTTCCGCCCCTTGAAAATCCTGAATGATTTCTCCGTGATTCATCATGATCAATCGGTTGCCAAGATTAACGGCATGTCGCATTGAGTGAGTTACCATCAGAGTGTTCAATTTTTCTCGCTGGACGATCTGGGCTGTCAACTCGATCACTTGTTCGGCGCTTTTGGGATCAAGCGCTGCGGTATGTTCGTCGAGAAGCAGCAACTGGGGTCTCAAACAGGTTGCCATCAGGAGGGTCAAGGCTTGCCGCTGACCGCCCGAAAGGGTCCCAATGGGGCCATCTAACCGATTCTCCAGGCCCATATTGAGTTGCCGCACCCGGTCGCGAAATGCGCTCAACGACCCTTTGCTTAATGCCCAGCCAAGCCCGCGACCACGTCCCCGGCAGATTGCCAAAGCCAAATTCTCTGCGATAGTCATGTGGGGAGCTGTACCACTGAAAGGGTTCTGGAACACGCGCCCGATCAATTTGGCTCTCCGGTGCTCCGGCCAGCGGGTAATGTCATTGCCGTCCAAGAAAATCGATCCGGAGTCCACGATAATGGTTCCTGCCACGGCATTTAGCAGGGTCGTTTTGCCGGAGCCATTCGTGCCAATAACGACGACAAAAGATTCACCTTTCGTAGCCAGATCAACCCCCTGAAGGGCGCGCACCTCGTTGGGTGTGCCACGGTGGAACACCTTGCGAACCTGACGAATTTCAAGCACGTGAATGTCCTATTGTCCGAGATTTGAGTCTGTTGACCATTCCGGGGAGAACCAGTGCGACGAAGACGAAGGCGGCCGTGATCAACTTCAGATCGTTTGGATTCAACCCCAATCGCAGGGCGATGGCTACCAGCAGACGAAAGAGCACTGAACCCATGACCGCTCCCACAATCATCAAGCCAAGTGAACGTGACCCGACCAGTGCCTCGCCAATGATCACACTTGCCAGACCCCAAACGACCATCCCGATTCCCATCTGCACATCGGCAAACCCCTGGTACTGAGCCAGGAAGGCCCCCGCAAGTCCGATGAGCCCATTTGAAACCGCCAAGCCGAGTATGATCATGTTCTCATCGCTCACTCCCAAAGCCCGGATCATCTGGGAGTTGTCGCCTGTGGCACGCATGGCCGTCCCCAGGTTCGTCTGAAAGAACCAGTAAAGCCCTGCACCTACCAGAGCAATCGAAAGAAACACCAGCACCAACGTGGACGCGTCGAGCACCGAGACTTCCCAACCCAGAATATTCAGCGGCTCCGACCCTCCGAGAAACTTCGCACCCGCGCCCTGGGCGTAGGTCGAAAGTGTTATCGAGGAGAATAGCGGAACATTGCTGCGGCCCATAATATGGAGGTTGACCGAATACAATCCGGTCATTACAAGAATGCCGGAAAGCAGGCCATTGATCTTGAACTTAGCAGCCAACACACCCGTCACGGAACCAGCCACGAATCCTGCCGCGAAACCTGCGGCGGTCGCGAGGGCCGGATTACTCCCGTTGACGATAAGAGCCGCTGCCACGGCAGCACCCAGAGTACTTGAACCATCCGCCGTAATATCGGGGAATTCAAAGATCCGAAAACTGATGAAGACCCCAAGTGCGAGCAGTGAAAGGATCAACCCGATGGTCAAAGCTCCAATGAGCAAACTCATGTAATGTTCCTCATGGAAAAACTATGAAATGGGTCCCATCCAGATCGCGCCGCGGACGAACTCACTTTCTCCAACTCCCTCCATGGGACGATTGTCGCTCAAAAGATGCAGCACTCCCTGCAGCGCGTCATTGTCAAATAGGGAACGCACCGTATCCTTCAAATCGATCTCGCCTTTTTGGAGGTAACGGTAAGTGAAAGCTGCGGCATGAAAGTGCCCGACAAGATCCGGTTCCGGGCCTACTGGACGAAGCATCGATCCCAGTGGCCCAGGGTCGCCGCGGGTCACGAGGCCCACCACCAATGCCAGACTGTGCGCGTAAGCTCGCTCGGCAGTGAAGGAAAGCCAGCTTCGGACTTCGGGAAACTTGAAAGGCGAATGTTCCGAGACAGGCTTCGTCGGAGGCTGGCGTAACGCCGCACCAATCAAACCTGTCGTTTCCGCCACGATTACCATGCCTAATTTTTCGGCGCCAACAAGCTCCAGGCCAGCCTGAGCCAGCTGCGTAAGAGTAACAGACCGCAAATCCTTTTTCGACTCAAAACGTGCCATCTTCGCGAACAGTCCTCGAAATGTAGCCGCGTAACAGACTTGCACGTTAGCCACGGAAGAACCCGCAGGCACAAAATAGTCGGACACATTCGTTCCGTCAGTAGGAAGGTAGGCGACCGCGCCTGAGGCGGCAAGGAATTCTCCGAACCGTCTCTCGCAATCCTCATATCGATCCCCGAGCGTCCCAACGCCTACGGCGAAGGTTGATTCCTCAAAGGCATGCGTGCTGCAATTCTGCTTCCCGAACCTGCAACCGCGCAGAAGGGCAGGATCTCCGATCAGGCTCGCGTTCAGTTTTGACCCTTGGGAAAGCGTAAACAATTCGAACGTCCCCTCGGCTCTTTCAAATGTTTCGCCGCGCTTTGGGCCTGGAGGAGGGGGGTGGGCGGCTACCGTGCTTTCTGGTACGGGCCTTTCCACATGGAGCAGCACATCTTTCAAGCCTGAAAGGTTAATCAACTTGAGGACTTGATCCGAAGCGCTGGAAATGACTAGAGTCCCACGAATAGCCTGCAATTGTCTGTGGCACGCGACCAGTACACCGAGCCCAGCTGAACTCATAAAGTTGACTTCAGATAGATCCAAAGAGATTTCGTGTGAGCCTTGACGTACCGTATCATTCAGGGCGGCTCCCAGATGTGGCGCCCAATATGCGTCCAAGTGACCGACCACTTGTATCTCCGCACGGTTGCCTAGAGTACGCTTCTTGATGTCCATGCTTTATTCCGGTTTCGAGATTTCTAACAGCCTAGGAATTAGGTCCGTCAGCCCTGCCTCCCGTACAGAGTTATTGACTCGCTAAATCCTCGGCATCCTTCAATATTTCTTGTGGGAAAGCAATGCCCAATTGCTTTGCCACTTTGCGATTAACCACTAATTTTCGGACAGCCATGTTTTGAAAAGGCAGATTCTTGGGGTTCTGTCCCAGCAGAACTTGCGCGACACGCTTGGAGGCAGCCAGCCCGGTCTCATACCAACCGATGCCCACCGCCATGATCGCTCCCTGGTCCGTAAACTCCGGATCGTTGATGATTAAAGGCAAGCGTGCCTGCGCTGCCACCTTGGCAATGCCGCTGAAGGCTTGCAGGGCGGTGTTGTCTCCCGTAATCCAAATTGCCTGTATGTTTCGTGAGGCCAAAGTCTGGGCTGCCTGGAAAACTTCGTTGGTATTGGTGATGGCGATTTCATCGAGTTTGATCCTATGCTTTCGGAACAAATCGCGGGCTACCGACACGACTTTTCGGGAATTCGCTTCAGAACTGTTGTAAAGCGTTCCAACAGCTTTGACCCCAGGCACGATTTCCTGTATTGCTTTGATGGTGTCTTCGACAGGAGGGAACGAGCCCACACCGGTGATGTTGGGCAAGTGGTCCTCCATCGTTTTTCCCGCTCCGGCGGCAACGGGATCGTAGACGTAAGTAAACACGACCGGTTTGTGTTTGACGGTAGTGCAGGCGGCCGTCAGGCAAGGTGTTGTCATAGCCACGATCAAATCCACATCCGAGTTGTCGAAGTTTTGCATGATGGGCGTAATGTTGGGGATTTCACCATTGGCGTGAGCTTTCTGAACGGTCAGATTGCGGCCTTCTTCAAACCCCATTTTCCTGAGGCCGTCAAAAAGGCCCTTCATGCACGAATCAGCGCCCGGCTCCGGCGCAAAGAAGGCCAGCCCGATTTTGAATTTCTTCCCCGGGGGAGCATGCAATGAAACCTCAGCCTCAGCGGACTCCGATGCCATACGATTGTGGATGCCGGTCTCATCAACCAGAATCGCAGCTCTGGTACGAAGTCCAGGTGTAACGTGCCATGGATCCTTTAGTCCCTTCAAAGCCAACTCATTTACGACGAGGTATTCCGGCACGATATTCTCAATGGGTATCTTGCTGGGATCGGCGCCGTGCAGGACTCGCGCGGCCAATTCGCCCACCTGCAATCCCACCCGGTAGAAATCTGCTCCGGCATCGAATAATGTGCCGCGGTCCGGCTTACCCGGGATAAGCGAGAAGACCGGAATATGCGCTCTGCGGCCTGCTGCAATCACCGCGTCCATGGCCACGGCCAATGTGACGTCCCCGCCCACCCAGATGGCCTGCGCGCCGCGCGAGGCGAGTGAGCTAATCGCCTCGCCGACCGCACTGGAGTTGTCAACGTTGGCTTCCAGCAGCGTGATGCCCAGTTGCTTGCATAGCTCGCGCGCCTTGACCACGAAGGCCCGCGAGTTGGGCTCCGAGGGATTCCACGCAACCCCGACCACTTTCAATGCTGGGAACATTTCTCGGGCAATATGAAACGCCCGGTCGACTGGGATAAAACTGCCTATGCCCACAAGGTTAGCGGGATGATCCAGCGGTTTCGACATGTCAATGCCGACGCCGGCTGCCGCGGGATCGGCAACTGCACCAAAAAACTGTACCATCTTGTGGCCCCGGTTGGCGTTGGCGAGTGTCTGCATGGAAATTGTGCTCGAGGTCAGGGCCAGGTCAAAATTTCCGTTCACAATTTCCTTTGCTATGGAATTGCTTACCGAAATGTCGCCTTCTGAGTTGAAACGCTGATAGGTGATCGTCTTGCCCTCAACAAAGCCTTCCTTTGCCAGACTATCGACCATGCCGCGCACTGCATCCTCAAGAAGCGGGGTGGATGCATGCTGAAGGACCGCGGCACGTGGTATATGTTGGGGGGTTCCTGTACGCCTGTCCCAGTCGGAAACCAGCAGGCACAAGGCAGCGAGAAAAATCAGGAGAAACCCCAGCGACAGACTCTTGATGGTTCTTACCATTTAGCTACGCCCCGATTTTCTTGCCCTGAAGGAATTGTTTGCGTGGGAAAACTATTCAATCTCATTACGCGTTCTTAGTCAAGGTCGAAAGTCTCGTACTTGGATAACCTGGAATCGGACGGAGTGAAAACAGAACTTCGTGTGGTCGATCAATTCGGGAGTCGACCTCTACTTGCAGAATCTGATTTGCTCGACTCAAGAGCATGAGCTCGAGTTCTCCCCAATCTCCCGTTGGCGTTTAAGGTTCGCCTAGTCGAAACGGGCGCTGGCGATTTCCCGGCGGGAATGCGGAGTGGTTTGGGAAAGATACGAGCCGATATGCCAATGCGGATACTTCTGAGGTTCTTGTGGACTTCGGCGACGACGTCGAAATTGGTTCAAAACCTTCCGGTATCTGAACCCCCAGGAAAGCTGCCGACTGGCGGTTGAATACGCGTTTCCGGACCTTCACCAGTTCCAGATGCACTCCAGAGGCGTTACCAATCTCGAGAATGTGTGCAGCCTGTTCCCCAACCTGCCGTCCCCACGCATAGAAATCCGCGCCGTAAGCGGCTAACGCTCCCCGTGCGACCAAACCTGATTCGCTGGAATAGATGGGCAGGTGCACCTCGTCACAGACCTTCTTAAGTGCCTCGAACGAGGCAAAGACAGTATTGTCTGGCATGGCGAAAAACGCCTGGGCCCCTCTGGCAATCTGGGCCTGAGCCACCATGACCGCATCCGTCGGAGAATCCACCGGGGCCACATCCAGAATCAGGCCTTGCTCGGCGAACGCCTTTCGAATCACCTTCAGTGCCAGCACAGACTGGGGTTCAGCAGGGTTGTACACTAGTCCTACCCTGCGCACCCCAGGGGTCAGTTGGTGGATAATAACGGGGGCTTCCTTAAGATAGTCCAGAGTCTCGTACGCTCCCAACAGGTTGCCCTGGAATGCACCTCCGGCGATGGTCAGACCCACGATGTCGGGCCGCGGCGAAACCATCATCAGGATCGGGATATCTGGCGTCTGGTGGGCCGCGACAATGGTCGAAAGGGTAGGGCAAGTGGCTACAAGCACAGGATGCCGTGATACCAGGTCCTTGCAGGCCAGGATCAATGTCGGCTGATCGCCCTGAGCACAGCGGTAAACGAATTCGATGGTTCCTTTCTTTTCACTGAAGCCGTGCTCATCCAGAGTCTCGATAAACCCTTGCCGGGCTTTGGCCAGGGTATCGTCCTGTACGAAATCGAGAAATCCCACGACAGGAGTTCCGGGTTTGAGGGAGCGGCTGCATCCTGCCAGCACGCAGGCCAGGGTCAGTGCCGTTGCCAGACAACTCGCGTTCAATCCTGTGAAAATTTGACGCATGTATTTTAGGAGACCTCACACCCTGGAAGTCGGGATGACACAATGCAACCGATCTTTGGTCGGTCCGATTTAGTGTTGAACTTTGAGGCTTGTTTCCGGCGAAACAGTGGATTTGCACAAGGCAGTCACTTGTTTATCCCAAATACCGGATCGCCAGTACCGTCACGTCGTCTGCTTGCGCGTGCCCCCCCGCGAACGCTTGTACTTCCCCAACAAGTCCGCTGACAACTTCCTCTACAGGCAAACCTCCGGAACGTTGAAACCATTCTACCAGCCGTTCCTCCGAGAAAAAGCTATCGGACGTATTGATCGCCTCGGTCACACCGTCGGTGTACAGCAGAACTGTGTCTCCCGCCCTGAGCTGAGCCTGATGGGTCCGGTAATTCGAGTTGGGAATCACCCCCATGATCCTGCCGGGGGGAACGTCGAGAGAACGGACGCTTCCGGCACTAAAAACGTAAGGGGGATTGTGTCCGGCGATGCAGTACTCCAATTCACCAGTTCGAGTATTCAAGATGCCATAGAAAACAGTCACAAACATTGAAGGGTCGCTCTGTCCGACAAGAATGTCGTTGACGTAGTCCATGCAATCGTTCGGTGAAGATTTCTTGAGTGCCGTGGCATGTAACAACGTCCGTGTCACCGCCATTAAGATTGCTGCCGGGACTCCCTTTCCAGAAACGTCGCCTATCACGATACCGAGCCGGTCATTATCGATCAGGAAGAAATCGTAGAAATCTCCGCCCACTTCTTTGGCTGGGAGAATCTCCGCAAAAATTTCGAAGTCCCTTCGTTCAGGAAAGGGCGGAAAGCTGCGGGGAAGTATAGAGAGCTGAATGCGGGCGGCAACAGTCAACTCTTGCTGGATAGATATCAGCTGCGCCCGCTCCCGTTCCGCTTGCTTGAGGTGGTTGATTGCCTGGATCGTCTTATTGATCGTGATTTCCAGATCATCAAAATCGATGGGCTTGGTCACGAAATCGAAAGCTCCTCGATTCATCGCTGTCCGAATGTTCTGCATGTCGCCGTATGCCGAGACAATCACCGCTTTCAGAAGCCGTTCAATGCCCTCCAATCGGCCGAGGAACGTCAAGCCGTCCATAACCGGCATATTGATGTCACTCAGCACCAGGTCGATCTCTTTGTCCTGGTCGAGTTTGTCCAGGGCTTCTTGTCCGTTCCCCGCGAAACTGAACTCAAACTTTCTTTCGCGTATATGTTTGCGGAACTTCTGCCGAACCAGAAGCTCGAGATCGGGCTCGTCGTCCACAATGAGAATCTTGTAGGACATTGAGTGTGCTCCTCAGCCGCCAGGTCCCTTGCGTTCCTCGTGTACTGATTGCCTGCCGTTAATCTCAAGGTTCAGAAAGACGCGGCTTGTATCTTATCAGAGCGAAATCGATCGCGGCGTTCCCTATAAGGCCCGCTCCTCGGCAGCCCCGAATGATGAGCTCAAAACTTGCATGTCATTTTAAGTTAGGACCCTGATAAAAACAACATTCCTGCCTTGCGCGGGCGGGCCTGTATTCATGACCAGGCCAGCAACTTTCTCATACTTTCGGGAGCACTACAATGAACTCGGCGTACTTGCCTTCTTCGCTCTCAACCCGGATCTCCCCCTGGTGTGTTCCGACGATAATGTCGTAACTGATGGAGAGCCCCAATCCCGTTCCTTCGCCAGTTGGTTTTGTGGTATAGAACGGTTCAAAGACTTTGTGCAGAGACTCAGGCGGGATTCCGTTGCCGTTGTCACGGACACGGACTTCCACGGCGCCGTCCAGGTTCTTTGTAATCACACTGACCGTTGGAGAAAATTCTGCCCCAGAGGACCGCTTCTTCTCGTCAGCTGCGTAACAGGCGTTATTGATGAGGTTGAGGAACACACGGCTCATGTCCTGCGGGACGACTTGGACAATTCCAACCGCTGGATCGTAGTCGCGCTTGATATTGATGTTGAACTGGGTGTCCTTAGCGCGCATTCCATGATAGGTGAGGTCAACATATTCATCCAATAGCTTGTTAAGGTCGACCGGCTGCACTTGGCCAGGAACGCCTCGAGAATGGAGAAGCATCCCCGTAATAATCCGGTTGGCCCGGTCGCCGTGCTCTTTAATCTTGCTCGTGTTGCCCTGGATATCGCTGAGGAGCTCGCTGATTTCCTGATCCAAATCCGGCTCCAGCTTGTCGCGGACTTCTGAGATGACATCCCGCAGTTCCGCCGCCTGGTCGGCGGAAAGCCCCGCGAAGTTCATCACGAAATTCAAAGGGTTCCTGATCTCGTGGGCCAGGCCAGCGGTGAGTGACCCCAAAGATGCCATTTTCTCCTGCGTTACGAGCGTTTGTTGCGCCTTCTGAAGCTTTTGCAGCGTCTCTTCCAAGTCCAGATTCTTTTGGGTTAGCTCTTTGTCCCGTTCCTGAATTTGGGTCAGCATCTCGTTGAAGGTATCGATGAGAAGCCCGGATTCATCCCGGCTGGCCTTTGTGGCTCGCACCGAGAAGTCTTTATTGTCAGAAACATGCTTGGCTGTCTCCACCAAATGCAAGATTGGCTGGGAGATCAAGCGTTGTAGCCTTGACGATAAGAAGAAAACCAACAGAGAGGCCAATGACAGGACGAGGACGCCAATTCCAGCATCCCGCTTTAGCCGAGTACGCAGCTCCTCCAGGTCAGAATCAAGATAAATGGTGCCGGTTCTTTCTTTGTCAAAATAGATCCCTTGAAACAAACCAAAACCGTCAGCCCCAAAACTGTGGCCGTCGGTCAGAGGATGATTCGGACAGCCGATGCTTACCGCCGGGTGAACGTATCCCGCAAACTTTCTCCCCTCACTCGAATAGACACACGCCATTCGGATGTGGCTTTGCGCGCTCAATGCCGCCAGAATCTCCTCTGCGCCTTTCTTATCATTGAACATAAGTGCAGCCGTGCTGTTGGTGGCGATGATTTTTGCAAGAATTTCCAGGTCTCGAGTCATTTTCTGGCGGAAGGTGATCACCTCGTAAGAGGTGAAGGCCGCACTGGCCACCAGCAATGCAGCGATGCTCGTAAGGGTGTTGATCAGAATCAGCTTTCGTTTTATCGGTAGGTCTCGAAAGCGGAACATCTTATCTTCCCTCCCCTTGATGGGCGTAATTGACGATGGTAGCCAGTCTCAACACCGTGGAACTTATCTTTACTCCTGTTTCATTTGCAGCGTCCAGATTTACGGAAAAGTGAATCCTGTCCTTACGCATGGCTAAGGCGACGACCCCTCCGGCCTGGGTGAATTGGTTGATCTCGCTAATCGTCAGGATACGGGAATGCTTTGCTGATTCCAGAATCTCTTTTAGGTGCTCTCTTTCTGAGGAGCTGACGAAAAGAATCTTGCAGGCATCCAATTTCGATAAACCCGCCAAACGCTCGATCTCGATCTTCCTGCCCTGGACATTCTTGCCCTCAATCGAATCAAGGGCCCCACCGAATGGATTGTTCCCGAGTACGCAGATCGTCAAAGAACTCTTGCCACGGGTGAAAGTCTCCGCCGGCCATTCGATAAACCTTGAGAAGTTGTATATGAAAGTCGCCTTTACTTGATTTTCATATTCTTGAGGCGACAGACTTTGCGCCCGAGCTTCGGCCACGCTGCCCGCAGCAAACCATGCAGCGACTATGCCAGTCAGAATAAACCTTCTCAAAATCACAAAGTAACTCCGCCTGGGAAAAAGGATTGGCCAACTCAGTTACACCTGAGATTGAACCACCCCAATCGCCCGACCTGGCCCACAGCAGTGAACCCTACCAATCCAATTTCAACCCGATCTGTGCAGACCGGGTAGATACAAACTGGTTTCGCTGTCTGAAGGTTGGGTCGCCCAAAATGGCATCACGCGCCGCAGTCGGGCTGGTGAAGAAGTTCTTTCTATCGGTCAGGTCGAATACCTCAAACGTCACGCGTAGCTTCAGCCGGTCTGTACCTAAAGGGAAAGCCCGCCCTAAGCGGATGTCCCAATTGAAAAGACCGTCATTCCGAATCGGGTAGCGCGAAAGCAATTCTCCGCTCACAACCGGCCGGATTGGGTCGAAGTTGTTAGAGCATTGCTGAGCGTCTTGAAACTGGAAACCCATTCCCGTCGCCCCTCCGAGGCCGAAAGGAGCCACAACACCAGGATCGCTGCAGAGACTGCCCCATACCGGAAAGGCCCGACCGCTACGGGCGGTGAAAATTGTGCTGAAATGGAGGTCCCATGGAAGGACGAAATAACCATACGCAGTGAGATGAGAGCGGATGTCGAGCTGGCTGCGGCCGTAGTCAAGCACGAGAAATTTGAAGGGGTCGGATGGGCCGTTAAAGGCGTCTGTGTCGCGGTCGCTGCTCGCATTGTCTTTGTTGCCCGATACGGAATAGTTGATTCCGAGTTGAAAGCGGTCGCTGAATGCTTTTCTCACCTGAACTAGCAAGGCATGGTAGCGACCCTTTCCGAAACTAGAGATCTCATTCGCAATGCCAAGACCCGGATCCAGGCGCGGAAGGTTGAATGCGTCTATCGTCCGTCCATATTGGTCGAACTGGCTTCCAGGAATGAAAGCAGAAGTCGCATTAATTTGGCACCCGGCAATGGTTGCCGGATCGCAAAAGACGTTCCGGTCCCACGGGGTACTGAAGAAGCCGCCGGTGCGCAGATTCTCCGAGCGATTCTGGGTGTAGGTAGCCGAGACACTCAGACTTGGTACAATTTCTCGTTCCACTCCAGCCTGGAAGTTGAGAACGCGGACGCTTTGGAGATTCGGGTCCGCGTATTCGATAGCGGGAGGCGGAACTAAGGCAGCCAGAGTCGCATCAGCCGCCGAAGGCAACAGATCAGGGTAGGTTAGCACCGGGGCTCCCGGGGGCAGCAGGGACATTCCGGTGGATGGATCGAATGGGATAGAAAGCACTGCTCCGCGCAAACCCGGCCCGGAAAGCGCGCTGGCCCAGAAGATAGTAGGTGTGGCTGAGTAATAAAAGCCCATGCCGCCGCGAACGATAGTCTTCCCATCTCCTTTGATGTCCCAGGCTACGCCGACCCTCGGTGCCCAATTATTGAAGTCGTTGGGAATATTACCCAGGTTCGTCGTAGGTGAAAGATCAACTTCGACGCCGTCGCTGCTTATTCGAGGTTTTCCCACCGGCACTGTGCCGGGAGGCAACCCAAACTTCGACTTCGGATTCCAGACTCCGTCCCAGCGAAGCCCCATATTCACCTCCACCCGCGGGTGGATTTTCCAATGGTCCTGGATGTAGAAGGACAGATCGTGCTGCCAGAAGTCAGGCAATATCCCCGATTCACTGGCAGTTAGCCCATCAATGCCCACCAGTTGCAGGAGGAACAAGGGTCGGCGGGCTATGAAATCAGCCAGGCTTCTGAATGTGTACTGCCCTCCCGCAAAACCGCTGTAAATCTGGCTGGTGGCATTTGAGTTAAGATCGATCCCCAACTTGACGTCCTGCTTACCGAAGCTGTAACTAATGTCGTCTAGGAATTGGACTCGCCTATGCGTGCTGTCAATAGGGAGGAAGAAGGCGGGGCCAAAGTTGCCTGTCGCTTCCTCAACTCCCGGCACTCCGGCAATGACAGTCTCCTGGGTGAAATCCGCACGCCTGCGACGAGGGCGCTTCTCTTTGGAGAAACTGAACCGGAACTCATTGACGCTCTTGGGCCTGATCACGGATGTCACCGATTGTGCAACCGCGTATCCATCATTAATAAAATTTTCAAAGTTGTCGCTGACCCGGCCCTGCACAAAGGTCTGGCTGCCGGCGAAACCCGTGAATGCATCCGTTTTATTGCGGGTGTAATTGGCTCGTGTGGTGAGTGTGTGCCTCCCGAGGTTGAAATCCAGACGTAGAAACGGCGCGAGCAGATCCTGCCTCTGTGTGGCTTGCCCCTGGAGATCGCGAAGATCAGAAATGCTGAGCTCGGGAACGGGGCATGGGCACAAACTATTAAGACCGGTTTGATTGCCGAACATCGCAGTCAGAGGCCCTTGTTGCTGCTGGTCTTCAACCGCAAAGAAGATGAATGCTTTATCCCGTGCGAGTGGCCCTCCGACAGACCCTCCAAACTGGTGGCGTATATTGAACGGCGGAGGTACCGTGGTCCCCGTATCTGGAATATACGTGTCCGCCACGAAAGTGTCGGGAAGGATGAACCAGTGGCCGCTGCCGTGCCAATCATTGGTTCCCGATCTCGTGACCACGTTGATCAGCCCGCCGGTAGCGTGGCCGAATTCCACTGGGAACCCGCTGTCGCGCACCTGGAATTCCTGAATGGCATCCTGGGGAAAAGTGAAGTTCTTGGTTTCGAGGGACCCGAACCACTCCCCAAAAAAGGAATTGCGCTGGTCTACTCCATCGATCATTAGACCTGTGTATTCCCCCTCCTGGCCATTGAGGCGCACGGGAGATCGCAACCCGGGACTGGTGTCGGCTGTGCCTGCAAGATTGGCAAAATCGCGGAAATCACGGCCGCTAATGGGCAACTCTCTCAAGTAGATTTCATCGATGACGACATTGGGGTAAGTCTCGCTCGTATCAATAGCTTCCGTTCCCGACGCCACAGCCACCTGCTTGCTCACGACGGCTTGTATTAGGGTCACGTCCTTTACGAGTTCCTGCCCGACGGCGAGATTAATTTCCTGGAAACTGGCGGTGGCAAAGTCTCTGGCCGATACTTCCATCCGGTACTCACCCGGGGGTAACACCGAGAAAGCATATCGTCCGTCCTGGTCGGTAGTACCTGTCCGCTCGAGGCCGGTGGCTACTCGGGTAAGCTTGATCGTGGCTCCGGGCAGCCCGGCCCCGAGCGGGTCATAAACTGTGCCGGTAATGGAACCCTTTTCCAACGTCTGGCCGGCCACCGGGGAGGTACCCACCAACGCGAAAAGGATGAGAAGAGAGATGGCGCCCCCCAAGGGTCTCAGTCTCATCCGACCCTCCATCGAAGCAAAACGGACACTTTGGGAGAACGCACCCGGGAGGTCACGGTTTTAGGCAACCGGAGAAATGCGGGAATTCCCCTTATGTATAGAAGGTTAGATAACAGCCCAACGCCTCCTGTCGGGGGTTAGACTAGAAGATGGTCGCATCCCTCCACGGCGCTTGGAACGGTGTTTCGCCTTGTCGAAGCGCAACAGGCAAACAATCCGCTCTCATCTTCGGGCGTAGTCAGTTGTTCGCTGCGGCGGGCGCAGGCCCCTTCTACGGAACCACCGTCGACGACCACGGATCCGACTTCTCTCCTCCAGCGGCAGTGGTCGGCGTCGTAAAGTACCGGACGGCGCCGATTGGGGCAGCCCTGCTGGTAAGGAGATCAAGGTACCGCGGGCACAGGAGAGGCACCCCGACAATCATGCCAAACACCCTTCCATTTTAGAATCAAGGAAGTGTGCGTCTCCTCACGTGAAATCAATCAGGATTTCTCTTTTAACCCCGGCAAGGCCACAGTATACACCTGCGCCGGCCCGAATTTACCGAAAAGTCCCGCGCAGGCCGGTCCGAACGTTTACACCACCGGGAATAAGCCGCTTGAGAGCATAAGCTGAAGTTATGAAATCTGACTTGCTTCAACCAGTGGGTTATAGGCTACCTCGAGTGCGTCTATGCCTTAGTCCCTGTTCAATCCAGCGGATCGCTGTATCCGTTTTCGAAGGCTACTCACTGGGGCTGCTGCTCACCTTTCTTTTCGAAAATCCAGTCGTACAGCAGAGGCAGCAGAAGCAGCGTCAACGCAGTTGAACTGAAGAGCCCTCCAATCACCACGGACGCGAGCGGCCTTTGCACTTCTGCGCCCGTGGAGGTTGCTACTGCCATTGGTATGAAACCCAGGCTGGCGACACAGGCCGTCATCAAAACCGGCCGGAGTCTGCGACGTGCACCAGTGAGGACAGCATTACGCAAGGGACCTCCAAGGCTCCGGATTTGATTGATTGAACTGACGAGAACCACTCCATTCAGCATCGCCACTCCAAACAGGGCGATGAAGCCCACCGATGCCGAAAGATTCAGATTCATGCCCCTGACCCAAAGTGCAAGAATCCCCCCGACCATTGCAAAGGGTATGTTCCCCACGACCAGAAGGGCTTGCGGAACGGAATCAAACGTCAAATACAACAAGGTGAAGATGCTCAAGATCACAATAGGCAGGATAAGCATCAGCCTCCTTGTTGCCCGCTGCTGGTTCTCGAATTGTCCACCATACTCGATGTAATAGCCCGTCGGCAGTACGATCTCACGATCGATTTTCGACCGCACCTCGTTTACGAAGCTTCCCAGGTCACGGCCTCGCACGTTGGACATCACCACAATTCGCCGCTGGCCTTCTTCCCGGTCCACTCTTTCCGGCCCGTGCGTGACCTCAATCCGCGCAACCTGATTGAGCGCTACCTGCTCGCCTCCGGGCGCACGCAACAGTATGTCACGCATGGCATCAGGGTCCGTGCGGTACTTTTCCGGCAACCGCAACGCGATTGTGTAGCGCTTTGGGCCGTCAACGACCTGGGAAATGACATCGCCAGAGCCTCCAGCCGACACCGTCTCCGCTACGTCCGAGACGTTCAAGCCATAGCGGGCCAGAGCTGCACGATCTACTCGCACCGAGACCTGCGCAACCCCGGTGGTGATCTCCATTTGCGGGTTTGCCGCACCGTGCACCGATGAAATCGTACGTAACACCTGCTGGCCGAAACCGTTGAGGGTGCGGAAGTCACTGCCGAAAATCTTGATGGCGAGATCTGCCTTGACACCCGAAACCGTTTCGTCGATCCGCATGGCCATTGGCTGGGTGAAATTGTAAGCGACACCCGGAATGGTGCTCAGCTCCTTGTCGAGCGCGGTGATCAGTTCGGCCTTGCTGTGAAATCGCTTCCACTCCTTCATGGGGCGTAACAAAAGGTAGGTATCGCCCTCGTTGATTCCCATTGCTTCCGTGGCGAAATCGGGCCGCCCAATTTTGATAACAACATCCCGGATTTCAGGAAACGCTCGCAGTTTCTTCTCGATCAGCTTGCTCATTTCGATGGATTCTGTTAGTGATACGCCCGGCAACTTTCGCGTCTCTACCAGAATGGATCCTTCGTCAAGCCGTGGCATGAATTCCGTCCCAATGAAGAAAAGAGAACCCAGCGAGGCAGCCAATACAAGGAGCGCGGCGCACATTGTGAATACACGGTGGTCCATCGCCCACTCCAAATGGCGCATATACACCGTGTTCAGCCGCTCGATCCAGCCATTCTCGTGACGGTGAAGCAGTTTTATGGACGAAGGTTTTTTGAAGCTGAGCGAAGCAAGCACGGGGATCATGGTGAGCGCGAGGATCAATGAGCCGAACAGAGCCGCGCAAACCGTGATGGCCATCGGACGAAACATTCGTCCTTCAAGCCCCTGCAGGAATAGAATCGGGAGGTAAACAGCAATGATGATCACCACCGCAAAGGACATCGGGCGTGCAACTTCGTAAGCCGCTTGCCGCACGGAGTCAAGCGGGGATTCCTGTCCGTTTTTCTCCTGCAAGCGACGGACGGAGTTTTCCATCATCACCACGGCGCCGTCCACGATCATCCCGAAGTCGATCGCCCCCAGACTCATCAGGTTCGCGCTAATTCCGAAAAGGCGCATTCCCAGGAAACTGATGAGCATGGAGAAAGGAATAATCGAGGCGGTAATGACTGCGGCCCGGATGTTGCCCAGAAAGAGCATGAGGAGCACCGTCACGAGAATGAATCCTTCAAACAAATTCTTTGTTACCGTATGGATCGTCCCGTCGATGACGACCGATTGATCGTAGAACGGGGTGATTTTCACGCCCTTCGGCAACTGCATTCCGGCGATTCTGGCTTTCACTCGTTCGATCAGCTTCTTGCCGTTTCCACCCTTGAGCATAATGACTGTCCCTGACACGGTCTCGCCGTTTCGAAGCGTCGCTCCTTGTGGTGGGGCGGCCCCAATGCGCACTTCCGCCACGTCCTTCACCAGGACCGACGAACCCTCCTTGGCGGCAAGCACAATGTCGCCGATGTCCTCCGTAGTGACGGCTCGTCCTCCGCCGAGGAGGGTGTACTGTTCCCCCGCGTGTTCGATATATCCGCCACCGAAATTTGCGTTGTTCTCCTGAACCCGCAAGGCGACATCATGCAGGCTCAATCCGTATTGTGCGAGCACGGCAGGGTCAACGACGATCTGAAACTGCTTTGTCTCACCGCCCCAGACGTTGACGTCGCTCACACCGGGAACCGAACGCAACTGTGGTTTCACCACCCACTCATGCAGATCCTTCAGCTCCATTGCGCTCATCGGACCTGAGAGTGTGTACTGGTAAAGCTCGCCGAATGCTGTTGCCGGCAAGCCCAGCGACTGTTGAATTCCTTGCGGAAGCAAGGAGGATATCTGTTGGAGCCTTTCGCTCACCAACTGCCGCGCGAAGTACATCGGCACGGAGTCGTCGAACACCACTGTGACCATCGACAGCCCGAGCTTCGAGATGGACCGCACTTGCTCCTTCTTAGGCAAGCCGAGCATGGCCCGCTCGATTGGGTAGGTGACCAGTTGTTCCACCTCCGTGGGGGGAAGCGCTGGCGCTTCCGTAACAATGACCACCTGATTGTTCGTGAGGTCGGGGAAGGCCTCCACCGGGATTGTGTAAAGGGCATATCCGCCTGCAGCCAGGAGAACTGCGATGCCGATCAGGACGAGCCACTGATATTCCAGCGTGTGATCGATGATTCGATTGAGCATGGCTCACTTACTCCCCTTCCATTGATGCCCGCAGTAATTGCGATTTGAGAATGAAGCTTCCGCGAACCACAACCTCCTCCCCGGGTTTCAGTCCTTCGAACACCGGGGTTTTGCCATTCAGCGTTTCCCCAACTCGAACCGGTCGGACCATAAAACGGTCGGCGGCGGTCCGGACGAAAACAGCATCCTGGCCGTTGATCTGCTGAAGGGCTGCGGAAATGATCTGGATTGCGGGCTTGTGCGACCCGGTCAGAATCTCTGCGTTGGCAAGCATTTCGGGACGAAGGATGTTGCCGGGATTCTGCAGAACGATTCGCGCCTGCATCGCACGCGTCGTGGGGTCAAATACCTGGCTCAGGTTAGTAATCTTTCCGGAAAAGTGCCTGCCGGGAATGCCCGGCAGGGTCACCGTGGCAGCCTGGCCAACTTGAAGCACACTCAAATGTTCCGGGCGCACGGAAGCCAGCATCCAGACTTGCGCCAAGTCGCCAATGACAAATGCGTCCTCTCCCGAGGGGGTAACACTCTTTCCCGGCGTCACATGCTTTTCGAGAACGAAGCCGCTTGCCGGAGCAATGATCGGCACCTGATCGGCTGTCTCGTCATATACGCCCGTTGGAACCTCTGGCGCCACGTGGAGATCATGCTCAAGAAGGTCCCGTGCCCGGTCAACCTCGCTTTGAGCGCTCTGGACTTCAGCATCGGCAGTGATCGAATCCTGATGCGCTTGTTCTACCTGCATCAATGAAGCGGCTTTGAGTGACAAGAGCGTTTTCATGCGCTCGTAATTTCGTCGCGCAAGTGCTCCAGCGGATTTCGCCCTGTTCAGATTGGCAACGGCACTGCGAAATTGAGCGCGCAATTCATGCACC
This sequence comes from Terriglobia bacterium, assembly GCA_035576145.1. Classification (GTDB taxonomy): domain Bacteria; phylum Acidobacteriota; class Terriglobia; order UBA7540; family UBA7540; genus SCRD01. Next base: position 20,396 of record DATLWV010000179.1, read on the forward strand.
TGGTCGGCGCGATAGCGAGCGAGGATCTGGTCTTTCTTCACCCATTCGCCAACACTGACATACACAGCGGCGACAGAACCATCTGTGCGAACACCGACGTGCCAATTGCGGTCGTCGGCGAGCGCAATACGGCCTGCAAGACGCAATACGTCTGGGGCTTTGCTTAACGTAACTGCCTCGGTTTGAATTCCGGCGGCAGTTTGTTGGGCGACCGGAAGCACAATCTCATCCTTGTTGGTTTGGCTTGCAGCTTCTTTGCTGGGCACCGGAGTCGGAGACGGTGCGCTTCCGCCATTGCAGGCAACTTCAATAAAGGCTAAGTACAGGAGCATGCCTATAAAACACCGTTTTGTCATTGGATTTCCCCTTCGGCTGCCTGCAAATTGGCCACACTTTGCTGGTAAGCAACCATTCCCTGGACGTAGGCAAGATTGGCTTGGATGCGTGCTCTTTGTGCATCCAGCAAACGCAGGAGGTCAATTCCACCCTGCGCATACGCTGCCTGCGCAATCTCTGAAATGTTTTGTGCGTGCTGGCGCAACGGTTCGAGGGTTGTCGCCACCTCACGCAGGCGGAGTTTATAGTCCTGAAGTGCGCTGTAGTAGTTCGCCTGAACGTCGGCCCCAGTCGCGGCGAGGAGTTGTCGCTGTCGCCTCAGTTCGGCTGCCGCCGCCACGCGGTTTCCCTGGTTTCGGTTCATGATGGGAAGCGTGATTTGCAGCCCGGCGATTGCAGTGTTTGCTCCAGAAAAGGTATCAGGAAGCTGCGTTCGCTTATAGCCATATAAGAGATTAAGATCGGGGCGCGCTGAGACCTTTTCGAGACGCGCTTTGGCTTCTGCTTCCGCCACAGCCGCGTTCGCTACCCGCATTTCAACTCGGTGCGACAGAACTTGAGCCAGATCCATCGGGGGAATCGGTGGGCCGCTTATTTCAAGCGGTTCTGACAGTATCACGTCGGAGAAATCCGTCTGCCCCATCTCTTTGAACAACTGAACCCGAGCGCGAACGGCTTCAATTGCCGCCAGATCTGCATCGATCTGGAGACGTTCTGCTTCCAGCCGCACGCGAAGAAAGTCCTGTTCGGAGATTGCACCTACACTCAAGCGGGCCGAGTGATATTCAACGATCCCTTGAAAGGCTTTGACCGAGGCTCTCAGCAGGTCCTGTGTCTGCTGAGCCCCGCGAGCGGCCCAATAGGCCAACTTAACGCGCTGAATGATCTCCACACGCGCCATTTCATACTCGGCCTGGCTTCGGTTCACACCACCTTCCGCCGCAGCGATGCGCTGCTTTCTCTTTCCGAGAATGTCCAGAGGTTGCGTCACAAAAGCAAATGTATCCACGTCTTGCCCGTATGTTTGCCCCTGTCGAAGATTCTCGTTAGAGAATTGGAACTGGGGGTTCGGGACCAAACCCGCTTGTTGCCTGAGCCCACGAGCTATGGAGACTCGCTCCGCATTTGCTTTCAGGGAAGCGCGGGATTCGAGGGCCTTATCTACGGCCTCCTTCAAGCTCAGCTTTGACTGGGCAACGCATCGAGTCGAACCAAGCAAACCAAGAAATAGAAAGATCAGGGCGTAGCGCCCAACACGAGATACCATCATTCACTCCTCAAAAATAGGGATAGACGGAAGCAAATGCACAGACGTGTGCACCTAAGGTAGGAACGAAATTGGAGGGGCTCGTAAGGCTGGCGATCTTGCAAGTGGCGGGTCGTGCGAACAGGCGGTAGTCAACGGATAGCGGTTGGCCAGCACTTCGATCTGCGGTTCTACGAAACTAGAGGTCGGCAGGGCGATTGCTACGGGAAACGGAGCGTACGTCAAAAACTGGAAAAGGTCGACTTGGAACGCGAGATGACTGTGATGGTCATTGCCGTTCACCCATTTGACTGATGTGTGCACCGCATGAGGAGAAGAATGTGGAGAAAAGTGACTGTGGACGACCGTCACCCGACTTTCGCCGTGGCCGTTCACATGAACGTGCATGAAGGGAGCCAACGCGAATGCGGGCAGAAGCACGAATGCGATGGCAATCGCGATGACTCGACGCATTTTCTAAGTATTGCACGGCGACTTTTAATCTTCAAATGCGAATTTCAGGACGTCAGTGTCTCTGTCGTGCACTTGAAGCCGCAGTGGACTGACTGAACTTGATGCTAAAACTCTTGGTCCTTAAGGGAAAATTGTGGGAGTGCTTACCCTCCCCCCAAGAGGCATACGTGCGCACGCTTTTACTACAGGTTTACTACAATCGACCTCTTTAAGACCTTTCTCACGAAATGATTCTCTCGCCTAACCATCTGAAATCACAATAGAAAACAATGGTAGGCCTGGAGGGATTCGAACCCCCGACCCCGGTTTAGGAAAACAGATCAAGGGAGACCCACGGTTTTTTCGACCGTTGCTCGGAATCCAAGCTCGGGCTAATGATTTTCGAAAGTCATTAAGCCTCCCTCAGGCAAAGCACGTAATTTGGCCTTCCCTCCGTGGGACGTAAACTCTCTCCCTGACGGTGGTACAAAACCCCGGGTAGTTTAAATGCGCAGATCCGAAATTTCATCCGCCAGGGAAACCCGGCCTTCTCGATCGACACCAGGAAGAAGGAACGGGAGGTAAGTTTAAGAATCATGGATAGTCGTGGCGGCCGCAAGGCGAACACATGTGACTTCCCGAGTTTGGGGGTGGGATGGCGATATTATCCACGGGCCTCCCAATGGCTATCGTGTGCCGACAGCGGCGGCAGCAACAGTAGCCAGAGCCGCGCCTGGAAGCATTCCCTCCAACAACTCTCGGACTAATTGGACATCGGCCTGGAAGTTTGTCATTATCCTCCGGGGACCAGCAAGCGGAACCTGGTGGAGCATGGCTTGTTTTGGTTCCTCAGCATGAATTGGAAAGGAGAACCGCTGGTAACTGAGAAACCATTGTAAATTCTATTGGACCGAACCCAACCCAGAAAGGTCTGCGCGTGAAGGCGAAGCTGGACAAAAAGCAATATGAAACCGGCAAGAGAATTTCGGACGAAGAGAAGGACCGGCTGAATATCAAATACGACAAAGTAAACCTGCAGCGGAACTACATTATCTACCCGCGGACCCAGGAAGAGGAGTTTGAAGAGTAAACTCTATTTTGGCTTGATCTCTAAGTACTTCGAGCAGGATGCTGCGCATTCCGCTCTTGTGCTGGCTCATGCCGAAACAACCACGGACGCGCCGCAAGAAGCCCGTCCGACGCTGATCTGAACTGCGTGAAGCCCGCGCCGTTCAAGTTCCCTTCTTTGGACCGAGGTTGCTGTCGCTGAAGCAGCCAGCCCAAACTCAATGAAGGGAGGACGCAGATCAACGGCATTCAATACTCGCTTCTTTTGCGGGGCGATTACGGTGAGTTCTGGTTGCCAAAGTGGTTTAAACTTCTCTGAGAAAAAATGCAAGTGGCGGGTTTGAAAAAAAGGAGGGTGTGAATATGAGGTCCAGTGACTTTCAGCGCGGCTTTTTCGGCATGAGCCGCCGCAATTTTATGTTCGGCATGGCCGCGACTGCGGCAGCCTCCGCGCTGAGCGGCCTGGCGCTGGCGCAAGACTCCGCAACTCTCGCCAAGCTCGATCGCATCAGTCTGCTGACCAACGATTTCTCGGAAACGTTGCCGGAAATTTGGGATCGGAGCAAACCGGTGGCGCCGGAAAAGATGGACATGATGGATCTCCCCGACGCGGTCGCAGAACACCTTCACCTCCACAATCTGGAGGTGTGCAACATCAATCTGCTCTCGATGGAGCCTTCATACATCAGCGAATTCAAAGAGCGGCTGCGCAAAGCCAAGTCGAGGGTGGTGGACCTGATTGTTGAACTCGACCCGCCCGAAACGGCCTACCGGGGCTATATCAGCGTCTGTTCTCCCAATCCTGAAATTCGCGCGCATGCAATCGAAGAGACGAAAAAGTGGATCGATATTGCGGCAGTGCTTGGGTCTCCCAGTATCATGCCCAACCAAGGGGTCCGCTATTTGCCGGAAGACCTGACGCCATGCATCGAGGGGTTAAAAGCCCTGGTCGACTACGGAAAGCCGAAAGGTGTCGACGTCATTCTGGAACCGCGTAGAGAGCGGCTGGACCAGTTGGTTGACTTGATAAGAGGCAGCGGGGCTTACTCCAATCCCCAGATCGCAACGGTAGCTGGATTGCGGCTTTTGTATCCGCTCGCGATCACCGTCCAGCACGTTAGCCTCCGGTCCAACCTTGCAACCGCGATCCCGCTTTCGAAGGAAATGGGTTTTAAAGGCTGGTTCTCGATCGAGACCGATGGCGGCACTGATCCTTGGGCCCCGATTCAAAAGGTGATCGACGCATTGCTTCTATACCTGTAGCCCGAAAGGGCCCGCGCGCACCCTGCTGCTCACGCGGACCAATTGGCAGCGCTGGAATCCAGGTTGAACTCGCTTCCTGGCCGCTCCATCCGGCGCCTGGCAAACTCCGAAACGGGCTGGCTTTTTGAAGGGAGCCCGTTCCTTTACCCTCGAGGGTCACGATAGCAGATTCGCGACTTCTGGTGTATGCTTCCGAGGGGAAAGCAAACAAAACTCATGGGCAGTGCTAAGAACTCCGCCTTTCCGGAACTGGGCCGGCTTCTCATCGATGATTGCCGCCAGCACATCCTTACTGAGCGGAATCTTCCCTCAGAAATCGCAGTTTCCCTAAGAGCGCAGAACATCGAAGTGATTCTTGTCTAGCAGCTTGGCCGAGGGTTCATCAAATTAATTTGGTTTAGGTGCACAGTTTATTAGGAGCGAAACATAGCGATGCATCACTTGAGATACAGCTGGAGAAGACTTTTGGGAGTAGGCCCGGTCCTTGGTCTTGCCTTTGCTTTAGCCAGCCATGCACAGTCCGTGTCCAAAGAACAAGGGAGAGCGACATTTCAAAGAACTTGTAGCCCTTGCCATATCATTAGTCGAATCACATCTCACCGGCTAAGCCACGCCGGGTGGGAAAACGTGGTTGACAATATGATTTCGCGCGGAGCGAAGGCAACGCCACACGAGCAGGAACAGATCGTGGGTTACCTCACTGCGAATTTCGGCATCGGCACGCCAACGCTTGAAAATGCCGCATCGGAAGAGCAATCTGCCGAATCGGGAGAAGCTTCTGTTCCCGCAAAGAGGCTGCCGGTCCCGGCCCTGGCTGATTCTCAAATAGCGCGGGCCAAACAGCTTATTAAATCCAATGACTGCCTGTCCTGCCATCGAATGGATGGCCAGGGATCGTTTGCAGGCCCCTATTTAGGCGATGCAGGTGCGAACAGCAGTGCCGGGCAGATACGCGCCTCGCTGGTCTCTCCAAGCGCGGAACTGGCGCCGCAAAACCGTTTGGTTCGGCTGGTGACTCACGATGGGAACGCGGTAGTTGGAAAGCTGCTTAATCAAGATGGATTCACCGTTCAGCTTATCGACGCGCCCGGTCATCTTCTGTCTTTCCAAAAGGCAGATCTGCGGGAGTTCACGATCATTACCGCAAATCCGATGCCCTCCTACGCCAAAAAATTGGCGCCTCAAGATCTTTCTCTTCTTACCAAATATTTGGGTACCTTGAGGGGCATAAGTCCGGAATAATAGATGCGTTTGCGGTTGACTCAGCCTTTTCTTGATCCAGTGTTTGGGGCCGCCTGGCCAGGATCCACGAGCAGATAGGAGATGGCGGAAGATGAGGTTCTCTAGATCGTTCTTCGTGCTGTTAGCGCTATTTGTTTTGATCGCTCTGGCGCCAACCGCTCTTCTGGCTGCGAATCAGGACTTCAATGGCCAGTGGGATATTCAGGTGCACGCCAAACCCGCCGACTTTGTTCAGTTCACTACGACGGCCGCATGGTGGCTGGATGTCACCGGCGCGGGAACGCCCCATATGAAGATCCAATTCGTGGGGTCTCCGGACGGCAGTCTGGACAACATCACCATCGCAAAAATCCAGAGCGGCGTACTGAATTTCACCTGGAAAGCCAAAGCGCGTTTCGGGCAAACTCCGGGTCCGAACGAGTATGCCGAATATCAGGCGAGGTTCGTCGACGGCCACCTCCAGGGCACGATGACGAGTCCCGCGACAACGCCTGCTACCAACCTGACTTTCACCGGCTATCCCTCACCCAAAATTGATGAACACGATGACGGTTCGTGGATTGCGGGTAAGCCGGTCAAGTTATTTAACGGTAAGAACCTCGAGGGATGGACGGGCGTCAATTCCCCCAGGATGGAGGGTTGGTCCGCAGAGAATGGGCTTCTGAAGTGCGCGGATAGCTCGGACGACCTGATCACCGTCAAGAAATTCTGGAACTTTAAACTGCACGTCGAATACAAATTTCCTGCCGGCAAACGGAGCAACAATGGTATCGGCTTGCGCGGCCGCTATGAGTTTCAGATCGCGTCGGACTACGGAAAGCCTCCGGGCATGCATGGCACCGGTGCTCTCTACACGCGAATTTTACCGAGAGTGAATGCGGCCAGGCCCGGGGGCGAGTGGAACACCCTCGATATCCGCCTGGTTGGCCGCGAAGTCACTGCGGTCCTGAATGGCCAGACTCTCTACAAGAGGGCAGTCATCGTCGGCCTGAACGGCATCGCCATGGATCCGTTCGAAGGCCGGCCAGGTTCGATCGAGTTGCAGGGTGATGAGACCGCGGCCGAGTTCCGGAATATCGTACTGGTGCCCCTTGCCAGGCGCAGCGGCAAGTAGAGGGATTGTTGGTCAGGCCCATTTTTGCAGGGAGAGGGATATGAAGTTAAGCGTGTTGCTGGTGTTTGTCTTAATGACGGGGTCCTTAAAGGCGCAAGTTACGTTCGACCGGATACTTCACTCCAACCGGGAACCTCAAAACTGGCTCACCTATGGGGGAACGTATGCAAACGACCGCTACAGTCTCTTGACGCAAATCAATCGGGAGAATGTGAAGAATTTGCAGCTCAAGTGGGTCTGGCGGCCCACCACCACGCCCGCGGACGAAAAGATGGAGTGCACTCCTATTGTCGTGAACGGGGTATTGTATGCGACGAGCCTGACGTCCGTGGTGGCGCTCGATGCTGCGACGGGCCGGCAGTACTGGAAGTTCGAGCGTCCGTTTAATCCGGACGACTTCCCCGGGCAACGCATGTACATGGTCAACAAGGGAGTGGGGATCGAGGGGAACACGATATTTTGGACCACGGGGTGGGACGATCATCTGCTCGCCCTTGATGCCAGAACCGGCCGCCTGAAATGGGAAGTCAAGGTCGACGATTGGAATAAAGGTTACCAGTTGAATATGCCGCCGCTGGTGGTGAAGGACAAGGCCATCGTCGGACCCGCGACCGACGATATGGGCGCAAACTGCTTTATCGCTGCCTTTAACATCCACACCGGGAAGTTAATCTGGAAAACCTACACAAGTCCGAATTCCGCGGATGATCCCGCTGCCAAAACATGGGCGGGCGACACCTGGAAGCACGGCGGCGCCCCGGTGTGGAACAACGGTTCCTACGATCCGGAGACGAACCTGGTGTTCTATGGCACCGGCAATCCGAATCCGGTCGCGAACGGAGATCAGCGATCGCCCGGAAGCAAATTTGACAATCTCTACTCCAATTCCGTCATTGCGTTCGATGCCGATACGGGGAAGATCAAGTGGTATTTCCAGTTCACGCCGGGCGATGAGTACGACTATGATGCCACCCAGATCCCCGTGTTAGCGGATATTAACTGGCACGGCCAAAAGCGTAAGGTTATGCTCTGGGCCAATCGCAATGGCTTCTTCTATGTTCTCGACCGGGTGACCGGCAAATTCCTTATGGGCAAGCCTTTTACCAAACTGGATTGGGCGAAAGGCCTCGACAAGAATGGCCGGCCGATTCGTGATCCGGAGCATTGGCCAAAACCTATGGGCGGAATTCTCGTGTGGCCAGGCTCGCAAGGGGGGACAAACTATTATCCTCCATCTTACGATCCCCAAACGGGGCTATTCTATGTATCGACCTGGCAAAACTACGAAGGTTTTTCGGACAAGCGGCCCATTCTTCCGTGGAAGCAAATGCACATGTATACTGGAGACGGTTGGTGGCCCGGGTTTGGGCAATCATCACCCCCCGATAACTGGCCGCCCCCTCCTCCCCGGCCGCGCTTCCCGGGTATGGCAATGCGCGGGAATGCCGAATACAAGACCCCGGCCGAAGGCTATGGCGCCATCCTCGCACTCGATCCGCAGACAGGAGAAAAAATGTGGGAGTTCAAGATGGTCAACTACACCGAGTCCGGCGTGCTCTCTACTGCTGGCGGAGTGGTGTTTGGTGGAGGGAAGGACGGCATCTTTGTCGCACTTGATGCGGAAACGGGCACGCCGCTGTGGCATGTGAACGTGGGCGACACTGCGAATGGAATGGGGAGTGGCCCTATGAGTTACGCGGTAGATGGGAAGCAGTACATCATAACCACAGCCGCAGACACAATGTACGCATTCGCTCTGCCAGATTAGGCCGACTGCCATCGTCTTTCGTGGCCATCAGCTTCCGGTCGCAATCCGGTAGTGTCTGCGGGGTAACGATAGTGATCAGTTCCCGAAGCACGCATTGGCCCACCTTTTTGGCGTTAACAGCCAGGCGCCGACGCTGTTCATCGTTCAGGCGAAGCCGTTTGGTTCCGAGCTGTTCGTGCAGCACACGATTCTCTTCTTGGGGATACTCAATAACATCTTGCCATTGTTGGTTCACCCATCCAGCCAGGGAAATAAGGAGCAGACGAAAAGGATCCAAGGTAAGCCGCATTAGTGAGGCCTAGCACTCTGAAGCGGGCCTTGACAGGTCACGTCCCCGGTTGTGATGGTCCCCTGAATTATTGCTTTTTCGAAAAGATCGAAAGTTTGGACAGTACGGGAAGCGATATCGTGAAGGTCTTGCAATGATCATCGAGCGCCTCGTAGAGATGGAAAAGGGCGGTTAATTTGGATTGATCAGTGCTACCGCTCCAAGTTGGCTATGATTCTGGGAATAGCAGCTTGGGTTGAGGGAACCTTTCAGGAGTGTTCCGCCCTCCACCATGGGGCGTAAGTTTGCCCCGTCGTACTACAGTTTTACTACAATCTGACCTTTTGTGACCTTTTCCCGTTAAGAGGGAAGTTCGCCTAACTATCTGAAATCACAATAGAAAACAATGGTAGGCCTGGAGGGATTCGAACCCCCGACCCACGGTTTAGGAAAACAAAACACGGGAGAGCCACGGTTTTTTAGACCGTTGCCCTGAGTCGCATGGAAAGGAAGCGGGTAAGCGTAGGTGTAATTTCCGAGTTTCTGACCAGATGCCCAGAACCGCTAGCCAGCACATCGGCGGTATGCCTGTTAACCGGCAAAGTGCCTGGAGTGGCGCAACCCGTGACGGCTTGCGGCTTTTGATAAAAGGGCGCGCAATCCCCCACGAGGACGCCTTCTTTTCTGCTGGACATTCCGTTCCAACGTAGCATAAGATCAATGCGCCACGGGGACCCCTGGGGAGCCAAAGCTTTCAACTTAGACCATAAGGATCCGGTATGGTGCGGTTTGTTTTCCTGCTGGTTCTGGTTAACCTTGCTGTGCGTGCTTGGTGCGAGGAAGTCCCTTCCTCTGCTGTCGAAACATTGACGGTGGAAAATGCAGTGGCATTGGCTCTGCGCGACAACAGGATGGTGAAAAATGCCGCGCAGGAGGTCCAGAAAGCTGAGGACGACGTAGCGATCTCGCGCACACGCCGTCTTCCGGTGTTTGACTTTACCTTCTTTGGGTCGCAGCTCCTTACCCCTGTTGAATTTGAGTTCGAAAGGGGGGTCTTCGGAACATTCCCATCCACGGGCCCCATCCCCGGAAGTGACACTCCTATCACGACACCCAGACGTCCAAACGAGCTGATACTGGCCTCGGCCAGCCAACCATTATCGCAGCTCTACAAGATTGGATTGGGCGTCCGGATGAATCAACTGAACATAGATATCGCTCGCGAGCAGCTGAGGCTACAGAAGCAGTCGGTGGTGAACGATGTCAAGCAGCTCTATTACAAAATACTGCAATCCCAAAGCGCCCTCGAAGTTTCAGAGGAAACCCTAAAACTCTACCGCGAGCTCGACCGAGAGGTGGAGGACCAGCTGGCGCAGCAAACTGCGCTTAAAGCGGACAGCCTTGACGTCAAAGCGCGGCTCGCCAAAACCGAATATGACGCACTCGTATTGCGCAATGCATACGCAACCCAGAAAGAACAACTCAACGGCCTGCTAGGGCGCGACATTCGTAGTGATTTTAAACTCAGTTCCGTTCCGGAGGCTGCAGAGCTTGAAAGTGATTTGAAAGCAGCCCAGACCCGTGCGCTCCAACAACGTCCCGAAATTAATGAAGCCCGTTTGAAGCTCAGACAATCAAATTTCGACCAGCGGTTGAAGAAGTCCGAGTTCATCCCCGACGTAAGTTTGCGGCTTAGCTACATCTCTCCCTTCGGTGTTACAGTCTTACCCAAGAACGTCGCTTCGGCGGGACTTTATATTCAATGGGAACCATTCGATTGGGGTCGCAGGAAGCTGGAACTCTCACAAAAAGTAAAAACCACCCAGCAGGCGCGATTAGGGTTGAGTGAGACTGAGACCCAGATCCTGATTGAAGTGAATGCAAAGTTTCGTAAGCTCGCAGAGAGCCGATTGCTGCTTCGGGCCAGCCACTTCGCCCAACAGGCAGCACAGGAAAAACTGCGCCTCGCCAATAACAATTTTCAACAGCATACAGTTGAGTTGAAGGAAGTTCTACAGGCACAGACCTCTTTTGCCCAGGCCAACGACCAATACCAACGCTCCCTACTGGAATTTTGGAACGCCAAAGCTGATTTTGAGAAGGCGCTTGGGGAGGATTAAATGCAAGCCAAGAGCTTTGCGGTGGTTGCCTTAATGCTAATGACATGTGCCACGGTAGCTTGTCGGCGAGAGGAGGTTATTCAGAAGTCGCCAACGCTAGTGGGCATCCACGTGGTAGACAGCACTGCAGCGGGTGGTGCCGCGCGCTATTCCGGCAACATTGAGCCCTATACACAGGTGACGTTAGCCTTCAAGGTGTCCGGGTACATCGAAAAGGTCTATCAGGTTCGGGGTGTGGATGGCCGAATGAGAAACATTCAAGAAGGCGATCTGGTCAAACAAGGGACAATCCTGGCAAATGTGCGTGATAAGGACTACGCGGAGAGGGTCAGCCAGGCCAAAGCCAATCTGGCACAGTCGCAAGCCAGAGCAGAGAAAGCCAAGCTGGACTTCGACCGCGCATCCGCTCTTATTGACACCCAAAGCCTCACAAAACCTGACTTTGATGCGGCCAAGGCGGCACGCGACGTAGGCTTGGCTGCCGTACAGGGAGCCCGTGCCCAGCTCGCAGAGGCAGAAACTGCACTGGCGGATTGTGCGCTGAAGACGCCGATGGATGGCATTGTCTTGAGTAGAAAGATTGAATTAGGGAGTTTCGTTGGGCCATCGACGCCCGGTTTTGTTGTGGCGGATGCGCGATCTGTCAGAGTGCTTTTCGGCGTCCCGGACGTGCTTGTAGGGTCCTTTCGAATTGGCGCGTTCCTCCCGCTCACGACGGAATCAATCCGCGGAAAGCAATTTCGTGGGCAAATTACTAACATTTCACCGGCGGCCGACCCCAAGAGCCGAGTTTTCGAGGTAGAACTGACTGTTGCCAATTCATTAAATGAGTTGAAGCCCGGGATGATTGCGTCTTTGGAAGTACCAGGGCAGACCGTCAAGAATCCTGTCTTTGGGGTTCCACTCGCGGCAATCGTGCGCCCCTCTGACGACCCGTCGGGATATGCCGTTTTTGTTGTTGAGGTTCACGATAAGAAACAAGTGGCGCGCCTTCGCAATGTCAAACTTGGAGAAGCATATGGCAATTTCGTGGCTGTTTCGGAGGGGCTCCGTTTCGGAGAAAGCGTGATCGTCGTTGGAGCGCCTTATGTACAGAACGGGGAGGAAGTCCATGTCATCCCCTAATCCAGTGGTATGTGACATGTAATGGGGTGAGCAGCAACATGATATGACGATTTTTCTCTGGTGGTCGGTGTTCGGTGATTTCACATGGCCCACAAGAGCGACGCGGACCTAATCGAAAAAACGCATAATACGGCACGATACTTCACTGAGCACCGCCAGATCGGGTGGGTGTTGCTGATCGCTGTTGTTGTTTGGGGTTGGTACGGTTACACCTCGATGCCGCAGCGGAAGGACCCCGATATTCCTGTCCGGGTGGCAGTCGCCCTCTGCAGCTGGCCCGGTGTGAACGCACAAAAAGTCGAACAATTAGTGACCCGTCCTATAGAGCAGACTGTTGCCGAGAACCAACATATACATCCAGCAGATCCCGACCAATTTGGAATTAGGTCCCTGACCCTTCCGGGCCTTTCTATTGTCACTATCCAGTTGGCCGAAAATGTCACGGACCCCAAAAAGTACTTCAGCGACATCAATCTCAAACTGAACGAGCTGAATAATCGCCTCCCTGACAATGCGGGTCCCATCCGATTTTTGAGCGATTTTGGAGACACAGCTGCATTGATGCTCACTGTGGCAAGCCCTCAGGTGAATGAGGTGGAGATCGCAGTTCGGGCTCGAACCATTCAGGGGGCCATCGAGAAAGTGCGGGCAGGTCGGCGCCCGAAAAGCAAGGGAGGACCATTCAGCTTAGTGGTCTGTTTCCCGCAATCGATCAGCCCCACCTTGATTCGACGCCACTTGGATGCGGCAGCCCTCTTCGTACAGTCGGAGTTTGCCGACGATGTGCGGGAGTTTGAGGGACCAGGATTTGTCGGGCTGGATGGTGTTTCGGAGCTGGATGATGCCGGCATCTTGAGGTTCATCCAGCGCTTCGACGTCGAGCATCTTCGTAGGTCCGAGCTGCACCCCGATGGATGGGCTCCTTTTATTGTTAGAGATCCCAAAGATGCCCGAACAAGGCTGGCCTCAGCGGCCGGTGACAAATACAGTTACCAGGAGTTGGATAATTTCACGGATCTTATTGCCAGGACGGTGCTGGGTACCCCTCAGACTTCCAAGGTTGATCGAACCGGTGTCCTCCCACAGCAGGTTTATCTCGAATATTCACAGGAGCGACTTGCCTCTTACGGGCTTCAACCTTCGAATTTGAAGAACATCCTCGGAGCGCGGAACATTACTCTTCCCGGTGGCATGTTGGAGGTCGGAAACAAGAACCTGCTTATCGACCCTTCCGGAGAATTTGCCAACGACCAGGCCATTGGTGATGTCATCGTGGGAACTTCTGCTTCAGGAAGTCCCGTGTACCTGCGTGACCTGGTGGATATCATCCGTGGCTACCAAAGCCCCGCAAAATTCCTGAATTACTATACTTGGCGCGACCCGGTCGGAACGTGGCACCGGAGCCGCGCCGTGACCTTAGCCGTCTATATGCGAGCGGGGGAGCAGATCCACAAATTTGGCGAGAGTGTGGACGCAAAGCTTGCCGCGGCTCGACAACACCTGCCGCCCGACCTCATCGTTGCCAGAACATCTGATCAACCGCGGCAAGTAAAGGAAAATATCGACCTCTTCATGGACGCCCTTTATGAGGCCATTATCCTTGTTGTGTTGGTTTCCATGGTTGGCTTCTGGGACTGGCGTTCCGCTCTTCTAATGGCATGTTCCATTCCGATTACCTTGGCTTTGACATTTGGGATGGCTCAGGTGCTAGGTGTCGATCTGCAGCAAGTCTCGATTGCCACCCTCATCATCGCATTAGGCTTGCTCGTGGACGATCCCGTCGTTGCTGGTGACGCGATAAAGAACGGCCTGGCAGCCGGACATCCGCCTCTGATTGCTGCATGGCTGGGACCCACCAGACTTTCGCACGCTATCTGGTACGCAACAATCACCAATATCGCGGCCTACCTGCCCTTTCTATTGCTTTCTGGAAATACGGGCTCGTTCCTGTTTACGTTGCCAGTTGTGATGTCCTGCTCTCTGATTGCCTCGCGCATCGTCTCAACAACGTTCATCCCGCTCTTGGGATACTACCTGTTGCGCCCACGCAAGACCGCCGAATCTTCTATCGAGGTGCGCCGGAGTAGGGGATTTACGGGCCAATATCATCGACTGGCAGGTCTCGCAATCGAGCACCGGTGGAAAGTATTATTCGTCTCCTTGCTGTTCCTTGCTTCGGGGGGCTACTTGTTTTTCCAATTGAAGCAGCAATTCTTCCCTTACGACGTGCAATATTGGTCATACGTCGACGTGTGGCTTCCGAACGATGCTCCTCTTATTGCGACGAACGAAACGTCGCAGAAAGTGGAGAACATCATAAGGAATGTGTCAATCCAATACGACCATGAACATCCAGGAAAGAACGGCAAGCCGGGTCATATTTTGGAATCGCTTACTACGTTTGTTGGTGGAGGAGGCCCGCGCTTCTGGTTTTCTGTTACACCTGAATTGCAGCAATTAAACTACGCCCAAATCATTATCCAGGTCTCTGACAAGGAAGCCACATCCGAACTGGTGCCCCTATTCCAAAGGGCAATTGCCGAATCAGTAGCAGGAGCACGCATCGATGTCCGTCAACTCCAGACAAATCCCGTCGAGATGCCTGTGGCGATTCAAATCGCGGGGCAGGCGGATGTCGCTTCAGAGAAGGAAGCAGAGGACATTCGCACGCTCCGCCGCCTTGCGAAACAAGTAGAGGACATTTTTCGGTCGATCCCCCAAGCCGCTCGCGTCCGCAATGACTGGCAAGAAGAAAGCTCTGTGGTGAAGCTGGTCATAGATCCGGACCGGGCCAATCTGGCCGGTGTCACCAACTTCGACGTAGCCGCTTCCTCGACTGCCGCCCTAAGTGGTAGTCCTTTAACCACATTGCGAGAGGGCGACAAGCAAATCCCGGTAGTTGGACGCCTTCGGGTAGCAGAGCGAGCACAGCTCTCCGACATCAAAAATCTCTACGTCTATTCTTCGGAGGGGAACCAGAAGGTCCCTCTCCTGCAGATCTCAACAATTGAGAACACCATGGAAACACAACGCATCCGCCGGCTGGAACACTTCAGGACGATAACCGTCGAGTGCTTTCCCGAGCGAGGCGCCCTGGCCTCGGATGTCCTAAACGCGGCAATGCCAAGGCTCGAACAGCTTCAGAAGTCGATGCCTCTTGGCTACAAAATGCAGATTTCTGGAGAAAAGGCAGCGCAGGAAAGAGGCTTCAAGGATCTCGTAATGGTTCTCGCCATTTCCGTAACCCTCATCTTCTTGGCCCTCGTGATGCAGTTCAATCACGCTGTCAAGCCTTTCCTGGTTTTAGGTGCCGCTCCGTACGGCGTAGTAGGGGCACTGATCGCGTTGGCAGTTATGGGCACACCGTTTGGTTTCATGGCCTTCCTGGGGATTGCCAGCTTGATTGGGGTAATTGTCAGCCACGTAATCGTACTATTCGACTTCGTTGAAGAGATGCACGAAAAAGGGGCACCTTTCAAGCAGGCATTGATCGACGCGGGAATTGAACGCTTGAGACCCGTCATGATTACTGTGGGTGCCACCATCTTGGCTCTTTTCCCACTAGCTATGCACGGCGGCCCGTTGTGGCAGCCTCTCTGTTATGCGCAAATTGGCGGCTTGGCAGTCGCAACTTTCGTTACGCTGCTCATGGTGCCTGTTCTCTACTCGATTTTCGTACTCGATTTGAAAATCGTAAAGTGGGAATCCAAAACCGCACGTCCCGACACTGGAAGTTAAGAAGAACTATTCGACGGGGCCTAGTACAACCATCGTCTTCTACTGCGGGAAGGCCTGACCGATGAGAACGTTTCAAAATGGCCTGCTGATGCTCACTAGACACGGGAGGCTGAAGCAAACACTCAAGGTCGGAGGCGCGGAGGTATTCAGAAATGAGACAAATTCCGTTTAGAGCGGTAATCTTGTTGGTTCTTTGTGCCAGCGCTGCAGTTGCTGCAGACGTCAAGTCCGACTATGACCGTAGTTTCAATCTTGCAAATCTGCGGACTTTCAGGTTTTCGGATCAATCCCGCCGTTTGCCCAATGATGCATTGGCCAGCAATGAGCTCGTAACAAGAAGGCTCCACGCTGCAATCCATGACAACCTCCTCGCGCTGGGCATGGAGCAACAAGATGGTCAGGTCGATTTTGAAATTGCCTAATACGCCACGTTGCGGAACCAGACTCAGGTCATGACAACAGGACGGCCTAGATGGGGTGCAGGGTCGGTTTGGATTGATCATTACCTTGAAGGAACAGCAATTGTCGAGTTCCGAGAAGCCAAGTCGGGCGAACTGGTCTGGCGCGGCTTCGTCACCGGAACAGTCGATCCAAATAAGAGTGAACAAAACATCAGGAATGGAATCAAGAAGCTGATCGGCCGTTTCGCGAAGGACCGCGAAAAGCAGCAGCGGAAAGGACAATGAGTTATGACCAGTCGAATTATTCGGGCGGTCAGGCCTTGGATTGAGAACCGGGGACATTTTGGGTTCAACAATGGACGATCGGCGAGACTAACAGGTTTCTTGACGCTGCTATTCTCCCTCTCCCTTACACATTTTTCGATCGCCCAGTCGACAGCGCCTCCCGTGGCCCCGAAACGCGGAAATGTGCAGTTGAGGCAAGAAGGTTCAACTCGGATTTTACGGGACTTCGATGAGTCGATTGACAAGGTCGCGGAGCGAGTTTGCCCGGCGGTGGTGAAGATTCTGGTCTCTGGGCTTGGGGCCTCAAGTCAAGAGAGCGATGGGGTCATTGAACGTCAGCGGGGAATCGGCTCTGGGGTCATCGTCGATCCTGACGGATACGTAATTACCAATGCTCACGTTGTATTGAACGCCCAACGTGTTCGGGTTCTCCTGTCCCCAATTGGGGCAGAGCTCGTTCCCGAAAAGACGAGTTTCCTTAGCCGCCAGCGCACCTTTGAAGCGAAGCTTATTGGTATCCACCGCCTCACCGATCTCGCTTTGCTGAAGATTGAGGAAAAAAACTTGCCCTATATCCCGTTAAAGCAGGCCTTCAGCGTTCGTCTTGGCCAGACTGTACTTGCAATCGGCTCTCCAGTGGGACTCGATCACACAGTGACCATGGGGATTGTCAGCGCTCCAGGACGCCAGTTGGAGGCAGACAACCCTATGATCTACGTGCAAACTGATGCCCCAATCAATCCTGGGAACAGTGGCGGGGCTTTAGTGGACCGAGACGGTAACCTGGTGGGCATCAACACCTTCGTTTACTCCAAGGGAGGTGGAAGCGAAGGTCTGGGGTTTGCCATCCCGGAGCCTACCGTCCGATTCGTCTATGAGGAATTGAAGCAGCATGGACGTGTGCGAGTGAATGTGATCGGGGCCAACGCGCAGACCATTACGCCCTTGCTCGCAGCAGGTCTCAAGTTACCCAGAGACTGGGGAGTGGTCATTTCGGACGTATTGCCTGGGAGCCCTGCCGAAAGGGCCGGAGTTCTCACACGGGACATCGTTACTGAAATTGACGATGTTGGAATAGACTCGCTCCCTCGGTTTACAGCTCGACTCTATCTGCATCCTCATAACCGGTCCATAACGATGACCGTCCAGCGAGGGTCCGAGCAGTTGAAGCTCTCGATTGAACCCATGGATGCCCCAGCCGGAATTGAGAGCCTGAGTGAGTTGATCAACCCCCACGACAGTCTTGTGTCGCAGTTGGGTTTATTCGTGATTGACATGGACAAAGCGCTGGCAAACAATTGGCCCCAAACGCGCTCGTCAACAGGAGTAATCGTGGTAGGAAAGGTTGATTATGTTCCCACGATTGAAACCGAACTCGCCGTGGGAGACGTTATCCATAAAATAAATGGACTGCCAGTCAGTAACACCGATGGCCTGCGGACGGAGCTTCTTCGCCTCAAGGCCGGAGACGCAGTTGTCATGCAGGTGGAAAGGCAAGGGATGTATCAGTTCATTCCCTTCGAGATGGAGTAAGTCTGTCTTTTGTTGTTCTTGAACCCCTCATTGGCCAAGTGCTGGCATGGTATCGGCGACTCGTGAACTTCCCTGTCCCCGCCCAGACATTCGGATCCGTGTCAGATGGAGAGAATCTGGAGGACCTATGACCGGGAAACGCATTGTCTTCTGCACCTTTGGTTCACTCGGGGACATACATCCGTTCCTCAGCCTCGCCCGCGAAATGAAGAGGCGGGGCTATTCTCCGGTAATTGCGACCATGCCCGTGTATCGCCAACTTATCGAATCTCAGAACATTGCTTTTCATGCTGTCCGCCCCGATATCGATGTCGCCGATCCGTCGATTCTCCGCCGAGTCATGGATTTACGCACGGGAGGGCGATACATCATTTGCGAAATTGTCCTTCCTGCTCTCCGTGAATCATACGAAGATACCGCCGCGGTTGCAGCGAATGCGGACTTACTTGTCACTCACCCCATAACGCTCGCTGCCTTTCTTCTTGCCCGCAAGACCATGATTCCCTGGGCCTCGGTTGCGCTTGCACCTATGAGCTTGTATTCCATTTACGATCCTCCGGTTCTCGCGGGCGTCCCCTTTGCAGAGACGCTTGTTCATTTTGGCCCCTCTTTTCAACGGTTATTTCTAAACGCAGCCGTGTTTCTTTTTGAGCCTCAATGGAAGCTATTTCGGAAATTCGAGAAGGAACTCGGTCTCCCACGCTCGCCCAATCCTATTTTTTGGGGACACTCGCCAAGCCTTGCACTTGGATTATTCTCACCTTGCCTTGCAGCGCCACAACTTGATTGGCCTCCCAACTCGCACGCATCCGGATTCCCATTCTTCAACCAGGAGCAGGGAATCTCACCTGAACTGCAGCGCTTTCTCGATTCCGGTAAACCTCCTGTCGTCTTCACCCTGGGATCAGCCGCCGTCGGCGCGGCTGGAGATTTCTTCCAACATAGTGCCCACGCCGCCCGGAGCCTTGGAGTCCGGGCCGTGCTTCTGGTCGGGCGCCAACCGCCAAATCGGGCAGACCTTGAACTGGCACCCGATGTAATCGCAGTACCTTACGCACCCCACTCGCTTGTCTTCCCGCGTGCCTGCATCGTAGTGCATCAGGGCGGCATTGGCACAACTGGTGAAGCGATGAGGGCAGGCCGACCGATGTTGGTGGTTCCTCACAGCCATGACCAACCTGACCACGCTGCGCGGCTAACCAGATTGGGTGTTGCCCGAAGTGTCCGGCGCAATCACTACAACTCCAAGACCGCCGCTCAGGAAATCGAAACCTTACTCAACAATAAGAGATACGCAGACCGTGCTGCCGACATCGCCGCGAGCGTTCGTGGTGAGAGTGGCGCCGCAACAGCTTGCGATTTGTTATCTGGACTTCTCCAAACCCGGCAGTGACAATGAAGTTCGCGACAAAGCCGCCCGGCAAACGGTCTATGACCGTTCAACTCTTTATCTACCTGTTTAGCCATAGAGACGCTTCACCCGGCAACGCCAGTCACATCCTGGCCACCGCGTAAGCGAACGCGGCGCGCGCCAAAGGCGAACAGGTATGCCGGAAGGGTTCGCAGGCCCGGAATTCCTGTCAGGAGCCTCAGTTGCCACGGCGGACGGACGGGCGGCTTATTGGTGAGTACGTTGGCGATCAAGTTCTTCTGGAAGAAATCCTGCATGGCCTGGATAACCTTGGTGGGCCATTCGCGCTGACGCTGCACTTCAGCCAGACTGGATTCCGCAACATGCCCCGTCTTTAGGGGGCCGGACAATACGTTCGCGGCCACGACGGCATCTTGTATTGCATAGTTGATTCCAACCCCTGCCACCGGAGACATTACATGCGCAGCATCGCCAATGAGCAAAAGTCCCGGTTTGTGCCATCGAGAGCAGCGACTGGCCTCAACGGAGAGCAGCGAAAACTGGTGCCAGCCTGTCAGCGTTTGGACATGCTTGTCTAACCGTGGTTCGATTTCTGTTATGGTTTTTCGAATGGCCTCGACACCCTGGTCACGCAGTAAGGTATATTGTCCCTTCGGAAACACCAGGCCCGCCTGCCAGTAGTCAGCGCGGTCCAACGCAATGAGGATTCGGCCTCGACCAATGCCACCATATACGCCGCCCGGGACGTCCAAATCTTGCGCCAGCTTGGGCAGCCTGAACCAGAGCACATCCATGGGCGGAGAAGTCTTCACGGGCTTGATTCCTGCCAGCTTGCGCATTTCTGAGAATCTTCCGTCTGCGCCAATAGTTAGCGGAGCTCTCACCTCATGCCAGCCGTCTGGTGCGAGATATTGCACTCCACAAACAATGCCATCTTCTGGGACGAATCTCTTAACGTTGGCCTGCATCACCAGTCGAAACGAGGGATACTTGGAAGCCTCCCTGGTAATGAAGTCCAGAAATCGGGCTTGGGGGACCAAAAGAATGTAAGGAAATCGGGTTTTGAGGCGCGAGAGATCGAACGGCCGAAACGGCCCATTGGGGAATTGGACCGTGGGACCGGTGGCCTTGGAGTGTGGTAGTTCATGAATTGGTGCAGCTAAACCGATCTGATCCAAGACCTCGAGGACAGTTGGATGGAGGGTATCACCGCGAAATTCGCGGTCGAAATCCTTATGCATCTCGAGAAGTGTTACGGAAATTCCCTGCCTGGCGAGAAGAAGAGCCAGCATCGCCCCTCCAGGACCGCCACCCACAATGCAGCAAGCCGTTCTTGCAGTGTCCAGAATATTTTCGTGCCCTGTTTGGGTATCGGTTACCAGAGGAAAATTGGCCAAAGTCGCCCTCCCGGCAGGCGAAGCGCCCGCCTGATCTTTGAAATGATCTCTGCCCTGAGAGTCAAAAAGCCGGTAGTATTCCGCCTTAGACTCGGACCATGCTCACCTGGACGATACCTTCAACCAGAGGCCAGGAACTCATGAACCTCCTGAATTGACGCAGCCCCTTCTCCAACTGCCGATGCGACTCGCTTGACTGACCGGAAACGTACGTCACCCACAGCGAAGACACCTGGGACGCTTGTCTCAAACATGTACGGTTCGCGAGATACCGGCCAGCCCTTGGGAAGGCTTCCGCAGCGAAGAAGGTCACGCCCGGTAATGACATAGCCCTGCGCGTCACGCTCCACCCTGCCTGCTAACCACTGCGAGTGGGGCGTTCCTCCGATAAGAGCATAAAGCCCAACGCAACTCAGCTCCTCGTGGGTTCCATCCGCCCCTTCCACTGTGACTGCCGAAAGCCTCCGGTCTCCGTGCCCCTCGATAGCAGCTGTTTCAAACCTGATGCTTATATTTGGCAGAACGCTCAACTGATGAATGAGGTAATCAGACATACTGGCGGCAAGAGTTTTGCCGCGCACGAGTAAGGTTACCTGGGATGCGAACTTTGCCAAGTATACGGCCGCTTGGCCTGCTGAGTTACCGGCCCCGACGATGACGACGCCTTGGCCCGAGCACGAGGGAGCTTCGCTCATTGCAGCCCCGTAGTAAACGCCAGCACCTTGGAACCTCTCGAGGCTCGGGATCCCAAGTAGACGATAAGCCATTCCTGTAGCAACGACGACTGCACGGCTTTCTACCTCAGAGCCACCTGAGAGCATTACGACATGGCAGGAAGAGTCTCCACGGAGCCCGGCGGCTGCTTGGGTAAAAATGATGGACGCGCCAAAGCGCTGAGTTTGTTCGAAGGCCTTCCTGGCAAGTTCGCTTCCGCTTATGCCGCGGGGAAAGCCGAGGTAGTTTTCGATCCGTGAGCTCGTTCCCGCCTGACCGCCCATAATCTCCGGCTCGATGAGGAGGGTCCGCAGGCCCTCCGAGGCCCCGTAGACAGCGGCCGCGAGGCCCGCCGGGCCTGCTCCCACAATCGTCACATCGTAGAGACCTGGATCGGGCCTTGTCTTCACACCCAGTTCTTGCGCGACTTGTTCCACAGACGGATCAACAAGGACAGTCCCATGCTGGAACACGACCACTGGAAGCCTTGACCCGTCTACGCCCGCCTCGGCCAGAATCTGCTTGCCCTCCTCCGAGTCACTATCGTAAAAACCGAAAGGTATTCGAGCGCGATTGGCGCGGTCACGCATCTGATGACTACGAGGGGACCAGCGTTCCCCAACAATGCGTAGAACCTCGAATCCTCGGTCCGGAGGATTGGGCCGGAGGTCTGCGAGGAGATCATCAACCATCGGATAAAGCCGCTCTGCGCGCGGCTCCCAGGGCACGTAGAGGAAATGGTCGATTTGACCACTCCGCATTGCGGTCGCTATTACGCCTGGGGCCGAGGTATCAATATATCGCGCACAAAGGACTCGCTTGGCATCCGGGTGGAGCTGGTGTGCATAGTCGAGAAGAGCGAGTGGGTCCTCGTCGGGGAGATTTCGGGAAACGAAGATTAGGCAAAAAGTGGTTTCCGCTTCAGAGAGCGTCGAGCGGGCATCGGTCGCAGTGCCTGCCGTCCGGACGTCATATTCGAATCCATAACGCGCGCTTAACGCCTCTGCAAGTGCGTGTAGGTCGACTGGGTCCCTGTCAGCAATAAGTACTGCTGGCTTAGGCATGGGGGTTTCCGGCGAACAATTTCGCTGCACGCCCCCCCAACCAGCGAGGTCAAACGGCTTGAATGAAGAGTCGGAGGGTGTGACTTTTCCACTCTCGGTTGACTTCGCCAAAGGTGACATAGATCACACAGGAAAGCAAGTGCCAGTTCCGAATGACTGGTGTTGTGAACCAGATAGGCATGCCCCTTCAGAAATGGAAAATCACCACTGCTGTCCGGTCATAAGTTGAACAGGCCGAGTTGGTTGCGAGCATCGGGCAAGTTGGAAGGAGCGTCGAAGCGTGAAAGAGCCTGTAAAATCGGCATTTTCTCGAGCAAGGTGACGCTCAAAATTTGTGTCATAG
>DATLWV010000180.1:0-13152 GCA_035576145.1 Terriglobia bacterium
GGATGCAGATGCTGCCACGATTGAAGAACCAGTCTGGCAATAAGGGCGGGCTTTGGCGCGCGCCGCGAAACCCCTTGAGCCTGGCCTGACCCGGGCCTTCCCCTCCACCCTACCCGGCCTTAGGCCATCGACACGGCATCAGCCGGCCCGGCCGATAGCGGGACCTCACAGCCACTCCTCTTTTCGCCAGGGAACGGTTCGGGATTGGAAACTGGGGTGAGATTCTCCAGGAGGCCCAGACGCGACCAACCCGGGGATTCCAGGTCTACATTGAGGATTAGTTTCAGGCAGAAACCGGGGTCCCGTCATGTAATGTTACGATTCCATTAACGCGTGGTTAAATCTCTGTTACAAAATATATTGACTAACCTCAAGAATTCTGTTATAAGTGGTTCAAAGCATTAACTCTATTCCAATTGCCAGGCAACGGGGTCGGAGGGGGTCCCAGGGCATGGTGACGGTGGGTATTGTCAGCTCTCGTAAGCTCATGCGGAGAGCGCTTTGCAGTTTCCTGTTAGACCTGTCCCTGGGCGGAGGTATATTCATTTCTTTTGATGTGGACATTTTTGCCGATGCGTCCGAAGGGCTCACCACTTCAAAACCGCAGATTCTTCTTATTGACTGCGAAGGCATGGCCGAATGTCTCAGCTACCTTCACAGGGTCAGGGAGCTATCTCCTTTAACAAAATGCCTGTTGCTAACAGAGAATGCAGACGAGGAATATGAAGTCCGGGCAGCGCGCAACGGAGCATGGGGGATGATAACGAAAGGGGACGATCCCGAACTCGTGGAACAGGCTCTTGAGACGGTTCTCAGGGGCGAGATGTGGTTTTCGCGGGAAATATTGGGAAAGGCCATCCAGTCCCTTGTCAGACGAAGACACCCGGAAGAATCCGTCCTCGACAGACTGACGGCACGCGAGGGCGAGGTCACTGCATTGCTGGCCCGGGGGTTTCAGAACAGGGAAATTGCTCAAACATTGTTCCTTTCAGAGAACACGATCCGTAAGTATACCGAGACGATTTACAGAAAGCTCGGTGTAAATTCAAGACTCGAAGTGGCTCTGATGTACCACAAGTACCCTGCCGTCTCATGAATCATCCCGTGCATCGGCGCCGCTGAACTTCATCTCACAAACGACGAAAGCGAAGCCCTGCCGAATCTCTGGGAATTCCCTTCTTTGCGCCATCTGATATTCCCAGGACTACCTCCACCATCGAACCTGAAAACGAAGCCCTGAGAACTGCGATCTATTGAGATAGAGTTGCATCCTCAGAAGTTATTCCGCTGGTTACTGGTATTACACCTAGGTAAATTCCCTGAGCGGTGCTACCGACGAATGGCGTACCCAATTTTCACACATTCGTCAGATTGCGCAGGCCGATTCATTCCATCAAGATAGGGGACACTTGGGGCGGGGCGAATGACCTCTTTCAAACCTGGACAACAGCGCAAGCAGACGAAACCTTCGACTTCGGCCCTGAGAGTATCCATTCCGGTGCGAGCTACAAATTGGACTGCAGAGGGCGTGAATGTATTTGAGGGAAGGCTGGAAACGATTGAGGCGGGAAAGGCACAGATTTGCCTGGACCAACCGCTGCCGGTAGGCGTAGAAATCGAAGTCCTCGTGGAACTCAAGGACCATAAAGACCGGGAAATTCGATTTCGGTACCGGGGCCAAGTTGTATCTGCCGTCATCAGGCGGTGGTATCAACTTGAAGTGAGTTTCAAAGAGTGCGGGGGCATTTCGGGAACAGATGCTCGCGAAGTCCTTGCGGACCTTTTTCCCGAAATAGCATAAGGCGAACTCTCACAACTGGAAAGTTATCTGGCGGAGAACATGCCCGCATTCCAAGCAGCCTTTCCAGAGTAATGGGCGGATTTTCGAGCGACCGCTTGGGGAGCGAAGTGTGAGCTCATTGTCCGGCCCTCAGAAAGAGTTTTCTGCGGGATAACAAACGCATCCGCACCGCATACAGGGTTTGCAACTCGAGACACCCTCCTGCCCGGCTCGAGAAATGTTTCGGAGGTAACTGCCCAGATGCAACCTCAGGCTCATCCTTTACAAGCCCCCCTCCTGGAAGGCATCCGGTCATCAGCGAGACACACCAAAGTTATCGCTCCTCCGGTGGCGCCCGCAATTCCACAGCCGCCCGTTTTTGCCGGGCCGCGCCCCAGAGCAGGTGGCAAGTTTCTATGGGTTGGCCAGGAGAAGCTATACGTCCGTGGCCGTCACTTACGGCACTTTCCGCCCGGATGGCGATGGCGTTCCTTACCCGCGCCCGGAAGTGGTTGAAGAGGATTTTGCCCAAATGGCGGCCAATGGCGTCAATTGCGTCCGCACTTACACTTTGCCGCCGCGCTGGCTGCTGGATCTGGCTGAGCAGGCTGGTTTGTATGTAATGGCCGGCCTGTGGGGAGAACAATACATCCTGCACGAGAAGAAATTGGCGCGTAGCACTGAAGAACACATCCGGGCAGGGATTCAGGCCTGCCAGAGCCATCCCGCGGTGCTCTGTTACGCGCTCGCCAATGAGATTCCTGCTTCTGCGGTTCGATGGTATGGAGCGCGCCGGGTCGAGAGTTTCCTGAGGCGGCTATATGAAACCGCCAAAGAGGCAGACCCGGAAGGACTCGTCACCTATGTCAACTACCCCATGACGGAATATCTGGAACTTCCCTTCCTTGATCTGATGTGCTTTAACCTCTATCTGGAAACACGGGAGCCGTGGGAAGCCTATCTGGCGCGCCTGCAAAACCTCGCAGGCGACCGGCCGTTGCTGCTTTCGGAGACAGGCCTGGACAGCAGGCGCAACGGCGAAGCCACCCAGGCGCACACCCTGGACTGGCAGGTTCGTGCGGCATTCACCGCGGGATGCGCCGGCGCCTTCGTCTATGCATGGACCGACGAGTGGCACTGCGGCGGAGCCGATATCCACGACTGGGACTTTGGCTTGACACGCCGTGACCGCCAGCCGAAGCCCGCACTGGCCGCAGTCCGGCACGCTTTTGATGAAGTTCCATTTTCGCGCGACCTTACGTGGCCCCGCATCTCCGTCATCGTCTGCACCTACAACGGGCAGCGCACGATCCGGGAGTGCCTGGAAGGTCTCCAGAAGCTGCGCTATCCGGACTTTGAGGTCATCGTCGTTAATGATGGGTCGAAAGACAAAACCCCGGCCATAGTTCGGGAATACGACGTGCGCCGCATCAGCACGGAAAATCGCGGGTTGAGCGCGGCCCGCAATGTTGGACTCCAGGCCGCGACGGGTGAAATCGTCGCCTACATCGACGACGACGCCTGCCCCGATCCTGACTGGCTCCTGTACCTTGCCAGCGCCTTCCGCAATTCGGACTATGCGGCAATCGGTGGTCCCAACATTCCTTTCCCCAACGATGGTTTCGTCGCCAACTGTGTCGCCCATGCCCCCGGCGGGCCTACCCACATCCTCATTTCAGACACCGAAGCTGAACACATTCCCGGTTGCAATATGGCGTTCCGAAAGAGCTGCCTGGATGCCGTGGGCGGATTCGATCCCAAATTTCGGATCGCAGGCGATGACGTGGATCTCTGCTGGAGACTCCAGGAACGCGGATGGAAACTTGGATTGGCCCACTCCGCTACCGTGTGGCATCACTGCCGAAGCTCCGTCAAGGCGTATCTGAAGCAGCAGTGGAACTATGGAGTCGCAGAGGCCCTGCTCCAGAAGAAATGGCCGGAGAAATACTCGCTGGCGGGACATGCCATGTGGCGCGGGCGCATTTACAGCTCGGGGCTCACTCGCGGCCTGAATAGTCTTCGTTCCCGAATCCACTACGGAGTTTGGGGAAGCGCATTTTTCCAGCGCCTGTATGAACCAGCGCCGTCTTCCTTTGAATCCCTTCTGCTTATGCCCGAGTTCTATCTCATCATCGGTGCGATGGCTGCGCTCACTGCTTTTGGCGTCTCGCTGCCGCTCGTTCTTCCGCTGATAGGTCTCTCATTGGGGCTCCTCTTGTTCCAGGCGATCCGAAGCGCCGGCAGAGCAAAGCTCGCAACACCGCCGAAGTCGCGATGGGACCGCCTGATGCTGCGCACTCTTGTCGCTGGCCTTCATCTCCTGCAGCCACTGGCACGGCTGGGAGGACGTCTGCGCCGGGGCCTGATCCCTATACAGATTGGCGAACTCTCCAGGTGGACTTTCCCCCGGACTAGGACCGCCGCAATCTGGAGCGAGGAGTGGAAGCCCGCCTTGACCTGGGTCGAGCTCTTTAAATCAGCTCTCACGGCCGAAGGGACGCGGCCGGTGAGCGGGGGACCAGTCGACGATTGGGACTTTGAAGTACAAACCGGTCTCCTGGCGAGCGCTCGAGCCGTTATGGCGGTTGAGGAGTATGGCCGGGGGCGCCAATTTGTGCGGTTTCGAATTCTTCCCAGGTGGAAACGAGCGTTTACCGCGACTTTCATTCCTGCTCTTGCGGCAGCGGTTGCAATGAGCGGAGCCGCCTGGCTCGCTGCGGCCCTGTTTGGAACGGCGGCCTTGGTTCTCGCAGTCCTTGCTTGTTGCCAATGCGGGACAGCGGTGGGCAAGATCGTCCACGCCATGAAATCTATCGATGGGCAGAGTGTCTGAAGCAGGCGGCGCGGAACACGGGAGGTTTTGTCTTACCGGCTGATGAAATAACGGCCACACGTAAACCACGGCCGGATGGAAAAGCATGATGGACAACCTTGCCAGCTACTCGACTTCTGAAGACCTGCGCACTCATCCCGCAGTGAGCGCCTGGTTAATGCTCCAACAGGGCGGAGCGGAGCCTCGCAGCATCGTTGCGCTGAGGCCTCCCCGCAAAAGGAGACACAAATCGTGTACGTTTCGCCTTGATGGGATCGGACGGCGCGGTTCATCAATCGTGGCCAAGTTGTGTCTCAAAGAGACGGCGGAGCTCGAACGCTTCATCTACGAGAGCATTTTGCCGGATCTGCCAATCCCCCGGCTGGAGTACTACGGAACGATCGGGAGCGATGATCCGGAAAGGGACTGGATTTTTGTCGAGGACGCCGGAGATGAGCGATATTCCCGCAATGACGAAGTGCACCGGCGCCTCGCCGCCGAGTGGATCGCTACCATGCATGTCTCTGCATGGAACCTCCCGGCCCTGAAGCAACTTCCTGATCGTGGGCCGGCCCACTACCTGAATTGCCTGCGGTCGGCTCGCCAGCGGATCGCGGCATCCCGGGCGAATACAGTAATAACCCAGGACCAGCGCGCTGTCATTGAGCGGGTGGACGCTTATCTCCAGTTATTCGAAGACTCCTGGGGCGAGCTGGAGCGATTGTGTCAATCGATGCCGCGCACTCTCGTCCACGGCGACCTGGGAGGAAGGAACGGGCGCATTCGAAACAATGGTGGCCGCCGCACGTTGGTCGTTTTTGACTGGGAGACTGCAGGGATCGGGGTTCCGGCGGGAGATTTGACAAGCTCACGGATCGACGCCTTGTCCTGTTGTCTCGAGACGTACTTTTCCACCGCAACAGAGGCATGGCCGTTTCTAACGCTGGAAGATATCGTCCAGTTCGAAAGAATAGGGCGGATCTTCCGGGTATTAGCCGCAATCGATTGGGCAAGCGTGGAGCTTTCATTTGAAAGGGAGGATTGCCTGCCAAAGCCCGTAAGCTGCATGCGGAGTTACCTCGAGCGAATCGAATATGAACTCCGGGAGCCCGTTTGGACGAGCCAATTTAAGGGAATATGAGGAACGTTTAGAAATGCCTTGCAATCGGTCTGGACAACTCGGTACGGCGGCCATGGATGCGGACCGAATGAATGAGATGGTTCTCATCGAAGGTGTGAACGAACTCCTGAATGGCTCGGAGAGGCCTGGCTCCGTCGAACTCTGCCATTCACTGCACGAACTGCTTGCGGACAACGGGTTGAGCGCGCGCTTTTGTTTTGGCCAGAAATTAGCACGTGGTGTTTATCGCCTGCACTTCGAAAGCAATGGAGACGGCCGCTCCCTGGTGGTCAAGCGTTTGGATCCCGAGATCGCCAAACGGAACGAGTTGGCTGCGAACCGATGGCTCCCGGGAGTCGGCCTTGGTGAAAATGGCCCCTCCCTTCTGGGTAGTGCGGCGGTAAGGAACGGCCGGTCCGTCTGGCACATTTATGAAGACCTGGGCGATTGGGGGCTCAAGGAAAACAATCCCAAACCGGAATGTGTGAAGGCTGTCGTGGAGCTGATAGCCAGGATGCACGCCCGCTTTGTGGGACATCCGTGGCTTGCAGAATGCCGCCTCTGGGGCGGCGAACTGGGAACCCATTTTTGCTCAACAAGCGTCCGGGACGCGATCGTCAGCCTGGAGCGGCTTCAATCCCCACAAGTAGAGCTATCTGCGGCGAGGGTTTCAGTGCGAGACCGTTTGCTGCGCCGCCTGCACAAACATCTCGAGGAACTCCCCTCTCGATTGCAGATGGTTCAGGAATTTGGCGGGCCGGAGACCATGCTTCACGGTGATCTCTGGCCGCAGAATGCCTTTGTGATTCCTTCCGGGGAGGGTTTCCAGGTGCGCATGATTGACTGGGACCATGCGGGTGCGGGGCCGGTTATTTACGACCTTTCAACGTTTCTGTCCCGGTTTCCCGCGCAGGACCGTGAGTGGATTCTGGACGCGTACCGCCGGGCGCCTGAAAGACCGTCCTGGAAGGCGGCTTCAAACAAGGCCTTGAATCTTGTCTTTGAAACGGCGGAATTTGCGCGGTTGGCCTACTGCGTGATTTGGCCGGCCATTGAGGCCGGCGAAAGCCAGGCGGCGTGGGCATTCGACAAGTTGGCAGAGACAGATGAATGGTTTGATGGGTTAGGACCTTTGCTCCCTTCATAGTGTGGACTTGGCGGTCACGTGGTTTGGGCGGGCGCAGGTAGCCGGAATGCAGGACGGCAGGCAGGGTTTCACGATGGCGAAGGTTGTGATCTCGGCGTACAAAGTCTCGAGCTACCTCGAAGGGGGCGGCCACTTCTGGGTGTACATGCAATACGCCCTGGGACTCCAACAGATGGGATGCGAGGTCTATTGGCTTGAAGGTTTCCGCAGCCAGGGCGATCCCGAACTGGATGCCCCACGCATCGCGCAGTTTATGAATCGAATGGAGCAGTTCGGACTGGGCGGCAAGGTCATCCTCTATCACGATCGCGGAAAAGGCGATAATTCGACAGCCCTGCCCGATTTCATTGGTATTTCCCGCTCAGAAGCTGAGGCGATTTTCCACCAGGCCGATCTCTTGTTGAATTTCCACTATGCCATCTCTCCATCGCTTCTCGCTCGTTTCCGGCGAACCGCCTTGATTGACATTGATCCCGGGCTCTTACAGCTTTGGATTTCTACAGGACAGCTCAGTGTAGCCCCGCATGGGGTCTACTTCACCACCGGCGAGACCGTTGGAACAGCGGCCGCGACATTTCCCGGCTGCGGGGTAACCTGGCGCCACATCCGTCCCCCGGTATGCCTCGAGCGCTGGCCTTTTACGTTCGACCCGGGTTGCAAGGTTTTCACGACCGTCTCCTCCTGGTGGAGTCACGACTGGGTCAAGGACGCGGATGGACGTCTCTTCGACAACAATAAGCGAGTGTCGTTCATGGATTTCCTTGACCTTCCACATAGGACCAGCCAGCCGCTGGAGTTGGCTCTCTGCTTGGGTAACAAGGCGCACGACATCGCGGACCGCCAGATGCTTGAGGGTTGCGGCTGGAAAGTTCGCCATGCGTATGATGTGTCCAGAACCCCAGCTATGTATCAATCCTACGTCCAGGAGTCGCGCGGAGAATTCAGCTGCGCGAAACCAACGTGCATGAAATTCCAGGGCGCCTGGGTGAGCGACCGGACGTTGTGCTACCTGGCCAGTGGCAAGCCCGTCGTGGTTCAACACACCGGTCCCAGCTCGATTCTCCCCAATGGTAAAGGCATGTTCCGTTTTTCGACGATGGAGGAGGCCGTGGGGGCTCTCGAGGCAATCAACGCTGATTACCAACGGCATTGCCGGGCTGCACGGGAAATCGCTGAAACACATTTCGATTCCAGGCGGGTGATGGAAGGAATTTTGAATCTGGCCCTTCACGAAACGCGGTTAGGGGACACCCATGCATCCCCCGAGCCGGTGGAGGCCAACGTCGCGGTGGGTCCGGAAACACATGAGAACTGAAATGGACGGGAAACACCTGGCAATTCTGAGCTTTCACAAGATCGGCGAGCCTTCCGCCGGCGGATGGAGCACCTGGTTCTATATTCCGGAGGAGACTTTTATAAGCCAGCTGAATGATCTCAAGTCGGGAGGATGGAAAGTTCTTGACCATTCGCAGTTCCTTGAGGGCCTTGAAAATCCTGCGTCCCTCCCCGAGCGGTCCGCGCTGATCACGTTCGACGACGGTTATCGTTCAATGGTGACCGTAGTTCTGCCCGTTTTGCGCAGGCTCGGGCTTCCGGCCGTCCTTTTTGTTCCCACCGACTATGTTGGGGGGCACAACACATTTGACTCCGGAGCGGAGCCGCAGGAAGCCATCTGCGATTGGAGTGAATTGCAGGAACTCGAGCGTGAGGGAGTTTCCATCCAGGCCCATAGCGTTTCACACCGGCACTTTTCCAACTTGAGTATCGAAGAGCAGAGGGCGGAGTTGCTCAACTCGAAAGCAGCCCTGGAGAGTCGGCTGGACAAACCTGTTGAGATTTTCGCGTTCCCGTATGGCGATGACGGACTTACTCCCGGGGAGCTGGAAGGAATACTGGAGCGTGCCGGATACCGTGCCGCCTGCCTGTATCGGGGCGGACCTGTCTCCTTTCCGGTGGCCAATCCCTATCGGCTGCCCCGGCTGGCCATGGGACCCGACACGAACCTGGAAGCGGCCTTGACGTGCGGAGAGTTCATTCCCCTTCCGTGACGCCTGAATGCGCGGAGTCCCGGCCAGGGGAGGCATTGAACAGGAAGTGGACAACGTGAAGAAAGATCACTCTGAAGCCAACCAATTCGCACCCGCTGGCGGATCAAGCCGCAGGGCCCGCAGGCATCTGGATGCGCAAGCATTCAGGTCAACCAGGCGGAACCGCCTGCGTGTCATTCTGAAACTCTACCGCACTTTTGGCCCTCATCTCAGACCGTATTGGTCGTGGTTCCTCATCTCGTACCTGTCCATGGCCGTCACGGTTTTCCTTGCAGCCGCAAAAGCCTATCCGTTGAAGTGGATTCTCGACGTCATCCTCTATCGTCGAAAGGTCCCCAACAGCCGCGCCTGGCATTTCATCCAGCAGGTCTCAACCGACCCACACACTCTGCTGGTCCTGCTTTGCATCGGCATGGTGGGCCTTGTTGTCCTTCAGAGCCTGTTCAGTTACGTGCAACGTTATATGCTTGCTCGCGCAGCCCGCTACGCCAACAACGACATCAGGAACCATGTGTTCCACCACATACAAATCCTGTCGTTGTCTTTTCGAGGCCAGACCACCTCCGGCGACCTGATGCTGCGGCTGACGAACGACATTGATGAACTCCGGAAGTTCCTGGTTGATTCCATCAGCGACCTCCTCAGGTTGGTTCTCACGTTCGGATGGATTGCTGTGCTGATGCTCGAAATCAACTGGCAACTCACCCTGCTTGCCATGGCTGTGGTGCCCGCGATCTTCTATTTCTCGAAACAATTCACAAGCAAGGTCGAAGACCTGACAAGGGTACAACGGGCCAAGGAGAGCCAAATCAGCGCCATCATCCAGGAGAATGTGAGCTCGATGGCCGTGGTGCATGCCTTTGCCCAGGCAGGCCAGGAAATGCGGCGCTTCGCCCGCGAGTCCGAGGAGAGCCTTCGCGCTGATGTTAAACGCATCCAGATCAGCAAGGCTTTCAGCAGGGTCATCTCTATTCTGACAGCACTGGGCACAGCGGCTGTACTGTATTACGCCGGCGTGCTTGCCCTGGCCGGAAAGGTGCAGGCGACAGACCTCATCCTCTTTGTCCCATGGCTCAAGGAGTTATACAGCCCCATGGCGACCTTGAGCGACCTTCTGACCAATTTCGCCTCCCAGCTTGTCTGCGGCGAACGCATTGCGGAAATTCTGGAAATGGAAGGCGCCGTCAAGGAGGACAAGGACGCGGTTCCGGCTCCGCCGTTCCGGGGCGAAGTCCGGTTCGATCACGTCACTTTTGGCTACAAGAAGGGCCAGGTGGTCCTGGACGACATGTCGTTTGTCGTGCGACCCGGCCAGACTGTGGCGCTCGTCGGTGCAAGCGGCGCGGGGAAGAGCACCATCGTCAATTTGTTGCTGCGCTTCTTTGATCCCTGGAAAGGTTCTGTGCAGATTGACGGGCAGGACATCCGGCGATTCAAGCTGGAATCATTCCGCAGTCAGATGAGCGTGGTACTCCAGGATACCATCCTGTTCCATCGGACGATCCGGGAGAATGTTGCGTACGGCAAGCCGAGCGCAACGTTTGAGGAGATCGTCAGGGCCGCCCGGGAAGCGGAAATCCACGACTTCATCCAGCAACTGCCGAACGGGTATGACACGGTGCTCGAAGAAAGCGCTACAAACCTCTCAGGAGGCCAGAAGCAACGCCTGGCGCTGGCGCGCGGAATTCTCCGTGACACGCCCTTCCTGATTATGGATGAGCCGGTAACCCACCTTGATTCGATCACCGAATCCCGCCTGAACAGGACCATTTCGCGAGTAACCACGGGCAAGACCACATTCATTATCGCGCACCGGCTCACGACGATTCAGCGGGCTGATCTGATTCTCGTGATCGACAAGGGCGCAGTTGTGGAGCACGGAACTCAATCCGAACTGCTTTCGAAAAGTGGGTTCTATCGAAAGCTTTATGAAACGGAGTACATCTCCATGGAGTCTGTCCTCGGCTCCGGCTAGGCCCGGCCGGAAGATGGGCCTGAATTCTGCGGGTTCGCTGCCCGCAATGCTCGGAAGAAATGACGATGGAAATCAGAGCATCACGAGGTCACATTTCGCAGCCCAGAGGCGAAAGGGGCTTGGCTATGGGCAAATCCCGGCTGAGCCTTCGGTTTTCGCCTTCCGGGTCAAGTGAGGAGGATCTATGGCGCGACTGATTCTCTCCCTGGGTGCGGCGGTACTGGCGGCCCTGCTTGCCGTACCCCTCAGTGGAATGGACGTGGGGAAACTGACCGGTGTGGTGGTGGACCCCAGTGGCGCCCCTATCCCGGGCGTCGAAGTGAAGCTGACCAAACAGGCGACAGCAGAGGCATTTAGGACATCCTCGGACGCAACGGGTCATTTCGAGTTCGACCAGCTGCCTGTTGGCCGGTATGTTCTTTCCGCCCACGGGCAGGGCGTCGAACCCGCGCAGGTGACGGTCAACATCAGCACGCGCCCGACGCCTGCGCTCCGCATAAAGATGGAAGTGGCAAAACTGAAGGAGGAGGTGACAGTCACATCAGACCCGCTTTCCTCACCGTCGGTGGAAGAAAACACCGACGTCATAGCCCTCAGCCAGGATTTTCTCGAGGACTTGCCTACGAACTTTGATCGACCCCTGCAGGTTGCTTCGCTTTTTACCGACGATGCGGCCAGTGCTATGGGCGGGGGCACGACACAGCTGGTTGTCGATGGTATGCCTGCGGACAATCTGGATGTTCCGGGCACAACCATCCGCAGAATCTCCGTGAACAAGAATCCCTACTCGGCTGAGTACAAACGTCCAGGAAAAGGACGTATTCATGTAGACCTGATACACCACCTCCACCAGCATTATCATGGCAAGCTGCTTACGGTCCTGCAAAACTCTAACCTTGATGCACGCAATCCGTTTTCCACCTCGGTGCCGCCCCAACACCGCAGTCTGTCGGAAGCGATGCTGCAGGGCCCGATCAAGCACAACATAAGGTTCCTGGTTTCGGGAAGGTACGATAATCAGGATATCGGCCAGGTGGTCAATGCTTTCACGCTCGACGGGCCGCTGGTCAAAAATGTCATTCTTCCGCAGCGCAACATTTTCCTGTCCGGGCGGCTGAGCTTTATGCGAACAGTCGCTGGTGACATCGGCATCGCCTACAAATACGCCAACCTGTCACAAAAGAATCAAGGAGCAAGCGGTCTCACTCTGCCCGAGCACTCAGTCAACGATTTCTTTCACCAAAACGATGTGAGGTTTTTCGACTCCAAAAACTGGCGGAGTCTTATTAACCAGTTCCGTATGAGCGTGGGAGAATGGAGCGAAAACCTCGACCCCGTCAGCCAGTCTCCTGGCCTGATGGTGCTGGGAGCTTTTTACGGCGGGGGAGCACAAGTTCAAACGCACTTAAAGAATACGGTCGTCGACGTTGAGGACGTAGCTTCATGGTCTATCGAGAAGCACACTTTTCAGTTTGGCGGCGGCGTTGAGCCGAGATATGTGTCATTGATCAACGCTGCTGATTTTGGCGGAACGTTCACCTTTTCGACCCTTTCCGATTTCGCCCAAGGTCTCCCTTCGCTATACACCATAAATATTGGCCAGCCGCAGATCTCCTTCAGCCAATACGAGTCTTACGCTTTTGTTCAGGACGAATTTCGTTTTCGGCCCAACCTCTCATTGTTTGCGGGGCTGCGGCGCCAATGGCAGTCCAACGTCAGCAATGCAAGAGCCTGGGCGCCCCGCGTGGGGCTCGCCTACTCGCCCGGCCAACGGCATACCGTGCTGCGTGCGGGATTCGGACTGTTTTACGAAACACAGCCGGCAAGTATGGAAGAAGACAACCTGCTTTATGATGGGACCCGCATTCGCCAGGTTGTTGTTGCCAACCCTTCCTTTCCTGCGCCATTCCCTGCCGGGGAACCTCCCGCAACGGAAATCCCCAGTGTGCTGCGGATTGCCCCCAATATCCGCTTTCCCTACATGTTGCAGGCAAGTGTCAGCGCCGAGCAGCAGTTAGGCAAGAAAGAGAACTTTTTGACGATCGGTTATACCACGGTGCGCGGGGTGGGGCTATACCGTCAGCGAAACCTTAATGCCCCGCTGCCCGGCACAATCACGCCTCCAAATCCCGGCTTTGTCGATTTCACCCAGTATGAAACATCCGCGACTTCGCGTGGCAACACCCTGGAGGTCACGTTCCGAAGCAGCGCGATAAACAAGGTGAGCATTCTCGCCCAATACCGGCTCGCGAAAACTTCGAATGATACGG
>DATLWV010000181.1:0-12056 GCA_035576145.1 Terriglobia bacterium
CTGGAGAATCTCACCCCAGTTTCCAATTCCGAACATTGCCCTGGCGAAAAGAGGAGTGGCTGTGGGGTCCCGCTATCGGCCGGGCAGGGTGGAGGGAAGGGCCCTGGTCAAGCCGGGCTCAAGGGGTTTCGCCGCGCGCCAAAGTCCGCCCTTATTGCCAGACCGGTTCTTCAATCGTGGCAGCATCTGCATCCCCGAGTGCCCGCTGTTGAGCCCGGTTCGGGAGCGTCAGATTGCGGGCCGCTGCCAGCCATATTTTTTCAGCTTGGTATGGAGCGTCATACGGTCGATTCCAAGCATTTGCGCGGCCAGGGTCTGGTTGTTTTCACACAGCTCGATCACTTCCAGGATGTGGTCCCGCTCGACCTCTTCGAGCGACATACCACCGCGCTCGGTGAAAGGCAGACGAAGGGTAAAGTCGTTGGGCTGGAGTTCCGTGTACCGGGCCACCACCATGGCGCGCTCTACTGCGTTTTCCAGTTCCCGGATATTCCCGGGCCAGTCGCACTGCTGCAGCATGTCGAGTGCATCGTGAGTAATGCCCTTTACCGGTTTGTTCATGGAGGCTGCGAAGCGGCGGATAAAATGGTTCACAAGCAGCGGGATGTCATCCTTCCGCTTGCGCAATGGCGGCAGGTCAATCGCGAAAACGTTCAGCCGGTAATAGAGGTCGGGTCGAAAGGTTCCCGCTTCCACCAGTGACTCCAGGCTCTTGTTGGTCGCCGCGATGCAGCGGAAATCCACGTGGACCGGCTGGCTGCTTCCCACACGGGTGATCTCCCGTTCCTGCAATACGCGCAACAGATCGGTCTGGGTCTTCAAGCTGATGTCGCCGATTTCGTCCAGGAAAACCGTTCCCCCGTCAGCCGCCTCAAAGATGCCCTTCTTGCGGTATTGCGCGCCGGTGAACGCGCCCTTTTCGTGCCCGAACAACTCGCTTTCCAGCAGCGTCTCCGCCAGCGCCCCGCAATGGATTACCACCATGCGGTTGTAGCGGCGGGGGCTTGCGGAGTGCACCGCCCGGGCCACCAGTTCTTTGCCGGTTCCGCTTTCGCCGGTTATCAGGACGGTGGCTTCCGTGGGCCCCACGGTCTGGATGGCTTCAACCACCTTTCGCATGGCCGCACTCTGGCCCACCAGGTCGGGCGGCGGATTCGCTTCCGCCATCCTCTCCTTCAGCGCAATGTTCTCTTTTTCTGCCCGCTTGTGCGACAGGGCATTTTGGACCGTGCGGGCAATCTCTTCCGGCTCGAAGGGTTTGGCAACATAATCGTATGCCCCATTCTTCAGCGCAGCCACTGCGGTTTCCACCGAGGCATAGCCCGTCATGATAATGACCGTCATGTTTGGTTTGGCCTCGAGAAAACGGCCCTGGAGTTCGATGCCGTCCACGTCCGGCATCTTGATGTCCACCAGCGCGATGTCCCAGTCCTGCTGGGCCAGCAGTACCAGCGCCTGCCGCGCGCCATCCGCCGCGCCCACGTCATAGCCTTCTGCGCGAAACCACTTGGAGAGCGAATCCCGCACGATCAGCTCGTCATCAACTATGAGGATGCTTCCCTTTTTCTCCATTATGAACTCTTTGGCGCCGCCGGCCCTTGCGGCCTGCGAGTGCTGATCTCGTCGCGTTCTCCCCACCGCCATGTTTTCCAGCAGGTTGCCGAAAAAGCCAAATTGTCATGCCGAGCGAAGCATCCCTGTACTTCATTGAAACCAAATGCAGGGATTCTTCTCCCGTCTCGCGGGATCAGAATGACGGTGCTAAACAGCGTATTCCAGCATCCTGCCATTGGCCACGGACAGAGCTTTCGTGTCCATTCCATTGAAGCGGAACAGGCCGCCGGTCAATCAAGTTTCAGACTGACCGCCGCTGACATCCGCCGGTTTCGCGACGGCGACAGCCACTGCCGCGCCTTCGAGCGGCAGCGTGACAGTGAACAGTGTTCCACACCCGGGCTCGGATTTGACGTCGATCTGTCCCTGGTGGCGTTCCACGATCATCCGGCTGATCGCCAGGCCCAGTCCCAGGCCGTGCCCCCGCTCCTTGGTGGTGAAGAACGGCTCGAACATCTGCGACACCAGTTCAGGCGGAATGCCGGTTCCGTCGTCCTGCACATCCACCTGGACCTGCGGTGCGGCGTTGATTCTCCGGCTGCGCAAAGTCAGGTTACCGCCTTTCGGCATGGCGCCGACAGCGTTCATCACCAACGCCAGGATGACCTGCTCGATCTGGGCGGGGTCGCACCAGACGAGAGGAAGGTCGCGAGCCAGGTCAAGATGCAACCGGACATTCTGCAGCTCAAGCTGGTGCTGGACAAGCCGCACACACCGGTCCACCACCACATT
This sequence comes from Terriglobia bacterium, assembly GCA_035576145.1. Taxonomy (GTDB): domain Bacteria; phylum Acidobacteriota; class Terriglobia; order UBA7540; family UBA7540; genus SCRD01. Next base: position 2,347 of record DATLWV010000181.1, read on the forward strand.
CAAGTCCGCCGGCTCATGCTTCATGGAAGTGGCGCGCGAAAAAGTGAGCAGGTTCTTGATGATCTCACCGCAGCGCCGGCTTTCCGATTCAATCAGGTCGAGCGAGGCAAGCACCTCATCGTATTTGTTATCATTCTCTCTTGCAAACTGTTTCTTCAGGAGTTTCGCATAAGTCAGGATGCCCGCCAGCGGGTTGTTGATTTCATGCGCAACAATCGCGGCCAACCTTCCGATGGAGGCCATCTTCTCCACGCGCAGCATCTGTTCGTGGGCACGGTTTAGCTCGTCGGTCTTCTGGTCGACTCTTTTTTCCAGGGTCCGGCCCCACTCCGTGACTTCTTCGCGGGCATCCTTCAGCTGGCTGCTCATTGTGTTGAAGGAGCGCGCCAGGTCCGCAACTTCGTCATGCGACCTGACGTCAAGCTGATAGCCCAGCCTTCCGGCCGCCAGGCGTTCGGTTCCCTCTCCCAGAATCTTCAACGGCCGCTTGACCACACGCCACACAAACGCCGCGCTCAGGGACGAAATGATTGCGATGGCGAGCAGCGTGTAGAACAACATGCGGCGGGTACCCTCTGCCACGCTGGCGTCGGCGGCGGCAAGGGAAAGATCGGTGTCCAGCACGCCCAGCACCTTCATGCTGGCGGGATGAACGTGGCATGATGCGGTCGAGCATTCCGGAGAGTTCTCAATGGGATTGATGATGCCAAGCACGCGCTGGCCGCTGGCCAGCCGGTAGGTGCGAAAGCGGTCCGGCCGGTCCAGGCGCGCGAGGGGCGCTGTCTGGCTGTGGCAGCCGTAGCAAGCCTCAGCGCGCTTGTCAACGAAGGTATCAATCTCAGCCGTGTCTGAGGAAAAGCTGATGCGTCCTTCCTTGTTGAAAATGCGAATCCGTACGATGCCGGGCTCATTGGCAATATCCAAAATGGTGTGGTAGAGGCCGTCGCGCTGGTTGCGGAGCATGTAATAGGAGGCGCTGTGCTTGATGACATTACTCACTCGTTCCGCGCTGGCCAGCGTGCTCTGTTCCAGCTGCTGCCGCTGTAGCCGGATGTTGAGATAGCCAAGAAAACCAAAAACCACCGCCATCAGGGCTACCAGGAGGATCACGAGCTTGGCGCTGATACTGTGGGCTACTTGCACCCAGCGTTTTGAAATCGCCGTGCTTGCTTCAGAGAGGCGCATAGGTTTTTTCCAGGCGCTTGTCAAAACGTTCCGATGGAACGTCTCGTGCTTGAGACGCCTCAGCGGGGCAACTCTTACTTGCCGTCACGCCGCACCCCAACGCTCTTTACCAACCGGCAAGGGCGACGCGGGTGAGGGTGGCTCCACTTTGGCAGGCTCGGGGAAAATAGGCAGATACTTGACGGCAAGCGCAAACACCGCGAAGCCCGCGGCAATGATGCTTGCCGTCACGGCCAGCTCCGTCCATTTGGGAATGTAGCGGACGCGCGCGACAGCCTCCATCCCCGTAATGCTCACGTTCAGGCGGTTGGTCACGAATCCCAGCAAAACGAGCACAGAACACAGGTAGAGGCCGCTCGCCGTCTCCCGGATGCGCGGGACCATGAGCAGTCCGACAGGCAGCAGCAGCCCCAGCACCACTTCCAGGTAAAACAGGTCTGTTTCGTAGCCGGGATGCAGCAACATCGGCAGCGTGCCCCTGTTGAGGAGATCTTCAAAACGCAGCACCGCGTACACGCCCAGCACCACCAGCAGCACGCGCCCCAGCGATTGCAGCAACGGGAGCTCCAATTGCTTGGCGAAAGCTTTCGAGCTCATCCAGGATTCAAAAATAGTCATCGCCAAACCCACCGCTACCGCCGAGATAAAAAAGAACACCGGCAGCAAAGGGCTGTACCACAGCGGATGAAGCTTGTCCGGGACGATCAGATAGAGGCTGCCGAGCGACGACTGGTGCAAGGTGGAAAGAATCACGCCGGCAACCACCAGCGGGATTGCTACGGCGTGCCGGATGCGCGCTGAGCGTGCGGAGCGAAGCCCCTTGAAGGCGATTGGCGCAAATTCCAGCGCCAGGACCGTCGTGTAAAGCACTACGCACCAGGCCACCTCAAACATTACCGAGTGAGGGTTCCACATGACCAGCGGGTGCCAGATTCGATAGGGCCTTCCAAGATCGAACAACAGCGCAACCACCACCAGCAGGTAGCCGAGGAAAGCAGTCAGCAGTGTGGGGCGAATGATCGGTTTGAATTCTTTCAGATTGAACAGGTGGACGGTGGCCGTCAGCAGAAAACCTCCCGCCGCCAGCATCACGCCACAGAGCACGTCGAAGCCGATCCAGAGACCCCATGGAAAAAGGTCGCTCAAGTGGGTGGCTGCGCCCAGGCCGCGCGTATAGCGGACGAAAGTGGCATAAAGCCCCGTCATCAGGATGACGACAAGAAGCGCCTTCCAGAAGGTTAGCTTAAGAATTTTTGTTTTCATCCCCGGCTTCACTCCCTTTCTTGTCCTCCCCACCTCGTTTTGCCTCCGCGGCAGCCACTTCCTCGCGGCGGTGGGTGATCCACCAGATTCCTCCCAGGAAAACTCCGCCCAGTGCCACCAGGTCGGGGATCTTTGAAAGCGCGCGGTAAGTCAGCATGGGAAGCGGCTGATTGGGCAGGTCTGATCTGTAGCCGCTGAATTCTTCGAACGGGACGCTTGAAAGCAGCAACACGGAGGTACCGCCCACTTCGCTCAACCCGTAAATGTGATTGACGTACTGTTTGGGGTCTTTGGCGATTCGGCCCCTGGCCTCGGCAATCAGTTCATCCCGCTCACCGAATTTTGTAGCCCCTGTCGGGCAGGCTTCAGTGCAGGCCGTCGGCTTGCCCGCCACAACACGGTCCGCGCACATGTCACACTTTCTCACACGCGGCAGCAGAGAGTTCCACTCGTACTTGGGAACTTCGAACGGGCAGGCCAGCATGCAGTACCGGCAACCGATGCAACGGGAGGCGTCATAGGTCACTGGACCCTCGGGCGTCTTGTACAGCGCCGCCACAGGACATACCGACACGCAGGTGGGATCTTCACAGTTCATGCAGAGCCGCCGCATGAATTTGTCCCCTCTGGTCTTTACATATGTGAGCTTGTACGACGACATCTTCTCCTCTGCGGCAATCTGGTCGTCGTATGGAAGATGATTGCGCTCAGCACAAGCCTTTTCGCATAGCTTGCAACCGATACACATCGTCGCGTCATAGAGAATTGCTTTTGACATTTGATGTCTCCCGGAAAGGTACACTCGGTCGAATAGAAATGGTTTCTTTAAGGAATGTTGCGGGAGGATTTATGCTCCGCCGGTCGTCTGACTTGGGTGCTGGAAAACGCCTCAGCGTGCGGGGAAAATTGCAACAACTCTTTAAGTCCCCATCCGGGAATCCCGCCTTGAACTTCCCGATGCCCATGTTCCGGCACCGCCCTTGCACCAAGTCCTGATGCAAAATTCATCAACCTGAAATCAGATTGCAATTTTGGCCGAAAACGGGCAATGAGCGACATCACCAGCCCCTGTGACACAGTTCACCCTAACCATTGTGCGGAAAAATCCGGATGGAGCATTCGCCGCCACGTTCCAGCGAATTCCGCAGCAGTTGTGCCCAACCGTCCGCCGGTTCGGCCAGCATTTTCAACTTGTAAGGGGGCACGAATATCCGCCTGCAACCACGGGTGGACAACATAGCCTTATTCCGGCTTCCACCCTTTTGACCTGTTGTCTGGCGAATTATTTGGCAGCAGTGATGCGATATGCATCAGTTCGGGACAGCTTGATAAGTCATTTATTTATGATAAGTTAAACGCATAATGGACTCTTCATCGTTTCAGAGGAGATGGAATTTTAATCAGTAATAGGGGTTCCTGCATACTCCAATAGAGTCCTTTCTAGGCGTAACTTACACAAAAGAAATAACTTGATCGTTACGCGGAGGCTAGATCGCAGTTGGCATCAGGCGTGCCTTATCGGTTGTTGGTAAGCGAAAGGGGGTAAACGGCCATGGTACGCAAAGGTGGAAGTCAGACGAAAGGTGGCTTGTACTGGAAGAAAGGCGAATGGGAGGTCGTGACGATCCAAGGGAAGAGCGGCACTCTCCCAGGGAGAGAGGACGTTGAGTATCTTTGGATTCCCGCGGTCCTTTTCGGACCCGTGGCGTTGGTCATGGGCCTCGCGTTTTATCTCTTTCTCCCATTCATCGGCTTTGCCATGCTGATTTCTGTGCTCGTAAAGAAGATCGGGAGAATGCTCGCGCAACCCACACTTGTAGCCAACACGGGTAATGGCCCTGGCATTTTACACGCGCCTCCCACGGCCTCACGGCGTGAGCACATTCACCTGGGAGGAGGCGTGTCATGACTGTTGTGCTGGTTGTATTGACCCTGGCGATCTTCATACTGATTGATTACGCGTGGAGCCGGAAAAGGGTGATGGTGACCGAGCCCAAGACCATCAGCAACTTTAGCTCAGTCCCCAATGCTCAACCGGAAAGCATTTCCGGAATTCGGTTAACGGGGAGTATCCGTTATCACCCAGGGCACACATGGGCACTGCGCGAGAGTCCAACCCTCGTACGCGTGGGGATAGACGACCTTGCGGCGCGTATGATCGGAAGGGCCGAAAGCGTCTTGCTCCCGAAGCGCGGGCAGTGGATTCGGCAAGGGCAAAAGGTCATCAGCGTCTTCAAGGACGGCATTAAGACTGAACTTGTATCGCCAATCGAAGGCGAGGTGACCGGTGTCAACGAGGCAGTTGTAAACGTCCCCATCCTGGTCAACAGTGACCCCTATGGAGACGGCTGGTTGTTGACGGTGATCTCGCCGGACGCGGAAACGAACTTCCGGAACCTGCTGGGCGGCGATCTTGCGCGGCGTTGGATGGAAGAAGAGGAGCGCCGATTAAGTTCAAAGATGCGACCGCAGGCTGCAGCAGCGGCTCGCGATAACGGAAACGAAACCAGCGGCCTTCCACTACGTGCTTCAGGTGAGAGCTGGCCTGAACTTGCCCGCGAGTTCTTTATGGTTTAGGCTTGCCGCGCGAATACGCGGGTTACCCTTGCGCCGCCGTGGATTCAGAGACTCGAGGAGCAAACCCATGACGCACAAAGAGGCTGCACGGATCACGGACGATCACGAGGGCCTGCTCGCGTCAATCGGAGCCCAGGAAGTCCAGGCACATCCGGCAACTTGCAACAACCGCCGCATTTACTCCGGGCGCTTCCGGCAACAGAGCACGGTACTGGGCAATATACCGGAAACGTCTCTATTCCCCGCGACAGGGAAAGCGGAACAATTGACGGTTATCGGAGAGCAACGGCGTCGCAGATCAAGATTCATGCTGACGCGCCCTCGAGAAATTGCTGCGGTCGCCGTGAGAATTATGATTCTCGTGGCAATCATCTGGGCCGTCAAAATATGGATTCACGGCGCGACTCCAACCCAGAGATACGGAGAATACACAGTCGATTTCAGCAAGCAGTCCGCCTTGCAACAAGAGTCTCTCGATGCAAGAGTTCCGCCCGCTGCTATCCCTCGTGGCCGGCTCGATCTTGTTGTCTATGCTGGTATTGGCAGCCGGCCCGGACCCTATGATGTTGTGTTAACGCGGGTTGGCGCCACGTATGGCACTGCTTCGGGCACGATGAAGATTGAAAATGGCAGACCGGTACTTCGGGTGAATTTAGATCTTACCCAGGCGCCAGCCGGTCATTACCTGCTCGGCATCCGGCCCGCTGGTTGGGAGTGGCAATATTACAAAGTCACACTGAAGTCTGCTCATTGGCTCGGCCATTGAGCATTCGACCGCTGTTTACAGCTGCCCATTTTAAGGGTCGACACACGAATCTTGTTCTGCCGCTGCGGCTTTTTTCATCCTGGTAAATCAGCAGGAATACCCCCGGGGGAAACCTGCCTCCTATTCAGCAACCAGTCCTTATGCCTCAGAGCCTCGAAAAAGTCCATGCCTGAACGCTCAACGAGATTGGATTGGAGCCGGGGAAGGGGATCGAACCCCCGACCTTTGGTTTGCGAGAAACTAAACAGCGGCGGGCTGCGGTTCTTCCGACCTTTGCCCGAAACTGATATGGAAAGAGAAGCAGGAAGAGATTGAGGTAATTTCTGACCAGTCCACCTTCCCAGAGTAAATAGACCCTGGTACCGTACTCTGGCGTTGGGACATCGACCTCAGGCGGTGAGCCCCAGGTTCTTGCGGGCATCGCGGAGCGATGCGACGACTTTTTCAATCTCGGCTTTCCGGCGCGCAGCAGGGTCACGAACCGGCACAATTGCCAGTCGATCGCCTATTGCCGCCTCATCGGGATAGAGGCGGAACGCGCGTTGACGTGCGGCTTGTAATCAACCAGTTCGTCGACCGGATGCCTGGCCGCCCAGGCGATGCCGCGAACCAGCATGTTCTGGACCACCGGCTTCGAGAAATTCCCGTAAATGTGCCCCTGCATCCAGACAAACGCCCGGGCCGACTGACCGCCTGGAAGAGTGTGCTCATAGGTCCAGATTTGCGGAACCACCTCTCCCACGCCTCCGCCCCGTACGGCGGACGGAGTGTCCGGAATCTTCACGGTCGCCAGAACGTGAATCTTGGGATCAGTTGCCCACGCGATGCGGTAGAAAGCCTCATCATCAATCGTGAATCTGTTGGGGAACCCTTCCATGATTGGAGAAGATGGATCCACTACGGCATAGCTCAGGCGTGCCCCGAGAGTGTAATTGACCTGGCCGTGCTTTTTGCCACCGCCGACGAACATGGCCATATCTTTGGGGTCCGGTCCGCAGAGGGAATCGTGGATACTCACCAGGCCGCCGCCGCGCTTGACGTAGGCCAGCAATGCCGCATGTTCCTTCGGAGTCATAAAACCGGCATCGCCCTTAAAGATCACAACAACGTCCGTGTGGGCCAGTTCCTCCGCCGATGGTGCGTGCAGCGCTCCGTCGACAACCGCGCCGCGCGCCGTGAGAAGTTTGCTCCAATCAGCCAGGAACTGTGGATAATCGTGCTGGCCGGGCTCATGCGATTTCAGACCCGCAAAGATGAAAATGCGGATGCCATTCGGATTCTGCCCTTGCGCTGGAGGCGGCTGGTAGATGCAGCAATTGTCGGGCGACTTCGCGCTGTATGGGAGTAAATTGCCGCCGGGCGTTGAAACCGACTGCGCAAACATGAAGGCCCGGAACGGAAAAAGCGCCGCGGCCACCGCCGCTCCAACCGCGGCGGTCGTTTTCAAAAAGTCTCTGCGGCTCATAGATGAAAACTCCTCAGCACGCCGTCCCACGGCTTTCGATAGGGTCGCTCGAGCCACGCGGCGGCTTCGGCATCACCCACGATTTCCTCACGCCCGGCATCCCACTCGATCTTGCGCCCCAACCGTAACGAGATGTTTGCCAGGTGGCAGGCAGTGACGACGCGATGGCCGTCTTCCACTGGTGCAATGGGCTGGCGGCGCGTCTTGATGCAATCCAGAAAATTGCGGGCGTGCGCGGCCAGGAGATCGTTCGACACCTTCTCCTGGATCGCTTCGGTCCACGGCACGGGCTTCACGTTCGGGATTGGTCGCACGCCGCCGACGGGTTGCCCGACGAATTGCGGGATATGGTTTTCAGGCGGTATTTGGGGATCGGGATAAATCTTGAAGCCGGCTCGCGAAAGGGTCATGCTGCCTTTTGTTCCGAAGAATTCGAGCCCGCTTCCCGCGCCCCTTCCCAGGCTGGCTTCGCGGTGCGACCAGAGCACGGTCATGCCCGGATGCTCGAAGAGCGCGTCCTGCGTATCCGGCGTCTCGCCGTTATCCAAAAGAGCAAGACGGCCGCCGCTCGACGATACCGCTTTTGGCCCCTGATAGCCCATCGCCCAATAGATCACGTCCATCTCGTGCGCGCCGAGGTTCGTCATCTGCCCGCCGGAATAGTCCCAGAACCAGCGGAAATGATAGAGCGAACGGTTGTGGTTGTAAGGCAGCTGGGGGGCTGGACCGAGCCACAGGTCGTAATTCATTCCTGGCGGCGGGCTGGAATCCCGCGGGGATCCGAATCCAGGCATTACATTCCGATACGCGCCCATCCTCACGCTGTGAACCTTGCCAATGTGCCCCTCGCGCAGAAGCTTGAGCGCGTGGGCGTAATGCGTACCGCTGCGCTGTTGAGTCCCGACCTGCACGATGCGCTTGTAGCGGCGCGCGGCTGTGGCCATCCAGCGCCCTTCACGCACGAACAGCGTCATGGGCTTTTCGACGTACACGTCTTTGCCGGCGGCGCAAGCCATGATCGTCAAGAGAGCGTGCCAGTGGTCGGGAGTGGAGACAACGATCGCCTGAACATCCTTGTCGTCGAGCAGCCGTCGAAAATCGCCGTAACCTTTTGCCCGGGGGCCGCAGTCGGCAAGGCCCTCGCGCAGGCGCGGTTCGTAGACCTCGCACATGGCGGCGCAGTCAACGTCTGGCTGGTTCTTGAAATCGTGAACGTGCTGGTGGCCGATGAGTCCATAGCCGATAAAGCCGACCTGGACGCGGTCGTTCGCGCCAGGCACTCTTGATGAGGAAAGCGCGGTAGCTGCCATTGCGCTCGTTGAGGTCAGAAAATCTCGTCGTGTCGGAGCCATAGTCAGATCAGATTCCAGGGCTTGCGCGCCTTTCTCGCGAAATAGGCCGATGCCGCCGGGTCGTCGACGATTTCGGCGCGGGAAGAATCCCACCGCAATTTGTGCCCGCTGCGAATGGCGATGTTGCCGAGCAGAGGTACGGTGGTGGAGTGAAACCCGGTCTCAACGTCAGCCACAGGTTTTGTGCGGCTGCGAACGCAGTCAATAAAGTTGCGAACGTGCGCGGCAGTGGCGTCTGATCCAGCCACCTGCTTGCGCTCCATTCGAAAACCTTCCGAGGCGCCAGGTCCGGCTGCGCCCGGTCCCGACTCGCCGCGCGGCTCGGGATAAATCTCAAACCCGATGCGGTCGGCGTAGAGAGTGCCGTTGGCGCCGTAAAATGCCATGCCGTGTGGGCGGTCCTCCCGCGTCCGGGTCAGGTAGTATTTCATGCCCTCGGTTCGCCCACCCACGCCATGGTCATTCACCATTGACGCTTCGTAGCTGAGGATGAAGTTGGGATATTCATAGGTGATTTGCAGCGTGTCCGGCGTATCCGCACCATCGCGAAGCAGGTACCGCCGGCCCCAGCCGGCAACAGCAACGGGCGCGGTGACGCCCATGATCTGGTGGACCGTATCGAACCGATGCGTTCCGTAGTCGGTGGCCATGCCGCCCGCATAATCCCAAAACCAGCGATAGGTCACGAGAAACCGGTTCTTGTTGAACGGAACGTAAGGCGCGGGGCCGAGGTAAAAATCCCAATCGAGCCCCGGCGGCGGCGCGGAGTCCGCGACGTGTCCGATTCCGTCCGGCGCCATGTTGAGATAGTTCCAGACGCGCACGAAGTGAACCGGACCGAGTTGGCCGCTCTGGACAATGCGCTGGGCTTCGCGGAAATGTGGCGCGGAGCGATGCTGAGTGCCGACCTGCACCACGCGCCGATTACGGCGGGCAGCTTCCACTATGGCCCGCCCTTCCTCAATACAGTAGCTCAGCGGCTTTTCTACATAGACGTCCTTGCCAGCCTGGCAGGCGAGCACGGCCGCCGCTGCGTGCCAGTGGTCGGGCGTCGCAATGAGCACCGCGTCCACATCTTTTTGTTCGAGCAGCTTCCGGAAGT
>DATLWV010000182.1:0-4862 GCA_035576145.1 Terriglobia bacterium
GGCGAATTTTGACACCATGAAAATCGCAATTTCCATACCAGAAAAAGAAAAAGCAAAGGGGGCGGAATCGCCCTATTTCAAGGCCCTTGTGGCCGCAGGGGCCAAGCCCGACGAAATCCAGATGATTATGCCTCCAGGGAACGAGCTTCCCTCGTCGGGTGATTTTGACGGGATCCTCCTGGCGGGCGGGGAAGACGTTGACCCGGAACTTTATGGTGAACGGGTGAAGTACGATAGTGTGAAGACCAACCGGGCCCGTGACGATTTTGAGATGGCGCTGCTCGAAAAAGGACTGCGAGCCCGGATTCCTATCCTGGGGATCTGCCGAGGGGTCCAGCTAATCAACGTACAGTTTGGCGGAACGCTCTACCAGGACTTGAAAAGCGAAACGGCGATCGAACGCGACCACAAGCAGCAAGGCGACCGCAGTGCCACCACGCATTCCATAACCGTGACGGAACCTGGCTCGGCACTGCAAAGTTCTTTTACGGGTATGTGCAGGGTGAACAGCCTGCATCATCAGGCGATCAAGCGCCTGGGCAGGGGACTGAAGGTCACGGCCCATTCAGAGGACGAACTGTACGAAGCCGTGGAGCTGGCAGAGGAATACCCCTACTTTCTGGCCGTCCAATGGCACCCTGAGGAGATGGTCAGCGAACACCCTGAACAGCTGAAGATCTTCCAGGATTTTGTCGCGCGAAGCCGGGAACGCGCGGCGAAAAAGGCCTCATCACTTTAGCCACCCTGCAGAATGTTCGTTTGACTGCCGGAGAATGACGCGCAGTGTATCCCGATTTGCCAGACTATCTTCGTACCGGGTTGCGACTGGTTTTCGTCGGTTTCAATCCCGGCGAGCGCTCGGCCAGAATTGGACATTATTACGCCGGGCGGGGCAACCAGTTCTGGAATTTCCTCTTTGAGTCGGGACTCACGCCGGTCCGCCTTAAGCCGGAAGAAGACCACCGTATACTCGAGTTCGGCTTCGGCTTGACGGATCTCGTCAAGCGCTGGTCCAATTCCATTAACGGGTTGACCAAAGAAGATTTTCACTGGGGTGTTCCGGCGCTTAAAGCAAGACTCCTGCAAGCGTCTCCCGAAGCCATCGCATTCAACGGCAAGACATGCTTTGAGAAGTTCCAGGGCCACAAGGCGGAGCTGGGCGCGCAACGCTCTGTGTTTGGAAACTCCCGGATTTATGTTCTCCCCTCGACCAGTGGGCGCAACGGAAGCCTTTCGCGTTCCCAGAAGCTTCGTTATTTTCGCAACCTCAAGCGCTGGCTGGGTTAGCTCGCCTTCAGCGCCGCATAGTGAGCGGTGGACACCTCTTGTGAGGAGAGGCCTCGAAACACTAGCTTCAGGCCGCCATCTCAGTTATCCTTGCTTTAACTGAAACTTGAACAACCAGAGGGATTATGCCAGCCACGATCTACTTCATGAAGGGTGACATCACCGAGCTTGAGGTTGACGCGATTGTCAACGCTGCCAACAACGAACTAATTCTGGGAGGGGGAGTTGCGGGCGCTATACGGACCAAAGGCGGTCCGCGAATTCAAGAAGAATGCGACCGCATCGGGTCTATCCGCCTGGGTGAGGCTGCCGTGACCACAGGGGGCAACCTGAAGGCATTTTGCGTGATTCACGCCGCCAGCATGGAGATGGGAGACGTGACCACCGCGAAAAACTTGCGGAGCTCAACCCGCAACAGCCTGCTGCGTGCCGAAGAAAAGGGACTTAAGACGATTGCCTTTCCTGCCATCGGTACCGGGATTGCCGGTTTCCCGATGGAGGATTGCGCAACCATTATGATCAGTGAAGTGCTTGAGCACCTCAAGTCGCGGAGCAGCCTGGAAAAGATTTACTTTGTGCTCTATGACGATGCGGCGCTCAAGACTTTTGAAGAAACTTACAAGAAGCTCACTGCCCGCCCCGCAGCAACTGAAAAAAACTGAAAAGACGCACATAGCTGAAATAGTCTTCAGCCGGCGGCCTGTTCAGTTCCCGCTGGCGATGGCTCGGTTCTCGTCTGAGTAAGGCTTCTGGATATACTGTTTGGCCTGCTCAATCGCACCCTGCGTGTCGTCCTTGGTCTGCATGGCCCGCTGGTATTCATTTAACGCGCGGTCTCTCTGACCCGTGGCGTCGAAGATCATTCCCAGGGTGAGATGGGCCCAGACTTCGGTCCATTTGGGCTGCAGGTTTCCATCCAGGGCGGCGCGCATTTCCTCGGCCGCGGCGTTGTAATTGTGGAGCCGGAAATAAATTTGCCCAAGGCGGAAGTGGGCCAGAGAATTGTTCTTGTTCTGCTCAACCACCAGCTGATACTGCTTCACGGCCTCCAGGTAGGCCTGTTCAGCAACAAGCTGGTCTCCCCGGGCAATTTCCACTTCGGTGCGGATCTTGTCGGTCATTTTGAGGATGTGGCTGCCGGGATCAATTTCCACATGGGTTGGTCTGGTAACTGTATTGACCGTAAAATCGGCCGTGGTGCCAACCATCTGGATGCGGTCATTGACGGGCCTGCGCCCCTCGGAGTTCACACGGACCTCCACGGGCATTCGGAAGATGTCGAGGTCCTGCTGAATCTTGCCAACTACCTGATAGTAGTTGCTCACGCGGTAAATGGCCCAGGAATCCTTGAACTGCGGCACGCCTGTAGAACTGACCCACTGGGCGAAGAAGTAGGTCAGTTTCTCATTGCTGGCCTGCTCGACGGCTTTTTCGAAATCCAGAGCGCTGATGGATTTCCACGCATACTGCCGGACTACTTCGTGCAGGGCCTTGGTAAATGCCTCATCGCCGACAACCCAGCGCAGCATGTGGAATACCATGGCGCCTTTTTGCGCGACAATCGAATGGTACTGTGGCGTAAAGGGCTGGAGCGACCCGGCCTGGCTGATGGGGGCCGTCTCTTCATGGGTGAGGGCCCCGATGGCAGTTGTGTGCATCAGGTCTTCGAACGCTGTCTCGCCCTGTGACTGCTCGACGTAGAGCGCCGAGGAGTAAAGCGCGAGGCCGTCGTCCAGAAAGGAGTCGTCGGGCGTTGCCGGACTGACATAGCAACTCCACCACTGGCGTGAGATTTCGTGCGACAGCAACTGTTCGTTCACGGGCGAGGCGAATCCGCGCGAGGCCAGCGCCACAATTCCTGGTGAGGAATAGCCGCCCACGGTGTCGTCCGCAATCTCGACCACGGCCAGGTTGCCATTCGGCAGTGAACCGAACATGCCTGAGAAAAAGCTCATGATTTTCGCCGCACTCGCTCCGTAGTCCGCCGCAAAATTCTCATGGCCCCGCTTCAGGAAGAGGTAAACATTGGCCCCAAAGGCGTTTTCCTGCTGGACCGAATAATCGCCCGCGTAGAAGGTGCCGGGGAAGGACGACTGGTCGAATTCGAAGGAGTAAGTGGTGTTGCCAGGCCCATTCACAGGAGGCGAAGGCGCTCCCGAGGCGATAACCGTCTCCCCTGTTGGCACAGTCACGTGTAGCGTGGCTGCAAACCGATTGACCCCGGGTCTGACCACCGGGAACCAGCGGCCGGGATAGAGTAGATAGGACCCTTCCGGCCCCACATAGGAGAGCTTGAGACCTTCGACAGGACTTCCCTCCGCTGTTCCAAGTCCGCCCTTGTAACTAACCGTGATGGACGAAGCCTGCTCCGCGGTGACAGGGCCGGAAAGCGTGACCTTAAGGGTCAGCCCGTCCTGCTGGAATTGAACGTCGGCTCCAGTTGCGTCTACGATTTTCTGGACCCGCAAGGAGCTGTTGAGCTCAAAGCTGAGCTGGCTGATACTGGTCTGCGGTAAGAAATCGATCCTGGTAGTGGCTTCAAGGATGTGGGTCGTGGGAAACAGTTGAACTTTGATATCGTATTTCTTAATTACAAACTGCGCAGGGTCCGCTGCCCGCGCGCCTGAGAGTCCGGCAAGAAGAACCAGTGTCAGGAAACCGGCCGTCCTAATCCAGCGGGCGCCTCCCACCTGTCGTAGTGCAGTTCTCCTTAATCCACGGAACAATGAGCAATGCTTCATACGGGATTCAAGCCTTTCATGAAGAAAAGGGCGACACATTTGATAATACAATCCCCGGCAGGGCGGTGGAACGGTTAATCATAAAAAAACCACGCTTTGACTGCCCCGCGGGAGATTGTGCCCTATCTCAGGGATGCTTCATTCGGCATGCAGGGATGCCTTGGCCCCCTCAAGATGACGGATAATTGCTTCCGCCGCCCGGCCGATGGCGCCTCCCGGGCCCAGCCGTTCCTTCACTTTTCGAAAATCTGCGACCATCCTGTTTCGCGCCTCTGCGTTGTCGAGCAGCCTCCCAAGCGCGTCCGCCAGGCGGGCAGGTGTGAAGTCGCCCTGAATCAGCTCCGGGACCGCGGCGTGGCCTGCCAGCAGGTTGACCATGCTGTAGAAGGGAACATCGATCATGACCCTCGCACACATTGCCGTGAATGCAGACACCCGGTATACGACAATCATGGGACACTCCAGCAAAGCCGCCTCAATGGTGGCTGTTCCGCTGGCAACCGCGGCGGCATCGGAGAATTGCAGGGCTTCGTGTGTCGAGTTGCTCAGGGCGCGCAAGGCTGCTTTGCCCTTGTAGCCGCGGGACACCAGAGAATTCAGCCAGGCGGTATCAATGGTCGGAGCTGAAGCCACGATGAATTGAACGCTCAGGGATTGGGCCAGGCGAGCTGCGGCGTCCAGCATCGCCGGCAGGTTGAACGTCACTTCCGTTCTGCGACTTCCGGGCAGCAGTGCCACCGTGGGGGTGTTCGGGTCGAGGTCCGCACGGGCGAAAAAATCCTCGCGGCTCCCGGTGGGAGCGGACAAATCCACAAGTGGATGCCCGACACATTC
>DATLWV010000183.1:0-2663 GCA_035576145.1 Terriglobia bacterium
CGCGTCGGTAGATCCTCTCGGTCCTGACGTGACCGGCTCTATTTGTACCAGCTGAAGTGAGAGAGAATCTCATGAAGGAGGGTGGCCAGTCATGTCCATCAGGAAGTACAAACCCGAGCAGATTGTAACGGTACTACGGCAGGTTGAAGTGCAGATGGCCAACGGGAAGACCGCTCCGCAGGCCTGCAAGGAGGCCGGAATCCACACCCAGACGTACTATCTGTATGGACTGCTCCCCTTTTGCAAGAAGAATCGTGACCATGGCAAGCGGGGTCGGTTGCACACCTGTATCCGGCGTCAGCAGGAACCAATGGTTCTTCCCGTGCGCCCCAATGGGAAATCCGCACGAACACGCCTCAACCGCTGGTCGGCCCCTGGGGGCCACGATAGAAATCAGGTTTGGTGTTCGTCGGTCCGACCTGCGTTGCCATTGCCTCGATGCTCTTCGCAACCGTTCAGCGTGAAGCTCTATTCGACAGACTTTCGATACGCCTCTCCCTTTGCCAACAACGCCCAGAGAATGCGTGCATTCTTGTTGGCGACCGCCACGATGGTGCGGTTGGTGCCTCGTCGTTTCTGCAGAGCTTGGACCCAGGCGTAGCGAGGGCCTGATTTGGAGGCGGCAGTGCGAACCACCGCCCTGGCACCGTGGATTAGCAATGTTCTCAGGTGCTGATCGCCATGTTTGCTAATCCCGAACAGATGGCGACGGTCTCCACTGGCACAGTGCCTGGGGACGAGGCCGAGCCAGGCGGCCAGATGGCGGCCATTCTTGAACTCTCTGGCATTGCCCACGGCGGCGACCAAGGCCGTGGCAGTTTTGGGACCGACCCCCTCCACTTGGGCGATTCGTTGACAGGCCTCGCTCTGTTGAAACACCTGGGCGATTCGCTGATCAAATTGGGCGATGCGAAGGTCAATCTCCCGCCAGAAGTCGTAGAGATCTGCCAAGGTTTGCCGGAAAAGTGAAGTGAGCCCATTGTCAGCATCCTCGAGGATCTCGGGAATTATGCGGCGAGCCCGGCTGGCGCTTTTGCCGAAGGCCACGCCGCGGTCAAGCAGCAACCCCCGCATTTGCGTAATCAGAGCCGTCCGATGGTTGACCAGACGTTGCCGGGCACGGTGCAGAGCCTGAACATCTTGTTGTTCCACCGTTCGTAGCGGAACGAAGCGCATGTTGGGACGCTGCACTGCCTCACAAAGAGCCTCTGCATCATTGCCGTCGTTCTTGTTCCCCTTCACGAAGGGTTTGACATACGGCGGACTGATGACGCGGACGGTGTGTCCGCATTGCTGGAAGGCTCGGGCCCAGTAAAAGGCCCCCGTGCAGGCCTCAACCGCAATCAGACAGGGTTCTATCTCAGCTACTACTTTCAACAGCCTTTCACGGCGAACGCGACGCTTCATTACTGCTTGTCCCTCGGAGTCAACACCGTGCAGTTGAAAGACATTCTTGGCCAGGTCAATTCCCAGAATCGCCACCTTTTTCATCCCCTTCCTCCTCTTCGCAAATGCCGATTCCACAATTATCGACTCTCCTCGATGATCGTAGGACGGGGAGCAGTCCATCCCATTCGCTGGCGGAAGGAATACGGCGGGCTGAAGCTGGATCAAGCGAAGCGGCTGAAGGAGTTGGAGAAGGAGAATAACCGGTTGAAGAGGTTGGTGGCAGAACTCTCCCTGGAGAAGCAGGTTCTGCGTGATGTGGCGCAGGGAAACTTCTAAGCCCCGAGCGGCGGCGTTGTGCGGTAGAGCATGCGCGCGAGCAGTATGGGTTAAGCGAGCGGCATGCCTGTCGGCTGCTGGGGCAGTGGAGAGGGACGCAACGCTACACACCGATTTTGCGCAGCGACGAGGATGGGTTGACCCGGGCCATCATCACACTGGCCAGTCAGTACGGGCGATATGGCTATCGGCGGATCACGGCGCTGCTCCAAACGGCCGGATGGTCGGTCGGCAAGGATCGGGTGCAAAGGATCTGGCGGCGAGAGGGGCTGAAAGTGCCACAGAAACAGAAGCCGCGGAGGCGATGGTGGTTGAACGACGGTTCTTGCCTGCGGCTCAAACCGGAGCGAGCGAACCATGTGTGGAGCTACGACTTTGTGAGCGCCATAACCCATGATGGGAGGAGCTTGCGATTACTGACGCTAATCGACGAATACACGCGGGAGTGTCTGGCGATCCGGGTGGCCCGGCGACTGGGAAGCCAGGAAGTGATCGAGACGCTGGCAGAGGTGATGATGGTGAAGGGCATCCCGGAGTACCTTCGCTCCGACAAGGGACCCGAGTTCGTGGCCCGAGAACTGCGGCGCTGGCTGGCCAAGCTGGGCACGGGAACGCTGTACATCGAACCGGGCAGCCCATGGGAGAACGGCTACTGTGAGAGCTTCAACGGCAAGCTACGGGACGAGTGCTTGAATGGAGAAATCTTCTATTCGCTAAAGGAGGCGCAAATCCTAATCGAGCAGTGGCGGGTCGAATACAACACGCGGAGACCCCATTCGGCGCTTGGCTATAGGCCGCCGGTACCGGCGGCCTATAGCCCCCTGGTGCCGATAAATCACGTTTCACAGCCTCAAGCTGTGATGTAAGCTCTCTCCCTGCGTTTGGTACAAATTTTCGGGCAGATCACCTCGGTATTCCAGCATGGCTGGACAGCAAGC
>DATLWV010000184.1:0-2286 GCA_035576145.1 Terriglobia bacterium
CCTGGAACGGGAGCTTCTAGGCATTGCAAGGAACGGTGACGTGCCGGGTTCCGAGATTCCCCAAATCTATTTCGATTACCTCCGCACGCGTAGCGCGAAGGCGTTGCAGCCGGTCTTCTTTCACAACGCGCTCGACATCGTGACGCTTGCCGGGCTTACGGTTGAGGTGGGGCAGGCCATCGCAAGGGCTGGCGATGGCGCAGATTGCGACAGTCTTGATCTCTTCAGCCTCAGCCGCGCCCTGGAGCGTGCCGGAGCCTCAGAGCTGGCGCGTGCAACCTGCCTGCAGGCGATTGCGCGCGGCTTGCCGGAGGCGGTTGAGCCTCAGGCTCTTTGGCAGTTGGCCGCCCAGCACAAACGTGAGCGCCGTTACGACGCCGCTGTTGAAGCGTGGATGAAGATTTCCAGCCTGGGGTCGCGATACACGGTAGAGGCCTGTGAGGAGCTTGCCATCCATTATGAGCATCGTGTGCGCGACGCGGGCAAAGCCCTGGAGTTTGCGGAGGCTGCCTATCAGTGCCTTCAGGACAAGTCCGGTTCACATTCCCGCCTGGAACGTCTTGCCCATCGGCGCGAACGGTTGCTAAGAAAGTCGCAATAGGAAGATCTTCCCTCCGGGTTCCCGTCTTGGCTTACCTGCTAAGTGTTTCCTGCCTCTTTCCTTTTAAAGACCTCGTCGGCGATGACCAGCGCGTCCCAGCAAGCCGGAAATCCCGCGTAGACAACCATATGGAGTATGGTTTCCAGAACCTCGGCGCGCGTTGCACCGTTGTTCAACGCCATTTCGATATTCAGGCGAAGGGCATTCTGCCGGCCCAAGGCCGTGAGCGCCGCAACCGTGATCAGGCTGCGCGTCTTGAGTTCCAAGCTGGGCCGTGACCAGACCTCACCGGCGACAAAATTTGTCACAAGCCTGGCGAAATCCGGCGAAAGTTTGGACCACGCTTCACGGACTTCATCGGTCCTCTCTTTCCCCAGCATCTGGTGCAGCATCTCAAGGCCCTTATTACTCATTCAAATATCCTTTCTGTAGAGTTTTCGCCGGAGGATTCCAGTGACCGAACCTTTTACCTTTGCAGCTTCTGCGTAAGCCCAAATCCGGCGCTCACATCAATCACCTGGCCGGTGATGCTGCGCGCCTGTTCCGAACACAAGAACAAGATTGTATCGCTCACGTCCTCGGCCGTGACCATCCTGCCGAGCGCAGTGGAGCTGACAAACTGCTCGCGCATTTTTTTGACCGGGATACCCACAGCTTTTGCCCGTGCCTCGATCACTTCGTCCATGGCCACACCTTCCGTGGGGCCCGGGCAGACAGCATTCACCAGGATGCCTTGTGGGCCCACCTCCTGTGCCAG
The DNA here is from genome assembly GCA_035576145.1 of Terriglobia bacterium. Lineage (GTDB taxonomy): Bacteria > Acidobacteriota > Terriglobia > UBA7540 > UBA7540 > SCRD01. The sequence continues at coordinate 1,359 of DATLWV010000184.1, forward strand.
CGTGAGCGAAAATCCGATCAGTCCCCACTTTGATGCTGAATATGATGCCCGGAAAGGATAGCCCACTCGTCCCGCCGTGGAGGATATATTGATAATCCGGCCCTGTCGCCTTGGGATCATTGCCTTCACACATTCACGGGCCACGAGAAACGGTCCGGTCAGGTTCGTTTCCAGGACCTTGTGCCAGTCGTCGGTGCCAAGCGACGCAACCGGTGCCGTCGGTCCGCGGGCGCCCGCATTGTTGATCAGGAAATCCACCTGCCCAAACTTTTGCAGCACACGCTTTACGCCACGCCTGACTTCCGCCTCGCGCAAAACGTTAGTGCGAATCCAGAGGAACTGGCTGCTGTACTCTTCGAAGTCGCGCAGGGATTTGTCGGTTGCCGTGCGGCGTCCCATGCCTGCCACCTGTGCGCCCGACTTGAGGAAACCGAGAGCGATGGCCTTACCGATTCCTGATCCGGCGCCGGTTACGATGGCGACACGGCCGTTGAACTGGAGACTGTTTTCTGGCATAGAGGAGGCGGAGAAGCTTTCAGTTTGCTTTCGAAACCGTCACGGTGGCTTTGCCTCGTCTGAGGCTCAGGGTACTGTTCCGCTTTTCCCTTTGGACTTGAAAACCACTTGTTTCCGGTCAGCCTTATCCTCGTGGGTCACAGAATTATGCTGAACTGTTTGAAGTTCCCCCACAAGCTCCACGTAATCGGGATCGTCCTTCTTAATTCCCTTGCCCCGCTGCACGCTCCCTGAAAAACGATAGTACATCGCGTGGATCGTGCGGGTGCGGAATTCCACATGATCGCCTTTGCGCTCGCCGATGGTAATGGGATAACTTATGATGGCGTCAGACTCCGATTGCCCCTGGAGAACGTCAATGTACCCCTTGAGCATTTCCTCCTCCTGCAGAATTGCCAGCGTATTAAAAGGT
>DATLWV010000185.1:0-3327 GCA_035576145.1 Terriglobia bacterium
TGCCCTACGCCGTGGCCGCCTTTCTGGTGGTGGCCTTCATAACGGTGCTGAACCTGCGCGGCATCAAAACCTCGGCGCGCGCCAATAAGATCCTGTTGGTCTTCATGTGTACCGTGATTGCAGTATTTCTGTTTCTTGCGGTCCGGTATCTTTTCTACGGCGGCGGTTGGGGCAGCCTTTTTTCGACAAAGCCGTTTTACGACCCGCAGACCTTCAACGGCCATCGGATCTGGATGGCAACTTCTTTCGCTGCGCTCACCTATATCGGCTTTGACGGCATCACCACGCTTTCTGAAGAGGTTAAAAATCCCAAGCGTAATGTGCTGCTCGCTACGGTGCTGGTCTGCCTTTTCACGGGTATCTTCGCCGGCATCGAAGTCTATCTGGGGCAGCGCATCTGGCCCGACTGGCACACATTCCCCAACCTCGAGACAGCTTTTATGGACGTCTGCCAGCGCGTGGGCGGCATGCCATTGTTCCAGGCCATGGGAGCGATTCTCGTCCTGGCAGCGCTCGGCAGCGGATTAACGGGGGGTCTTGGAGCGGCCCGACTGCTTTTCGGTATGGGACGTGACGGCGTGCTTCCCCGGAAGTTTTTCGGCCACTTGCATCCCAACTCCAATACTCCGACCTACAATATTCTTCTTATCGGACTGGTGGCCTTTGTGGGTGCTGTTTCACTCAACTACATTGGCAACGCCTATGAGCACGCTGCTGAACTCCTGAATTTCGGCGCGTTTCTCGCCTTTATGGGAGTCAACCTATCGACTTTCTGGCACTTCTCGATTGTCTTGCGCAGCGGCCGCAAGCGCATTCTGGGCGACGCCATCCTTCCTCTTGCCGGTTTCGTATTCTGCGCCTTGATCTGGTGGAATCTCAACATCATCGCCAAGACTGTCGGCGGCATCTGGTTTGCTATCGGCATCACTTACATCGCGGTTTCCACCAAGGGATTTCGTCTTAAGCCGAAGATGATCGACTTCACCGACTCGTAATGCGCAGTGCCCGCGCTCCACGAACCATTCCACAATTCCACAATGCGGGCGGAAGATTCTGGCTCTTCTCTACACCTCCTCGCGCACCACAAAGGGTTCGCGATAGTGTCCGCGCAGAATATGGTTCGCCTCTGCGTCGCCGATGACCTCCTGCTTTACGGGATCAAAATTCAGAGTGCGGCCCAGGCGGTAGGAGACGTTCGCCAGATGGACCAGCGTGCAGGAAATGTGTCCCTCTTCAATAGGCGCGTTCAGGTCTTCCTTCTTGCGGCTGCGGACGCATTCAATAAAATTGGCCCAGTTATTTCCGCCGCGACTCGCGCTGGGGCCGGGCTCATGCGCCGGACCCAGCCAGGACCGGTAAGACGCAAAACCTTCATTGTCCGACGCCATGTAACCCTTGGACCCGTAGAAAATGTTCCCCACGGTACCGAAGGGGCCGCGCCGCTGGCGTGGTTCTTTTCTCGGAGGGCCGAGGAAGCCGGGGATTTGGACGCCAAACCCGGGCGTACCGATGGATGCTTCGTGGTTGGTAATCCAATGGCGTACTTCGAACTCCAGCATCTTGCGTTTCCCGTCGGGCATCTCGAATTCAAAAACGGAATTCAGTGTGTTCGGCGTCTCCTGGTCGTCGTGGAACATGAAATGTCCGCCGATAGCCGACACTTTGTTCGGGAACCCGACTCCCAGCCCCCAGCGGGCAACATCCATCTGGTGGATGCCCTGGTTGCCGATGTCGCCGTTTCCGTAGTCCCACAACCAGTGCCAGTTGTAATGGAACCGGTTGCGTGTGAATTCATGGAGCGGCGCCGGGCCAGTCCACAAGTCATAGTGAACGCCAGCAGGGACCGGCTCCACGGGAGTCTGCCCGATGGTGTCTCGCCAGTTGAAACAAAGGCCACGGGCTAAATAGACTTCGCCAATCAGTCCATCACGCATTTTCTGGACTTCTTCGATAATCGCCTCGTCTGAACGTGAATTGGTGCCGTGCTGGACAATCCGGTTGTACTTCTGGGCAGCTTTGACCAGCTGGTGGCCGTCCCACCAGTTGTGCGAGCACGGCTTTTCAACGTATACGTCCTTGCCAGCCTGGCAGCCCCAGATACCAAGCAGGGAGTGCCAATGGTTGGGCGTGGCGATGGAGATGGCGTCGATGGATTTGTCTTCCATCAGCTTCCGCGCATCGATATAGGTCTTGGGCCGCGGCAAGGCCATTTTGTCCATGTCCGACAGGCGCCCGGCGGTAATGTTCTCATCCACGTCACAAACCGCGGCAACTTCGGCATGCACCATCCGTGAGTATTCTTTAACGTGCTCGAACCCTTGCCCGCGGATGCCGCACACGCCAACCCGCACACGGTCATTCGCCCCGAAGACTCTATCCGGACGTGTAATAAAAGTGATTCCGGCGGGGACTGCCATTCCCGCACCAGCTTCTGCCGCCGTTTTGAATGAGTTCCTCTTTTCCTTTTTTTCAGTGCCGCCCATAACCCCTCCTGAAATCAGTTTGCGTCTCCAATGACTTGCTCCGCCTGCTGTGCGGCGGGCGAATAATCTTGAATGGGTTTCGTTTGAAAATCCCGATAGCATCCCGCTTCACTTCAGAATCCTACGGCGAACGCACACTCTAGTGCCAGACCGATTCGGCCCCGGGCCCGGATCGGGCCGCGGCCACTTCAATCAGGTAAGGCTTCCCTTCGCGCGTCGCGTTTTTCCCGCGCTCGATCGCTGGTTTGAGTTGTTGCGGGCGCTCAACTTTCTCTCCGCGCACCCCCTGGCTTCCCGCCAATGCTACAAAGTCGATGTCGGGTTCGCCCAGATAGGTCGCGGCGTAATGCCCGCGGGATGCCATCCTGCCCTGGTAACCGTGATAAACAAGCCGTACAGTCTGGTAATTCCGGTTATTCGCAACCACAGTCAGGACTGGAATGTTGTACCGTGCCTGGGTCCAGAACCCCGAAGCGCTGTACATGACCGCTCCATCACCGATGAAGCAGACAACCTCGCGGTGCGGCGCTCCAAGCTTTGCACCGGTTGCCGCCCCCACTCCCCATCCGAGGCTGGCTCCGGCCGTGCCTATGAACATCTGTTCGTCATCACGAAAGCCAAATGCAAACGGCCCGTACGGAGCGGTGGTATTCTCGCACACTATGACGGCGTTGGCATCCAGAGATTCGGCCAGGATCTGCGACAATTCGTCCGGATGAATTGGCGTCTGGCCAAAGTTCTTCTGCGCCGCTGCGCGCGCGGCAGTCTTCACTTCCTTTGTGAATGCCGAAATCTCTGCCGACCGCTCACCGGCGATTGCCTGCCGGCGCTCCATTGTCAGAAG
>DATLWV010000186.1:0-10903 GCA_035576145.1 Terriglobia bacterium
AATGCCGTAGCGGCTTTTTACGATGAAATCCTGTGTTTTCAGGAGGTTCCTTTTGATTAAGCTCGATCTTGTCAATGATGTCGTCAACCGTACCGGAATCACGAAGACCAAAGCTGAGATTGCCGTCGAAACTGTATTTGGCTCGATGAAGAAGGCCTTGGCCAAGGGAGAGCGGATAGAGCTGCGCGGATTCGGCGTCTTCAACGTGAAGCCTCGCAAGACGGGAATTGGAAGAAACCCGCGCACGGGTGCCGAAGTCAACATCCAGCCCGGCAAGGCCGTCCGCTTCAAGCCCGGGAAAGAACTGCAATCGCTTCCCTGAGCAGCCCGATTCATCTCTGCGGCGCCCGAAGCAGCTGAATTGGTTCAAGCCGGCTCCCATACGGTTGAAGAAAAGCAGAAACCCATCGGCCCGCAATCAGGACGTCCGCTTACGGACGGCGCACGGATCTTACAGCTACGACCGCAACCCGAGTGGCCATGTCTGCCCGGGGCCCGGCGCTGCAGTCCCTGCTACATCAGGCTCTGGGGATCCATGTCAATCGTCAACGCTTGTGATGGCACACCCCAATTTTCACACTCATCAGCCAGACGCCGGAGAATGGCGTTAAGTTTCGCGCGCGAAGACGCCTTCAGTAGAAATTGAATCCGATAGACTCCTTCAATCCTGGCTAGTGGCGCAGGACCCGGGCCCAGGATGCGGATTCCGCGGGTCAGTTCACCCAGGCTTTCAAAAAACTTTCCAACTTCTCCGGCTATCCGCGCCGCATGTTCAAGTTTCTTGTCATGCACTACAACATCGGCCAGCGCAGCGGCCGGAGGGTAGTGCATCATCCGGCGAAAGTGGAATTCCTTGTTGAAGAACTTGCTGTAATCCTGTTCGGCGGCAAAACGAATTGCGTAGTGCTCTGGATAGAAAGTCTGCACCAGGACCCGTCCTGGAGATTCACCTCGCCCCGCTCGCCCCGCCGCCTGCGTCAGAAGCTGGAATGTCCTCTCAGCCGCGCGAAAATCCGGCAGTGAGAGGGAAGTGTCGGCAGAAACAACACCCACCAGCGTCACTCCGGGGAAGTCGTGCCCCTTTGCAATCATCTGGGTCCCCACCAGGATGTCGATCTTACGGTCTCGAAAATCCGACAGGATTCTAAGGTACTGCCCCGGGCGCCGTGCTGCATCGCGATCGAGTCTAGCCACTCTCGCCGTAGGAAACATTTCAGTGAGCTTCTGTTCCAGCTTCTCGGTTCCTTCACCGACGTAATAGAGGTATTCGCTGTCGCACAAACGGCAGCGGGCAGGTACGGAGGCCTGATAGCCGCAGTAGTGGCAGATCAGACGGTTTTCACGACGGTGATACGTCAGCGAAATCGAGCAGTTCACGCATCGTTCCGTCTGCCCGCAGCTCCGGCAAAGCAGGAACCAGGAATAGCCGCGCCGGTTCAGGAGGAACATAGTCTGTTGCCCCGATTCGAGTTGCGCTTCCACCTCTTCGCGCAAACGGCGCGATATGGGTACCTGCGTTTGCGTCTGCCGGAACTCTTCCCGCATATCGATAATTTCCACGCTGGCAAGCGAGCGCCGCCCCACACGCTCACTCAGCGTCAGCAGGTGGTACTTTCCTTTTTCCGCATTGGCGTAACTCTCAAGCGAAGGTGTGGCAGATCCGAGAACCACAAGGGCTTTGGACAAACGTCCCCGCACAACGGCTGTGTCCCGCCCGTTGTAACGCGGTGTTTCGTCCTGTTTGTAACTGGATTCGTGCTCTTCATCCACGATGATGACACCCGGATTTTCAAGTGGGGCAAACACGGCGGAGCGCGTTCCCAGCACGACACGGGCTTCACCACGCCGTATGCGCCACCAGGCGTCATGGCGCTGCCCTTCTGCGAGGCCGCTATGCAGCACCGCCATTAAGTTTCCAAAGCGCAGCCGAAACTGCTCGTGAATGGCCGGGGTCAAGGCAATTTCCGGTACGAGAACCAGCGCGGTCCGGCCGAGCGCGAGGCAACACTCAACCAGGCGCATGTAGATTTCCGTCTTGCCGCTTGCTGTGATTCCGTGCAGCAACACGGTGCTGAACTCGCCTCGTTCAAGACTCTGGGTCAGATCATCAACTGCCCGTTTCTGCGATGCGGTCAGTGTATGGCGAAATTCCGAAGTTTCGAATTCAAGCATGGCGCCCACGGAATCAGCAAATTGGACTAATCCCTGCTCTTGCAGTTTCTTCAAGTGGGCCAGGGAGGCGCGTGCAGATCTCAAAAGCTCGCGGTGGTCGTTGACCTCACCGTCGCGCTCGAGCGCTTCGATAATGCGGCCTGCCACGGGCGAGAGTTTTGGAGGCTTCGAGCCCAGAGGACCCGAAAGGCGGACCGCCATCACCTTTCTTGCTCCGCGTTCCCGTTCGGCGCTTGAAACCGCCAGCAGGCGCTTTTCGATCAAGTGCCCGACGAGTTCCGGCGAAACGCTTTCAAACCTCATGCGCAGCGCTTCCAGCGTCACGGCCGGGTGGTCGGCAACGAATTTCAGCAGGTTCAGTTCTGCGCTCTGCTTTGTTTCTTCCAACAGGCTGTCCGTCATCTTGCGCAAGTGTTTTTTCCCAGCCTCCGTCAAACCAACCACCCGGACTTTCTTGGAGTGAGACCGCAGCGGCAGCATGGCGCGGAACACTTCCCCCAGCGGCGCCAGATAGTATTCTGCAATCCACATTCCCAGCGTCAGGAGTTCCGGTGAAAGCACGGGTTCGGGATCGAGCACCTGAATCACCGGCCGCACGTCAACTCCTGGAGGCAACGGCTGACCAGCGGAAAGCACGATGCCTGTAACGCGCCGCGAGCCAAGCGGAACGAGGACCCGTTGTCCGATCCGGACGTCCAGCCCCTCTTGAACACAATAGGTGAGCTGTTGTTGCAAGGCTGCCAGCACGGCCACATTGACCAATGTGGGCCTGGCGCGGCTGCTGCGGCCGGATTTCGAGCTGGATTGGGTTCCACCCATGGCAGGATTCTATGCTACACAAACCGGACTCGCCAGTGTTGAGGCCAGGTGCTTGTTCCTATATTCGAATACGATGGACTTTTTCGCTGAAATTTGATCTTCATCTGGTTTAGTCAGATTGTTAGCACAGGTCACCGACTGAATTCGGCCCCGTTCGCCTCTGTTGCATTAAGAACATGATTTGAGTACGCTGAACAGATGTCAAACCTGATACACACTCTTGATCCTGGTCCACAGTCGCCGGAAATTGTGCGGATGATCGTCGAAATTCCACGGAACTCATCAAACAAGTATGAGTACGACAAGACGCTCGGCGTGTTTCGGCTTGATCGCACCCTCTATTCCCCCATGCACTACCCCGGTGATTACGGGTTTATCCCCGGGACTCTGGCGGAGGACAAGGACCCGCTTGATGTCCTGGTCTCAGCAGACGTAGCAACATTTACGGGCTGCATGCTGGAAGTGCGCCCTGTGGGGCTGCTGGCCATGGTTGATGACATGGGGCCGGACACCAAGATTATATCGGTTCCCGACCGAAATCCTCGCTATGACCAGATTCATACCATTGACCAGATCTTCCCCCACATTCTGACGGAAATCGAACACTTCTTCACCATCTACAAGGAGCTCGAGGGCAAGAAGACACGCATGGAAGGCTGGCAGGGGCCTCGGGAAGCCCGTCAGGCAATCCTCGAAAGCCGCAAGCGTTATCTCGAGACCAAGGAAAAAGCCGGCCAGGAGCAAACCGCAACCAGTTCGCCCTAAGCCAGGAACAGCTCTCCAAACGAACTTGAATGCCATGCTGAGGGAGGCGCGGCACTCTGGCGGAATAGCGGAGTAATATCTTCCGGTAACCTCGTTGGAAGCCTTCAGACCAGACTGGAGCGCCGGCGTGCCGCCACAAGATTGGCGTAGAAGCTCCCGAGTTTGTCCAGCATTCGCACAGCAAAGCTCAGATTACGGCGATTGATATGCTCGATGTTGATTCCCAAGGGCGGAGGATCAGGCGGGAGATTATCAAAAACGTCCATCAGGATTCTCTGGGCGAGATCCAGGCAGCGTTCAAATGCTTCCTCTGCATGGCGCGAAGTGGTCTCCCCGGCAGGTTTCGTTATCAGGAAGCGATCGAGATCGGCGGGAACGTCGGCCCCCAGCCAGCGCAGGAATTCGATGTCACGATGATGGGTGACCGGAGCGAAGCTCAGCAGCACCCGGGCTTCAAGCCCGTTGAGGCGCTGGATCAACCAGACAATGTCGTTGGAGTCAAACAGGACCTGGGTGGTGAAAAAACAGAGGCCTTCCGCCACTTTTCGCCGGATACGGTCAGCCTCTTGAGTTCGGCTGGGGATACTGATCCCTCCCATGGCCACCTGCAGGCCCGCTGTCCGCACCTCGCGCGCCGTTTCGACGACGCTGGGCCCGGGATACCTGATGTCGCTCGATTCCCCGCCAACAAGCACAAAGTTGCTGATGTCAAACTTGTCCCGCGTTTCCCCGATCCACCGCGCCTGATCAGCCTCGTAAACCACGCAACGGTTAACGACAACGTCGAGGTTGAACTCCTTCCGGATTTTCGCGCCCAGAATTCGCGGTTCAATTCTCTCAACAAATTTGAACGTCCTGTCGCCTCCCCGGGATTCGTCATGAATTTCGGGAAGATTGATGGCGTCCGCCAGTTCTTTGATCTTGGCAACCTCGGCCATCGCGGACTTCACCGCTTCCGGTTTCTCCAAGGGTGGGGGCACCATCTCAAAAAAGCTGACCGGGATAAGCGGATTCTTGATTTTGGTCTTGAGATCCATCCGAAACCAATACGGGCTGCCTGCAACCCTTCCCATTTTGCCTGCATGCCCCTGAAAACGACGCGATAGAAACATTCTAGCATCGCCTGACGGGGCGCGGCTGCGAGCAAGGCGGGGAACAGGCACAGCTTCATCGGGGCGAGTTCAGGAACTCGACGATCTTCTGAAAGTCTTCGCGAAGGATCTTTTCTTCCCGGGGATTCCGGAGAATGTATGCCGGATGAAATGTCGGCAGGGCTTTTGTGCCCTGGAAGTCATAAAACCGCCCGCGAATCTTCGTGATGCCTTCCTTGACCCCGAGAAGCGTCTTGACGGCCGGAGCACCCAGGCAGCAGACCAGACGGGGCTTGATGGTCCTGATCTGGCGCAAGAGGAACGGGGAGCACGTTTCAATTTCATCCGGAAGCGGCGTCCGATTGTTGGGCGGGCGGCACTTCACAATGTTGCAGATGTAAACTTCTTCGCGCTTCATTCCGGCCAGCTCGATCATTTTGTTCAGCAGGCGACCGGCACGGCCCACAAAAGGAAGGCCCTGCGCGTCTTCATCAGCGCCAGGCCCTTCTCCCACAAAAACCAGCTCGGCGTGAGGATTGCCCTGGCCAAAGACAATCGTGTGACGGCCGGTAGCCAGGCGGCAGCGATGGCAGTCGCCCAGGTCTTCACGGATCTGCTCGAGGGTTTGGTTTTCTCGTGGAGCTGGGGCCGGAGATTCAAACAAGCTCATGGACTGGACCACAGGGCCTGGCGCTGCGGTGGTTTTCGGAGCAACGGCGGGGCTGTAGTGGGGAGCACGAGGTTTCCCAAATTCGACTTTCGACGGCTGCGGGCTGGCTTCAGATTCTTTTTGTGGGGAGAGGGTTTGCGTTACAGGGTCTCCCTGCGAGGTCCGTTCAGGAACACGCGTCGACTTCGCAGCCTCGGTCCGCCCGATATAGAACTCTTCGATGCCCAGGTCCTCGTAGAATTCGAGCATCGCCGCCACTTTTTTTCGTTGCTGTTCGTCCATTGCCCGGGGACCCATGGGAAGGTGTTTTAACGCTTGACCGCTGCCGCACGTTTTGATCGCAACCCGATCACTTCGTCCAGAATTGCATTCGCCACGTCCAGCTTGCTCATCTTTTCGAGAGGCTTCACCTGCCCGTCAGGAAAAACAAGCGTGACGATGTTGGTGTCGGAATCGAATCCTGCGCCGGCCTGCGTCACGTCATTGGCCACAATCATGTCCAGACTTTTTTCGCGCACCTTCGCAGCAGCGTTCTCAAGCAAGTGACTCGTTTCTGCAGCGAAGCCCACGACGAGCTGATGGGCTTTGCGCCGCCGCGAAATTTCGGAAAGAATATCCTGCGTGGGCTTAAGTTCCAGATTCAGAGTTGCCCGGCGCTTCTTGATCTTTTCGGTCTCCATGTTGGCTGGCGCAAAGTCCACCACGGCGGCAGCCATCAGGACCATCGTCGCGCCCTCAAGGCGGCGGAGCATCGCCTCGCTCATCTCGGCAGTGGTTCGTACGTTTTCCACCGTGACACCCTCGGGAGCCGGAAGCCGCGTGGGGCCGCTGACCAGTGTTACTGTCGCCCCTCGCCTTCTGCAGGCCTCTGCCAGCGCATAACCCATCTTTCCGGAAGAACGGTTTGTGATGTATCGAACGGGATCCAGTGGTTCTTCGGTCGGCCCTGCACTGACCACGACGGTCTCGCTCCTGAGGTCTTCGCGCAAGTGCAAAGTTTCGAAAACAGCCTGGGCAATGGACTCGATCGAGGGTAGGCGCCCCGACCCGATCATGCCGCAGGCCAGGTAGCCCTCGTCGGGTTCCAGAACCCGGATGCCGCGCGCCCGCAGGGTTTGCAGGTTCTGCTGCGTAGCCTCGTTGTCCCACATGTTGACGTTCATGGCGGGAGCGACAATGATGGGGGCTTTGGTCGCCAGGATGAGTGTGGTGAGGAAATCGTCGGCGATACCCTGGGCCATTCTTGCGATGACGTTCGCGGTTGCGGGAGCGATGACCAGGGCGTCGATGCCCTGCGCCACGGCGATGTGCTCGATGGCGCTCTCGACGTTAGGCTCATCACCGCCTTCTCCAAACATTCCGGTAATGACCTTGTGGCCCGAAAGCGCGGCGAACGTAAGAGGGGTGACAAAGCTGCGCGCTCCCGCCGTCATCACCACCTGGACGTCAAGGCCGCGATCCTGAAGCATACGGAGCAGTTCCGCTGCCTTGTAGGCGGCTATTCCACCCGTAACTCCCAGAGCCACACGCATCAGGCAATCCTCGGCCGCAAGGTGGAACGGGAAATTCTCTGCCGCACCTCAATTGAAATACCAAATGTCATCGGAATATGTCCAGTCTCAGAATTCCTCGAACTCACAAACTGCTTGCTCCAAGCCTGGTTCCCGGCCGGCCAGGACTAACCCTTGTCGTTCTCGGTTTTCAATTCAACCACCTCGAACGGGATCAGGCCGGAAGAAACCTCCTGCTGGGCGATTTTGGTGGCCCGCTTGTTCTGCGTCTGCACCAACGGCCTGACGCCTGACTGCAGCTGCCGGGCCCGTTTGGCAGATATGAGAATGTAGCGAAACTTGCTGTCAATGTTGTTGGGTAACTCCATCTATCCTCCAATAAATTTTCCAATAATATCCCTGACGCGCCGGTCCTGGCACTGGCGGCGCAAGCGTGAAGCGAGCACAATGTTACGGAGAGCCTGGGCAGCGGTGGAAATCCGGTCGTTCACAATCAGGTAATCGTACTCCTTCCAATGTGCCACTTCTCGCCGTGACATTGCAAGACGTTCGGCAATGACCTTGGGCGAGTCCTTGTGGCGGTGCCTAAGACGCTCCTCGAGGTCGGCGAAGGACGGCGGCACTACAAAGACGCTGACGGTGTCGGGAATCTGCCGCCGCAACTTCTTGTGCCCCTGAACATCAATATCCAGCAGAACGTCCTGGCCGGCCTCCTGGGCCTCGCGCAGCTTACACCAGGAAGTCCCGTAATAGTGGCTGTGGACCCGCGCCCACTCCACAAACTCGCCCTCGGCCCTCCGCCGTTTGAATTCCTGCCGCGAAACAAAAAAATACTCGCGCCCGTCCTTTTCCCCGGCGCGCGGCGGCCGTGTGGTGTAAGAAACGGAGAATGCCAAACCGCGCACCGATGCCCTCAGCCTCTTGATCAGCGTGGTCTTGCCCGCGCCCGAAGGCGCCGAAATCACAAAAACGCTGCCAAGCCGGCTCGGCAGCTCGTTGGGTCCGGGTGCGCTCACTCGATGTTTTGCACCTGCTCGCGTAGTTTCTCGATCTCTGACTTCATTTCAATCGCCTGGCGTCCAACCTCTGCGCCGATCTGAGGCACGTCCGAAGTTTTCGACAACAGGGTGTTGGCTTCCCGGTTCAACTCCTGAAGGAGGAAGTCGAGTTTCTTCCCCACTTCAGGACTTTCGGCCAATAGCTGGCGCGCCTGGACCAAGTGGCTTTGAAAACGGGTCAGTTCCTCAGAAATATCCGACCGCGATGCCAGGTAAGCGACTTCCTGGGCAAGCCGCGCGGCGTCAACGTGCACGGCTCCCAGCAGCTCATGCAGGCGGTTTTCGAGGCGTTGCTGCGCATACTGAGGGATGCGGCGGGCCTGCTTGGCAATGGCTTTACGCAGAGACTCCAAATGGTCCAGGCGCTCGAGGATATCTTTCTCCAGTGCCGCGCCTTCTCGGTCACGCATCGAATTCAGAGTTTCCAGCGTGCCCGCCAGGGCTGGTTCCAGGATTTTTCGAATCGCCGCCAGCTCTTTATCCGAGAGATCACTCTCATTCGACAGCACTCCAGGAATCCTCAAAAGCTGCACGATGTCAGGCTCAGCGGCGGAGCCCAGCTCATCCCGCACTTCCTTGCACACCTTGATATAGGCTTTCAACAGGTCGCGGTTCACCTTCAATTCTTCCGTATCCGCCCTATCCAGATTAACGCTGACTTCCACATGGCCCCGAACGACGTGGTTTTTCACAATCCGGCGCAACGCTGCTTCCATCGGCGAAAGCGCCGTTGGCATGCGGAATTGCAGGTCAAGAAAGCGGTGGTTCACCGACTTGACGGCAACATTGAGGGAAAAACCGCTCTCCTCTCGCCGCACCTTGCTGTACCCTGTCATGCTTCGAATCATCTTCTTTTACGCAACCCTTGCTGCCTGCGAACCCTCGTTTCAGGATGCTGCTTCGGCAGATCATCCAAGTTATGCTTCAGTATCCACAAATTGAAGCTCGTGCAGGCGCTGGTAAATTCCGCCGCGCGTCACTAGGTCTTCGTGTGTACCTACTTCCGAAATGGTCCCCCGGTCCAGCACCACGATGCGGTCAGCGCGCCGGACTGTGCTGAGCCGGTGCGCTATCACCAATACCGTACGGCCTGCCATCAGATTTCCCAGGGCCTTCTGAACCAGCACTTCAGATTCCGTGTCAAGCTCAGAAGTCGCCTCGTCCAGAATCAGAATAGGTGAATTCTTCAGCAGCGCGCGCGCGATGGCCAGCCGCTGCCGCTGTCCTCCGGAAAGTCGCTGGCCCCGCTCGCCAATCATCCCTTCATATCCGCCGGGCCTCTCAATGATGAAGTCATGGGCCAGAGCGGCACGGGCAGCATCCTCCACCTCGGCCTGAGACCGCGACCCGTTACCATAGCAGATGTTGTTGAAAATCGTATCGTTAAAAAGAATTGTCCCCTGCGTAACCATCCCAATCTGGGAGCGCAGGGAACCCAGCTTGAGGTCACGCACATCCTGGCCATCCACCAGCAGGCGGCCGCGCGTCACGTCGTAGAACCTGGGAAGCAGGCTGGCGAGGGTGGTTTTCCCGGCCCCGCTCGAACCCACCAGCGCCACCACTTCCCCCTTCCTTATTCTCAAATTGACGTCCTGCAGCAGCGGCACGCCCGGCTCATATTCAAAGTCAACATGATCAAATGCAATCTCATTCTGGAAAGCGGACAGTCCGACGGCTCCGGGTTTCTCCTTCACTTCCGGATTCACCTGCAGGAACTGAAACACCTGTTCGGAAGCGCCCACAGCCTGCTGCACCGCGTTGTTGACGCCCGTCAGCCGCTTGATGGGCTCATACATCTTGATCAAAGCATAAAGGAAAACGAGGAAGCCGCCCATTGTCTGCGCATGGCGAAGAATCTCATTGCGCTCGTAAAGCAGAAGCCCGGCGATGGTAATCGCTCCCAGAAGTTCCATTAAAGGCGCCGTGACGGCCTGCGCTTTCACCCAGCGCATGTTGGTGTGCAGCAGCTTGTGCGTGGCTGACTTGAACCGGGCCACCTCAAAGTGCTCCATAACGAATGCCTTCACGATGCCAATGCCGGTGAAGGTTTCCTGAATGAGATTGTTGATGTCGGCCATCCGGTCCTGGCTTGAGCGGCTGGACCTTCGGATCGATCTCCCGATATTGGCCGACGGCAGGACCACCAGAGGAACCAGCACGAGCGATACCAGCGCCAGTTTCCAATCAACCGAAAAAATGACGGCGAGCAGCCCGATCAGGGTAAAGCTATATTTCAAAAAGTCCGCGGACACCTGTGAAACCGCATACTGGATCTTGTCGGTATCGTTACTGATCGCCGACATGAGGCGGCCGGTGGGATTCCGCTTGAAGAAAGCCATGGACTGCTGAACGATTCCAGCGTAGAGCTGATTGCGAAGGTTCCGAACGGCGGATTGCCCAATGAAATTGATGCTAACCGTGGCCGTGTATTGCGAGATACCCTTCACAATGGAAACGCCTATAATCGATAGCGCGACAACGGTCCAGACGTTATGTATGTGACCGGGAAAAAAATCCTGCAGGTAGATTGTGTGATGGTTCCAGGGAAGATCGAAAAGCCGGATGCCGGAAGAGTCAGCGCCGGGCTTGAGGACGTTGTCACCGACCGGCTTGATGAGGAGGGCGGTAATCGCCTCACAAGCGCCCACCACAGCCATCAGGACAACAGCCATGGCGAAGCGCAGTCTGTAAGGTCGGAGAAATCCTAGCAGGCGTTGAACTTGGCTCATCCGGCGTCCTACCCACAGGCTGGAGAGCCCGCCGGGCGTGGAAAAATAGAATCTTAATCTTCGCCGAAAGCGAAGTCAAGCCGCGGGG
>DATLWV010000187.1:0-8502 GCA_035576145.1 Terriglobia bacterium
AGTATTGTTGAGCTCTGGAAGCGGTTCGGCTACACGGCCAACGTGACGGACACGAGCGGCAAGACCACTCAGGTGTTTGACGCATACATCGATTACTACCCTCCCGGCGGCCGCGGTTCGCTGCTGGTGTCCGTCCCTGCCATTACGTCCTTTCCTTTGCTGATGAGCGGAGGTGCGGCGGACATCCAGGAGTTTTCCAGGATTGACCGTGTTGATTTTCAGAACGGCGAAATCACTCTGACGCTCAGGAATGGCCAGGTTGAGCACGGCAAGTATCTAATGCCCACCACCCAGCCTGCCGAGGCCCGGTTCCTGGGCATCACCGACAAATATAATCCTTCCAGCGACGACGTCTTTGATTTCTCAGAGCCGCTTTCTCATCTCAAAACCATCGTCTTCCAGCAGTAAATCCCGCCACCGCCTGCATCCAAGTATGCACTGCGTCCCTTTGGTAAACTTCAAAGATTACAGACAGTATTTGACAGCCATAAGAACTTCTTAGTATTTTGACCGCCGGGATATTCATCGGCCGATAACCTGGAGTGGCAGGAATTCCAGGCTGCCGCTCGGAAGGGTGCTGCGGAATCCTTTTGGATCCAGGAATCCGCGAACCAATAATGGTGCAATCTACAACAGAGACACGCAACCCTCAAGGCATGTTCTTCAGCGGTTCGCACTGGCATACCGTCATTGCGTGTTTTCTGGGCTGGACGCTCGACGCCTTTGACTTCTTTGTCGTGGTCTTTCTGGTGGGAACGCTGGCGGAGAGTTTCCAGGTCACAAAGGCGGATATCGTCCTCACCCTGACGGTTACACTGGCAACCCGGCCTGCCGGAGCTTTCATCTTCGGCATTTTTGCGGACCGTTACGGGCGCCGCATATCGCTGATGGCGAATGTTCTTTTCTATTCGATTGTAGAAGTGCTCTGTGGCTTCGCTCCTTCCTTCACGGTGTTTATTATCCTGCGGGCCCTCTACGGTCTTGGGATGGGCGGCGAGTGGGGAATCGGCGCCTCACTGGCCATGGAGAGCGTTCCACGCCGCTGGCGGGGAATTCTCTCCGGCGTTTTGCAAAGCGGCTATCCCGTGGGCTATTTGCTGGCTGCCGTGGCGGCGCGTTTTGTCTTGCCGGCGTGGGGCTGGCGGGCCATGTTTTTTCTGGGGGCGGCGCCCGCATTGCTGGCCCTGTACATCCGCGCGGGCGTGCCGGAGTCCAAGGCATGGCTCA
The DNA here is from genome assembly GCA_035576145.1 of Terriglobia bacterium. Taxonomy (GTDB): domain Bacteria; phylum Acidobacteriota; class Terriglobia; order UBA7540; family UBA7540; genus SCRD01. The sequence goes on from DATLWV010000187.1 coordinate 1,228, forward strand.
CGCATCGCGAGCCTGACGTCCGGGCCATTCTTCGGACGGTTGGCCGGCACTGGAAAAAATTTCTTTACCTGGTGCTGATGATGACCATGATGATGTTCCTTTCGCATGGCACGCAGGACCTCTATCCTGACTTCCTCAAGACTGCTCATAACATCAATCCGAGTACGGTTTCAGACCTTGCAGTTCTCTACAACATTGGGGCGATCATCGGTTCCATCCTTTTTGGTTATCTCTCTGAACGTTTTGGCCGCAAACGCAGCATGCTGGGGGCTTTTGGACTGGCGCTTGTGGTAATCCCCTTCTGGGCGTTTGGCGGCTCAATTGGTGTTTTGGCGACGGGCGCCTTCCTGATGCAGATGGGTGTGCAGGGAGCCTGGGGGATCATACCGGCGCATCTCAACGAGTTGTCCCCGGATTCCGTACGCGGACTCCTGCCAGGGCTCTCCTACCATATGGGAATCCTGATCGCCTCACCGACCAATACCATTGAATACGCACTGCGAGACCATGTCGGCTATGCCTGGGCCATGGCCGGATTTGAGATCGCCGTCATCGTGATCGGTGGAATCATCATCGCCTTCGGCCGCGAGCAGAAGGGCAAGGATTTCCTGGCGGTGACCAGCGACACGTCTTGATGGTTTTCAATGGGTATGGGAATGATCAAACGGACCTTGCGAGCCATCAGCCTGCCAAGCCGCTCTTCATCGCCTGTCAGACGAGAATCCAAGGGAGGCTTACGCCCGCACCAGCTCAAATAATGTAATTTCCGGCGGGGCGTCAAAACGGATGGGGATGGCGATGGTGCCGATGCCGCGATTGACATAGAGCTGCCCGCCGGGCTTCTCGAAGTGGCCCTTGACGTAGGGCGTCATCATGCGCGCGATCGAAAGGTCCGGGCTGATGAAATCGAGGGAGATCTGGCCGCCGTGGGTGTGGCCTGACAGGCTCAAGTCAATTCCCAGTTCCGCCGCCCTGTCGAAAGTGTTGGGATTGTGGCTGAGCAGGATGTTGACCTGGCCGGGTATCATGAGCCGGTCAACACCTTCCAGGTATCGCCGCACGTGATGTTCGCCAAGATATCCCCTGTGCCGGTGGGTTTCATAGTCCACACCAATCAGGTTCAGGCTTTCTTTGCCCACCTGAATGGGCGCGCGTTCATAACGCAGAATCCTGACGTTTTGCTCAGCAAAGAGCCGGGTGATCGACGCCTGGGTGTGCGTCATAATCTCGTGGTTTCCGAGGCAGCCGTAAATCCCCAAAGGCGACTTGAGGCCCTTAAGTGAGTCAACTGCGGCTCCCTGGGTGTCCGGGTCCCAGGTGACGTAATCGCCTGTCAGCACAACCAGGTCGGGTTTCAGCCCGTTGGTCATTTCAACCACGTGCCGAATGTCAGAGGACGGCATGAAAGGCCCGATGTGAATATCCGACAGCTGAGCAATCCGGAAGCCATGGAATTCTCTGGGCAGCCGTGGAAGCTTCATGCGAACAAATGATTTCTCAAACTCGATGCGGCCGAATAGAAATCCATAGCCGGCGCCCGTTAAAGGCACCACTCCGGCTGCCATCGCCGTGTTGGAAAGGAACTTCCTCCGGCCCGGTGAGAACGAAGGATCGGGTTCCGCCTGGGCATCGGTCTTCTGCCTGAGCCACTGAATTCCATCCCAGATGAAATTTGTCAGCACGAAAGGCAAAGCCAGGACAAACCCGGCGACCGAGCCGAAGGCCCACCACTGTACCGGCGCCTGCAGCAGAGCAATCTTCAGAGTCAGGCTGGTGGCGGCGACCTGGCGGGCCGACAGAAAGTTGTAGGCCAGCAGGAAGATGTACACTGCCAACCCAATTGCCCCAAGGGAGCGCCGAAGTGTCTTGTTTGAGATGAATTTTGCGCCGAATTTGCTGATCAGGCTGATCCAGAAAATCTGGCTGGCGAGGAACAAACAAATGAAGACCAGAAAAAAGCCGTGTCGACCCATGGCACCCCACACACAAACTATCTTTTAGGATGGTGGTTTGTGTGGCAATTTGTCAAGGACCGATGGTTCTATCGCGTGCTGCCCGCTTGACTTCGGCAGGAAATTCCCTTACGGTGAAGCACTTCTGGTCAATTCCAATGAACCAGGGGCCTGACAGCGCAGGCCTGCCGTTTGCGCTGGCGGGTTTTTGACTGTATCCAGCGAGAATAGATGCGCGATAAAATGGAGCAATTATGAGAGTTAAGGACAAGGTTGCTATCGTAACCGGCGCCGGCTCCGGAATCGGCCGCGCGACGGCAGAACTGCTTGCGGAAGAGGGCGCAAAGGTTGTGGTTGCTGATGTTGACCCCAAAGGCGGCAACGAAACGGTCAGCGCCATTCGCGAAAAGGGAAACGCCGCCCATTTTGTTCAGGCTGATATTTCCCGGGAAGCGGACGCGAAGCGAATCTCAGACGAAGCTGTGAAGCTGTATGACGGCATCGACATTCTCGTCAACAACGCCGCCACGTTTGTTCTGAAGGGATTCGAAGCGTCTTTGGAAGAATGGCAGCATTCCCTCGGCGTCAACGTGATTGGGACCGCGCTGGTAACTAAGTATGCCGTTGAGCACATGAAGAAAAAGGGCGGGGCCATCGTCATACTTGGCTCGATATCCAGTTTTCTGGCCCAGCCTGATTTCTTTGCTTACAGCGCCACAAAAGCCGCCATGGTGCAGTTGTGCCGGAACATGGCTATGGACCTGGGGCCGCATAAGATCCGCGTCAACGCAGTCTGCCCGGGCTCGATCATTACCGCCGCATCCTACCGTCACATGGAAAAGGTGGGCATGACGCTCGAAGAATTCGACGCCCAGGAAGGCGCCAAAACTTTTGTGGGCAGGGCAGGCAAGCCTCGCGAAGTGGCCGCCGCTATTCTGTTTCTTGCCTCGGACGAGGCGAGTTACATTACGGGCAGCCATCTGATGGTGGACGGAGGCTATTCTGCGCAGTAGGTGCAGGATGACAGGTCCTGATGGCAAATAAATCTCCCAAGGTCGCGCTCTTCATCACCTGCCTGGGCGACCAGTTCTATCCAAAGGTTGGCGAATCCGTTGTAAGAATTCTGCGGCGTGTTGGGGCCACGGTCACATTCAATCCCCAGCAGACCTGCTGTGGCCAGCCGGCTTTCAACACGGGGTTCCGGGATGAGGCGCGCGAGGTTGCCGTCCGCAACCTTGACCTTTTTGAGGACGCCGACTACGTTGTGGCGCCGTCGGGTTCCTGTTCCACGATGTTCCGGGTTTTTTATCCGGAATTGTTTGAGCATGAGCCGGAGTTGCTGCAGAAGGCCGAGCGGCTGCGGGGGCGCTTCTACGAGTTCTCGGAATTCCTGGTGAAGGTGATGAAGACGGAAGACCTGGGTGCAAGTTTTCCGCACCGGGTTGCCTACCATGACTCCTGCCACCTGTTGCGTGAACTGGGCGTTGAGACGGAGCCGCGCAAGTTGATCAAGGCCGTAAAGGGACTGGAACTGGTTGACCTGCAGGACAATAAAGTCTGCTGCGGTTTTGGCGGAACCTTCTCTGTAAAGTTTCCGGATGTGTCGGTGGCGATGGCGCGCGACAAGCTTCGTGCAGCCACCGACGCGGGCGCGGAATACCTGGTGGCAAACGATGCCGGCTGCCTGATGCACCTGGCGGGGTATATCCATCGGGAAAAGCTGCCCATCCAGACCCTGCACCTGGCCGAATTATTGGAAAGACACGAATGAGCGAAACGGGAGTTCACAGTTCGGCCATCCATGAGCGGGCGCAGAAGGCCATGGGTGACGCCCATCTCCAGGAAGCTTACCGTTCCTCCACCCTGCGGCTTTATTCGCACCGCCTGCACGCCATCGGGCAGGTGCCGGGCTTCGAGCCGCTGCGTGAGCGCGCTCGCGAGTTGAAGCGCGAGGTAATGAATCACCTCGACGTTTACCTCGCGCAGTTTGCCGATAGCGTGGAGCGCGAGGGCGGTAAGGTCCATTGGGCGCGGACCGCGGAAGAGGCTTGCTCCATCGTTAAAGAAATCGTCAAGCGCGCGGGGGCCGATGAAGTGGTGAAGAGCAAGAGCATGGTGGGTGAGGAGATTGAGCTGAACCATGCGCTGGAAGCTGCTGGCATTGATCCCATCGAAACCGACCTGGGAGAAATGATCGTCCAGCTTTCCGGGGAGCGTCCTGCGCACATCGTCGCCCCGGCCATACATAAGACCCGCCACGATGTCTCTGACCTGTTTGTTGAAAAGCTACACTCCGAGCGGACCGAGGACCCTGAGCAGCTTACGGCCATCGCGCGGAAGACCTTGCGCGAAATATTTGCCCGCGCCGGAGTAGGCGTTAGCGGCGCCAACTTTGCGGTGGCGGAGACGGGCACCATCGTTACGATCGAAAACGAAGGTAACATTCGCCTTTGCACCACCGCGCCGCGCGTCCACGTTGCATTGGTCGGCATTGAGAAGATCATTCCCCGCTTTTCCGACCTTGGCGTTTTCCTGCGCCTGCTGGGGCGCTCGGCCACTGGCCAGAAATTGACTTCCTATACATCTATTCTCACCGGGCCGCGCCGCCTGGGTGAAGACGGTCCGGACGAAATGCATGTGGTCCTCATCGACAATGGCCGCACCGGAGCGCTGGCCGACGAGAAGATGCGCGAAGCCCTTTACTGCATCCGCTGCGGGGCGTGCCTCAACACCTGCCCGGTTTATCGAAAAATCGGCGGGCACGCTTACGGATGGGTTTACAGCGGACCGATCGGCGCTCTCATCACGCCGCAGTTCGTCGGAATCAACCAGGCCCGTGAACTGCCTTTCGCTTCTTCGTTGTGCGGAGCGTGCCGGGAAGTCTGCCCCGTCAAGATTAATATTCCAGATTTGCTGCTCCATCTGCGTGGAAATGCCCAGGAGCGGGTTCCTGCAACGCACCACGCTGGAGAAGTTGTTTCAGAACGGAAAGGCATGCGCCTGTGGGCCTGGGCGATGAAGCGGCCCTGGCTGTTTTCACTGGGTGGCGCTGCTGCCCGGTTCGGAATTCGCTGGCTTCCCTCGGCGGGTGGGAACGGCGCGCAAAAGTGGATTTCGCGGCTCCCGTTCTATCCCTTTTCAAACTGGACCAGGGGACGCGACTTCCCGGCGCCCGATCCCGTGCCTTTCCGCAAGCGGTGGGAAAAACTTTCCAGCTAGGCCGGATTCCCAAAGCCTTCCTGGCAATTCACAATCAGAGGTGTCAAGATGCGCGCATCCAAGAAACTTCTGCGGCTTGTCCTGGTCTTGATTTCGGCCGGTTTCCTCTTTATCACTCTCTGTTTTGCGGAGAATGGCGCGGGAGCGCCCGGACACTTGCGCTGCGAATACCTCACAAACCCCACCGGGATAGATGTGCGCCAGCCACGGTTCCAGTGGGTGCTCGACAATTCGCGCCGTGGGGTGATGCAGACCGCCTATCAGGTTCTTGTTGCGTCGAGCGCCGCCAACCTGGCCGGCGACCGCGGTGACGTGTGGGACAGCGGGAAAGTTGAATCCGCAGAATCAGCCCGGGTGGCCTATAGCGGGAAACCGCTTGTGAGCGGCCACACCTATTACTGGAAGGTCCGCACGTGGGACGGCCAGGGGAACGCGAGTGCCTACAGCCAGCCCTCAAGGTTTGGAATGGGGTTGCTGGAACGGCAGGACTGGAAAGGCCGGTGGATTGGCGGGGACGGCCTGCTTCGCAAGGAATTCAGCCTGGCGGGCAAAGTGGTCCGCGCCCGGGCCTACGTGACAGCCCTCGGTTACTATGAACTGCACATTAACGGAAAGAAGATCGGTGACAAGGTGCTGGACCCGGCCTGGACGGTCTATCCGAAGCGAGTGCTTTATTCCACCTATGATGTCACCTCGGTACTCAAGGACGGCGCCAACGCCATCGGAGTGATGCTCGGCGGCGGCTGGGCCACCCAGGAGGCAGGCGGCCCTGCTTACTACAAAGCGCCGGCGCTCCTTTTCCAGTTGAACATCGAACTGGCCGACGGGAAAACGGTCAGTGTTTCAAGTGATACTTCCTGGAAGACGTCCGCAGGACCTGTTGTGAGTGACAGTGTTTACGACGGGGAAGTTTATGACGCGCGGCAGGAAAAGCCTGGATGGGACGGGCCGGGGTTCGATGATTTGGGATGGGCCCCGTCCCGGCAGGAGCAGGGCACGGCGGGAGAAATCTCGGCGGAGATGATGCCGCCCATCCGTGTGACGGACGAGCTGGTTCCGCGCTCCATGACAAACCCTGAGCCAGGAGTCTACGTTTACGACTTCGGCCAGAACTTTGCCGGTTGGGCCAGTCTGCGAGTTCGAGGACCGCGAGGTTCGAAAGTCACGCTCCGCTTCAGTGAACTGATCTATCCGAACGGTATGATCAATCGCCAGAACATTCGCAGCGCCAAGGCCCGCGACATTTACATCCTGCGGGGAAGCGGGGTTGAAAAATATGAGCCACGCTTTACCTATCACGGGTTCCGATACGTTGAGGTGACAGGCTATCCGGGCGCTCCGAGTCTGGATTCCATTCGCGGCCGGGTGGTGAACAGCGCGGTCAAAACCACGGGCAGCTTTGTGGCGTCAAAACAAGTTCTGAATGAGATTCAGCGTCTTATCCGCTGGGGACAGCTTTCCAACCTTCACAGTATTCCTACCGACTGCGACCAGCGCAACGAGCGCCAGGGCTGGATGGGCGATGCTCAGGTTTCAGCGGAAGAAGCCATGATGAATTTTGACATGGCGGCCTTTTACACCAACTTCGTCCGGGATATCCGCGACGCCCAGATGCCTGACGGCGAGGTCCCGGACACCGTGCCTCACAAATACGGCCGATATCCTGCAGACCCGGCCTGGGGTACGGCTTACCCGCTGCTGTGCTGGTACATGTGGCAGCAGTACGGCGACACACGCATCCTGCAGGAAAACTACGACGGGTTGAAGAAGTATGTGGAATTCCTCCGCACCAGGGCAAAGGACAACGTTCTCCGGTACAGCTATTACGGGGATTGGGTCGCCATTAAGCATACGCCCGGGGCGCTGGTTTCAGACTCATACTTCTATTACGACACACGGATCCTTGCAGACGTTGCAAAAATCCTGGGAAAGAATGAGGATGCCGAAGCCTACTCGAAGCTTTCCGGCGAAATCAAAGATGCCTTCAACAAAGAATTCTTCAACGCCGAAACGGGCGAGTATGCAAACGGCACCCAGACCGCGCAAGTCATGCCCCTGTTCCTGGACCTGGTTCCGGAAAAAGAACGCGGCGGAGTGATGGGCA
>DATLWV010000188.1:0-25007 GCA_035576145.1 Terriglobia bacterium
CAATCCGGCCCGGAGGCTGTTCAACCTGCCGGGCGATTTCAGTTTCTGTAAAACCTTTCACAATGGCAAGCTGTAGCAACTCGCTTTGCGGCCCGGGAAGGCGGCGAACCAGCTTCTCCAGCAGGTTGCGCCGTTTTTCCACCTGTTCAATATCAGCAGGCCGGGGCATCCAGGAATTCAATTTTGTCAGCGTTTGGAGACGGGAATGGGCCGTGGTCCGCAAACCTTCCTGCGCGCGCTGCCAGTCAACAGCCTTTGCTCGGGCCTCCAGCGCCAGCCAGACTTTGACGCTGCCGCCCCCCGTATGGACCCGCTTTGCGTCCCGCCACAGCCGGACGAAAACCCCCTTGAGGATCTCCTTCGCGGCCTCGCTGTCAGAAACGATTTCAGTGATCAGCCCGTAGAGGCCGGGCGCGGCAATGTCGTAGAGATGAGCCAGCGCCGCCTCGTCGTGCTGCGCGATGTCCGCCAGCAGTTGCCGGACTGTAGGTTCCTGGCCCATATTTCCACGTTGCGGAGCCCGCGCTATGAGGCGTGTTTCTTTGGGGATTTTCTATTCCGCCCCGATGCGGAAAGACCAACCGAGCCGGCTTTGACATGCTGTGCCGGGCTCATGCGCTCATGACTAGAAGGCCGGACGCGGGCAGGCCGCTGAAGAAGCAACCTGCCCATGCCGTTCCGATGTAAACCACTCACAATCCTTTGATCGTTTTGGCCGCTGCGTCCCACACAGCCACCGTCTTCTGGAAGTAGGAAAAATTCGCAAGGTGGCATCCGATGGCGGTGTTGTTTCCAAAAACCGGGTCCTCCACCGACGGCCGCCGCGTCTTGACCGACTGGAAGAAATTCCAAAGGTGCTGTGCATCTTCATTGTAGCCGGGCGGAGTGTGGTAGGTGGTGCCTTCAATCGGCTGCGCAGTTCCTGGCGCGGTTCGATGTTCGGCTTCCCACTGTTTCAGATATTCCGCATGCAGTTTGGGAGGAAAGCTGGAGGCATAGTAACAGGGCGAGTGGTCCTTTCCGTCCTGCGATGAAACTGTAAGCCCGCGTCCTTGAATCTCAATAGTTCCGCGGGTCCCCAGAATTCGAACCACCTCACCCTCTTCATTGTCCAGCGTCACGCGAATCATGCAGCGGAAGCTGGGGTATTCGTAAACCGTCGACATCTGGTCAGGATAATCACGCCCGTCATCTTTCCACTGGAAATGCCCGCCCACGGAGTAAGCGCGCTCGGGAGGTGCGGTGACACCCATCACGTAATGGATTCCCGTAAGAAGGTGGACGTAAAGGTCGCCCGGAATCCCCTCCCCGTATTCTCGAAAGGCCCGCCACCGGGCAAAGCGGATGGGAGAAAAATCATGCTTGGCGGCCGAACCCTGCCAGGTATCCCAGTCGAGATTTTCGGTGGAAAGATCGGGCGGAGGCGGATACACCCACGCGCCGCAAGGGGTATTCCTGCCCATGGTATCTTCAACCAACCGGACCTCACCGATGGCGCCTGAGTCGATCAACTCCTTGGCCTTGGCAGAAATAATAGAGCTGCGGCGCTGGCTGCCGATCTGCACGATCCGCTTGTCTTTTTCCGCGGCCGCAATAATTGAAAAGCCTTCCTTGACTTCGTGAGTCATGGGCTTTTCGCAGTAGATATCTTTCCCGGCGTTGCAGGCATCCACAATGATGCGCTCGTGCCAGTGGTCAGGCACAGCGGCAACGATGCAGTCAATGTCCTTGTTTTCCAACAGTTCCTGGTAGCGCCTGGTCGCCGGAACAGTCTTGCCGGTTTCCCTTTGGATGATTGAATTCGCAAGTGTGTGCCGCCCGTCGTAGAGATCGCAAGCCGCCACGCATTCAACACCGGGAAGCCTGATGGAAGTTCCCAACAAACCTGAGCCCTGCATGCCAATGCCGACCATGCCAAAGCGCACGGTGTCACTGGGCGGCACAGGGCTGGGCGAGGCGGCAAGATCTTCGGCTTCAAGCAAAACAGATTTGCCAACCAGCGCGGCGCCCGCCGCAGTGGAAGTTCTGCGCATAAAGTCGCGCCGCGATATCCCATCTTTCCCCATGTTGACGCACCTCCCCTTCATGTATCTCAAGTTTTGACGGTCAGTTCCCTCGCCGGAGAACCGGCTCCCAGCCGTCTACGTCCGAATGGTTTTCGCCTGCTCGTCCCAGACGGCCTCGGCCTTGTTGGCGTAAGAGTGATTCGCCATATGGCAAGAAATTGCTGTCCAGTTGGCGAACACCGGCCCCTCGTTGCAGGGCTTCCGGGTTCTGACGGCCGTCAGGAAGTTTTCCATATGCGCCAGGTCCTCATCATAGTCATCAGGCGCACGGAAAGTATGGGAATCTTCAACAACCGTCAGCGAGTCCAACGGAGGCGCAGGGTGCTCTTTCCTCCATTGGGCCCAGTATTCCTCGCGCAGCTTCCTCGGCCAGCCATCAACCGAATACCGCTCCGGCTGCGGGTTCGTGTCCTGCGGAATGAACGTAACTGCGTCCTCACTGTGAATTAACAGAGTCCCCTTGGTTCCGTAGACCCTCGTATCTCCTCCCTGGGAACTATTGTTCAGGTTGCAGCGCACAGAGACCGTTATACCCGGGAACGTGTAGAGGGTCCAGATCAGGTCCGGCTCGTCGCGTCCGTCCTTCCACCGGTAAAGTCCCCCGCTGGCGACCGCTTTCTGCGGCGGCGCCTCGAAACCCAGAATGGTGTAAATACCTGTCAGCAGGTGGACGTACAAGTCGCCTGGCAGACCCTCGCCGTAGTCCGAGTAACCGCGCCACCGGAAGAAGCGCTTGGCGTCGAAAGGCCTCTTGGGAGCGTCGCCCAGGAAGCGTTCCCAGTCGATAGTCTGCGGGTTGGCATCGGGAGGAATCGGATAAACCCACGCTCCGCTCGCGTCATTTCGATCCATCCAGGCCTCAACCGCCGTTACCTGTCCGAGGGCACCGCTGTCATAAATCTCCTTGGCCTTGGCAAAAACCACACCGCTACGCCGCTGGCTACCCACCTGCACCATTCGTCCATGTTTCTGGGCAGCCTCGATGATCCCGAAGCCTTCCGGCACTTTGTGCGTCATCGGCTTTTCGCAATAGACGTCCTTGCCGGCGGCACAGGCATCTTCGACGATCTTTGCATGCCAGTGGTCCATGGTGGCCACAATTACAAAATCAATGTCCTTACGGTCGAGAATTTGGCGGTAGTCCTTCGTGGTGTCGAGCTTCTTCCCTGCATGCTCCTGGGCGGCAATCAGCCGCCCGTCGTAGAGGTCCGAGACCGCCACCATTTCGACTCCAGGGGCACGGAGGGCGGTGGATAAATCTTCGCAACCACGTACTCCTGTGCCGATAGAAGCAAACCGAAGCCTGTCAGATGGTGGTACGGGCCGGGGCGACGCCATCGCCCGTGCCGGTTCCAGCAAAGTTACCTTGGCCGCCGAACCGATTGCGGCAGCTCCCGCACCTACTCGCATGAAATCGCGACGGGTCATTGATTCTTTTGACATAGCACACCTAGCCTCCTTTCGAGAATCTACAAGAGAAGTCGAAACATTTGAGGTAACGGGCAAGTTTGACAGAAACCAGCGCCGAGGGAAAGACTTTTGTTCACGAAACTTTCGCGCCCCTTGGCGGTTCCACGGCGTGTTTACCAGCCACCCGGGCGCAGCCAATTCCTGCTGGACGGCGCGCAGCGCCAACCCGCTTCAGGTCTCGCTCAACGAGGCCAGGTTCCTGAGGGGCTCGCCGGTGACGCGCATGGTGGACCAATCGTCCATCACGCGCGCGCCTAGCGACCTGTAGAATTCGAGCGCAGGAGTGTTCCAGTTGAGTATCTGCCATTCAAACCGGCCGCAGCCTTCTTCAACCGCGATCTTCGCCAGATGCACCAACAGAGCTTTGCCGATCCCCTTGCCACGGAACTCTGGCCGAACGAAAAGGTCTTCCAGGTAGAGCCCGGCGCGGCCCATCCAAGTGGAGTAGTTATAGAAGAAGAGTGCGAAGCCAGCCGCCTCGCCGCTCCATTCGGCAATGACAACGCGAAACTTCGGATTGCCTGAAAAGCCATCGCGCCAGATGTCCTGATCTGTGGCCACAGCCTGGTGCGGCTCTTTTTCGTATTCAGCCAGTTCGCGGATGAGCTGGACAATCAGAGGAATGTCTTTGGCCTCCGCCGGACGTATGCAAAGCATTGAACCTCCCCCCGGAATATTACAGGAACCAGTCCTGACTTGTGAAAAACCGTTTCCGGAACGAAGCGCCGGGCGACAGAGCAGGCCGGTTGATCCCTGCCCGCGCTTGCGTTACTTTCACCGTGCAGGCTTTAGGCGGGCGGATCCCCAACCGGGCAGAATGAAACCTGCATTCTCTCATTGAAGGAGCGTATCTTGCACGGCGAATATGATCGCGCTTTTGCCCCGCGCCTGTTGATGACAGCGATTCATGCGGCGGCTGTGGCAGCAACAGGCTGGCTGCTGCTGGGTGGAGGCCTTGAAGTCGTGCGGGCACGCTGGGAAAGCGGCTGGAGCCTGGCATCACCGGCTCGCCGATGGCTGCTGTTTGGTGCGGCACTCATCTACTTTCTGCGGGTGCTGGTCACGAGCTTCATTACACTGAAGCGCAAAATGGGCTGGGGAGAAGCCGTACTCATCGCCGTCTGGGTTGTGGTGATCGACGTGCTCTTTGCCGTTCTTGGCGGGGTCAACACACGCTCCATTGGTCTTGTCACAGTTCTCGGCGTGGTCATTTACGTCATCGGGTCGTACCTTAACACCGCCTCGGAACTCCAGAGAAAATGGTGGAAGGAGCGCCCGGAAAACGCCAGTCGCTTGTTCACGGGAGGCCTGTTCCGTTTTGCCGTGCACATCAACTACTTTGGGGACGAACTGCTTTTCACCGGCTACGCCCTGGTCACAGGCCGGGTCTGGGCGTTGCTGGCACTACTCGTGATGCTGGCCGGCTTCCTGTTTTTCAACATACCCGAACTGGACCGGCACCTGCGCGCGCACTACGGCGCCGAATTCGACGCGTACGCCCGCCACACCCGCAGCTTTGTTCCCTTTATCTATTGATTTGGGGCAGGGTGTCCCGTTTTCCGGCGGGACCCGCGCCAACCGGTTCCTCTCCAGGCAGTTGACAGAGCATTGCGTCTGATATTAAATGGCGGCCACACACTTGGAGGTTGGGATATGTTGACGAGGCGCAGTTTTCTTGGAGTGGTAGGAGGTGCGGCGGCAGGCGTGGCGTTACCCATTCGTGATGCATGGGCGGCGGGGAAACCGGCTTGGCCCGGACCCATCGGGCTTGAGCTTTACACGGTCCGCGACCGCTTTGCCAAAGACGCGGCAGCAAGTTTGAAGGAAGTCGCAGCCGCCGGATACAGGGAAGTTGAAATCGGTCCCGGAACCAAACCCGGGGCTTTGAAAGAAGAACTGCGGGCGGCCGGACTGACGGCTCCGAGCGGCTACTTCGACGCCCCCAAGTCGCTTGAGGAGTGGAAGAAGTCCGTTGGCCAGGGGCGTGACTATGGTCTTCAATACATCGTGATCGGCGACAACCCCGTTCTGGACGCTGCAGCCTGGAGGCGTCGTGCTGAATTTTTCAACAAGTGCGGGGAGCTGTCAAAGCAGGCGGGTATCCAGTTCTGCTACCACGCCCATTTCCGTGAATTCGCCAAAGTGGATGGCACGTGCGGCTACGACATCATGCTCAAGAATTGTGATCCTAACCTGTTGAAAATGGAGATGGATATCTTCTGGGTCACTTACGCAGGGGCAGACCCCCTCCACTACTGGCGGGTCTATCCCGGGCGGTTTCCCCTGTTGCACATCAAGGACCTCCGCAAAGGTGTCAAGATCAGTCAGCAGGAAGATCCCCCGGCAAATGGACCAAACCCATTTGCTCCCGTTGGCCGGGGACGCATAGACTGGGAACGCATCTTCGCTCACGTCCACGAGGCCGGAGCGAAGCACATCTTTGTCGAGCAGGACCGTTGCGATCTGCCTGAGCTTCAGGCCATCAGGATCAGCTACGATTACCTCAGGAACCTCCGCCTGAGTTGACCGCTCCACTAATTTCCAGGGATCGCCGCCTCGGCGTCTGGAACATGTCTTTTAATATCAGAGGAAAAGGAAAGGCGAGGTGCGGCTTCTACGGCCGGCGTTGCGTGCCGGAAGCCTGCACCCGGTCGGTTTGGATTATTGGAAGATTCTTTGATTTGAGGCGGGATTAGTTTGTCAGGGGCAGCAAGGCTTGGGGATTGGCCTGGCTCAAAAGCGCGCCTTTCGAATGAGGATAGGACAACACCTGGATTCGGACAGGGGTCAACCCTGCGCCCAGGAATCCCAGGCGTTTTGCGGCGCCCATGCTTACGTCGAGCACGCGGTTACCGACCCAAGGACCTCGGTCGGTTACTTCAAGCACCAGCGACCGGGCGTTCAACAGATTGGTGACCTTGATCCGGCTGCCCAACGGCAGCTTCCGATGGGCGCAGGTCATGCCTTCCATATCGAAAGGTTCTCCGCTGGCAGTCGGAAGCCCCTGGAATCTTGGGCCGTACCAGCTTGCCACACCGAACTGTGTCCTTGCAGCCACAGTTGTCTTTATTTGCAGCACTTTTATCTCGGGGGATCTGGCTTCGGACCGAGCAGAAAGTGCCACCAGGGCTGCCACTGCGCAGCCCATAACAATTTGTCTCAATTTCCCCTCCCTTTAGATCCCCGTCGATCAGACTTTCACCTGACCTCAACCCAATCTTTCTGTTCACGGGGATGTGTTATATCCAGCGTAAGAAGGGTTGGAGGAAAGTGTCAAGACGAAATACCGCCTTAGCCTACCGGCCGGTTGGTCGTCTAGCCTATGCCTTTTCCGTGGTGCTCCCACCGCTTCACTTCAGGATTTGGGACTGCGGTTGACCCTGAGCGTCGGAGGGTTGGGTCACGCCCAGCGCTGCGGCCAGCGTCGAAGCCAGGTCGATGGGCTGCGCGGGCGTCGCGTAGGTTCCAGGTTTAAAGGCCTGTCCCCAGAAAACCAGCGGAACCTGCGCGTCATAATTCCAGGGAGTTCCGTGGCTGGTTCCCGTCATGCTGTTGGTGACAACCGCGAAGGGTTGGGGAATAAGGAAGACATCACCACTACGGATAGGGTTATAGCTGTTGGCTGCTTTACGAGCGAGCGGAGTGGGGGGCAGCCGACCCGCCAGGAATTGGGTCCGCGTGTAGGCTGCACGGATGGTAGGGACTGACAAGGCCGCCCGGGCGGCTATTTCCTGAGCCTCGGAGATGCTGATGTGATGGCTTTCAAGAGCCTGGTGGTCCAGATCGATGTAGAATTCACCCAGGTTGGCAAGCCAGTTTCCCGGCCCGAAGGCTTTCACAAGCGCTGCCCTTACAGCGGCCTGAACAGGCTCGTGGTCTAGCCTACCGGGTCCGAGATGATGCTCCAAAATGAAGGCCGGGGTGGGCGCAACCCCGTGGTCGGCGGACAGCGTGATCCATACATTGCTGAGCCCGACAAGCTGGTCAACCTTCCTGAAGAAGTCCGCCAGGTAGCGGTCGGTCCGGAGGGTGGCGTCGGCAACCTCCGGGCTGTAAGGCCCGTAGCCGTGCCCGATGTAGTCGTTGGCGCTCAGTGAGATTGCCAGCAGGTCGGGGGCTGGGCCGTGCCCCAAGCGATCATTTTCGATAGCGGCCGCGGCGAAGTTCAATTCCAGCTGGTTGGCGAAAGGCGTGGACGGCAGGTTCTCTGAAAACTTCTGACTGGGACAATGCTTGCCGGCGGCAGTGGCGGCCGGGTGCAGCACCTTGCCGCCCACTCCGGGCGTCTCCGGGAGCGCGCGCCAAGGCTCACCCCAATACTGTTTTGCAGGGTCCTGGGCATTGAACTGCTTTACCCAGCCGGGAAGCTCCTTGGCGTAATAAGTGCTGGTGATAAAGTGCGCCGTCGTCGGGTCGGCCCAATAGACGGCGCTCGGCATGTGGCCACCCATCATGATGGCGGCTCGGTCTTTCCAGGAGATAGCCACCACTTGCGAATTCATGCCCGAAGCCAACCGCAGCTCATCGCCAAAGGTGCTGGCGGTTAGGTTCCGGGGCGACATGCCTTCGCCGGAGGTTGCACCCACAACTTGTACATCCGGGTCGGCCACGCAATAAACTTCCTTCCCGAGGGACGGATCATACCACGTGTTACCAATGATGCCGTTCAGGTTGCTATAGGCGCCTGTTGCGAGTGCGGCGTGGCCGGGGCAGGTGGCGGTCGTTGCGTAATCGTACCGGCAGTTGACGAAGTTGGCCCCACTCAGCAGCAGGTTGAAACCTCCCTGCACGAACTCCGGCCTGAAACGCAGCAGGTAGTCGTAGCGGAACTGGTCAATCACCAGCATGATGATCAGCCTGGGCTTTCGGATGGCCGCGGCCCCGGCTGCTGACTGCGGAGCAGCCGCCCGAATCGGCGCCCAGAATGCCATTAAAATGATCAGGAATAGACAAACTGCCAGACGCTTGCGCACAACGCCTCCTGTTGATACCTGCTGGGGGAAGTTAAGGGCGGTAGTTTAGCACACCGAGCCATCGACAACGCAACGGTTGAATTCCAGCATCAACTTTCAGACTTGAATTATGGGACTGTTCCGGGCTGCTTCCTTCCGCCACGAAACAAAAACCTTCCCAGCGTAGAGCGGAAGGAACACGCCGCAGTCGCTTCACGAAAGATTAATGCCGTTGTAACACTTCCTTAACCATGCAAGGAGGATGATCTTTCTTAATTTCATTTCATCCGACAAGGGGCTTTGCCGGGCGAGCCGGGAAAGACGGTAAGGAGCCCGCCAGGCAGCAAGGGGGCGACGAGCAGCTCATGAAACGAAAAAGCCATGTCTCTCTTCAACTGGGGGTGTTTATTCTATCCGTATTCTTAGGTCTAACAACAAACCTCAATGCTCAAATCAACCGGGCCAACCTTAATGGGACCGTAACAGACCCTAGTGGAGCACGGATTCCCGATGCCTCGGTCACCGTGGTAGCTCCCGACACCGGTTTTACAAGGCAAACGACCTCTGGGAGCAGTGGAATTTACAGCATCAGCAGCCTGCCGACGGGAACCTACACTCTCACGGTCTCTGGCAGAGGATTTAAGACATTTACGATGACGGGGATTGACCTCTCCGTTGGCCAGACCCGCACTGTTGACGCGCAGCTCAACGTGGGTGCGCCCACAACGAAGGTCGAGGTGCGGGGCACCGCCGTGGCGCTCGATTCGAATGACGCCGAAATCTCAACGGTCATCCGATCACAGCAGGTGGAAGACATCCCCATTAACGGGCGCGACTGGGCCATCCTGATGACGCTCGCCCCGGGCGCGATCAACCTTGGCGCCAGCGGCCAGAGGGATCTGCGATTCGTCGGGCGAGGCATCGACGACAGCAACTACACCTTTGATGGGATCGATGCCACCGGCGTCCAGGAGCAGAGCCAGAAGGAGAGTGTGCGTCTGGCCATTCCACTGGGATCGATCGCGGAGTTCCGCGTGGCTTCCTCGGTCTATACGGCGGACCAGGGAGGGTCGGCCGGGGCCATCATCAGCATCGTGTCGAAGACGGGGACAAACAGGTTTCACGGCGACGCTTTCGAATTCCTGCGCAACAACGTTTTCGATGCACGCGGGCCTTTCGATACGGACGTGCCGCCGTTCCATTTGAACCAGTTCGGCGGAAGCGTGGGTGGGCCCATCAAGAAGAACCGCACTTTCTTCTTCGCCAATTACGAAGGGCTCCGGCAGAGCCATAGCACAACCTTGATCGGGTTCGTGCCGAACGCTGCGTACCGGAATATGGTGGCGACAACTTCGTCCGTTCTTGCTCCTTTCCTCAAATCCTGGCCCGCCGGCCAGACACACGTCGATGACATAACCGACCAATACACGGGGCTAGGGCTGGACACTGCCCGCGAAGACAGCGGGATGTTCCGTTTGGATCACACTTTCACCAATAAAACCTCCATCTTCGGCCGTATGAGCATCGACGATGCCAACTACAATTCACCGATGGACAGCCTGGGTGGACGCGATAATCCTCTGATACGCCCTTCCAACTATGTTATCCAGTTAACGCACACCTTCTCGCCGACCATCGTTAACGAGCTGAGAGGGGGAATCAACCGCTCCGCTCTGCACCACTATCAGAATGGAACCTGTCCCGACTCATCCGCCAACGGCCTGCTCGGCGACGTCTGTGTGAGTGTGGATCCCTTCGATAGTCCAAGCAACAGCCAGCTCGACTTGGAAGTAGGTACGACGATTGACGGCTATGACGATCTGACCATCGTCAGGGGCCGGCACATCATAAAGATGGGGATCGGCGTTGAGCGCCACCGGCTTAACAATTCTGACGAAATTATCGCGAACGGGGGGCTCTCGTTCGCCAGCTCGGACGGCTTCATCAACAACGTTGTTGACAGCTATTCTTACGTCGGAGAGTTAACCCCGGGTGGCGAACGGCGCACTTACATCATGCCGTACGTGCAGGATACGTTCAAAGTACGGCCCAACCTCACGCTCAATTACGGATTGCGGTATGAGCATTACACGGTATTGAAAGAGGCGTTTGGCCGTCAGGCCGTAGTGAAGGTCTCCTGCGGAGGCTTTTGCCAGCCGGGTACGCCGCTCTACTCGCCGTACTACAAGAACTTCGGGCCGCGGCTGGGCCTGGCGTGGGCCCCCGGGGGAACCAAAGGAAAAACAGTCATTCGCGCCGGATTCGGGATTTACTTTTCGCCGAACCAGATGGACGACTTTACCGACGGACACGAAAGCACAGGCGCGCGATTTGATGTTTCGTCTGCGGACGTGCCAAACCTTGTGTGGCCGGTTCTCCCATCCGAGCTGCCTGCCCCTTCCTACTCTCCGAAGGTGTGGGACTCGACTCGCCGGGACGGATACTTCGAAAACTGGGATTTCACGGTCCAGCGGCTGTTGCCAGGTAACTTCCTGGGCCAGGTTGCTTACGACGGCAGCGAGGGGCATCGGCTGTTCGGCAGATTGCAAGGCAATCTCATAAATCCTTTAACGGGCACACGACCAATACCCACCTTTGGCCAGTACGGCGTTAAAGCTAACATCGGCAACAGCAACTTCCACTCGTTGCAGGCATCATTGAAGCGTCATCTCACAGGTGGATGGCTGTGGGGGACCGAGTACATGTGGTCACACGCCATGGCGGACCAGGGCTTCGGAGCGGGAGATTCTACGAGCATTGAGAACATGGCGTGTCTCAAATGTGACTATAGCAGCACGGACATTGACGTTCGCCATTCCCTTTCGGTCAATTCGGTCTACCAGCTCCCAATCGGCCCGGGCAAGCATTTCCTGAATGGCGGAGGCGTAGCTGGAAAGCTGCTGGGTGGATGGCAACTGAGCGGAATTGCTGCTGCCACGAGCGGCCGCGCGCTTGACATCACCATAAAACGGAGCGCCAGCGTTATGCTCGACGGCAACTCCAAGAGCCAGCGGCCGAACCTCGTCCCCGGCCAGTCCATTTACGCGGCTGGCCAAAACATCAACAACTGGTTCAATGCAGTGGCGTTCGCTAAGCCTGCTAATTTTACCTGGGGAGGCCTGGGACGCAACACTGGACGGGGGCCCGGGTATTATGAAATCGACACGGCCCTCGAAAAGAGGACGACCATTGGCGAAAGCCTGGCCCTGGACTTCCGGGTCGAGGCGTTCAACCTGCTCAACCATCCGATCTACGGAGACCCAGGAACCAGTGTCTCCTCGAGTGATTTTGGGCTCGTGACCAGCCAGTTGAACGACGGCGCCACTGGGGTCGGCTCGTCGCGGCGCCTTCAGTTTATGCTGAGGCTGGACTTCTGAAACGCCAGCAGGGTCAGGTGATCGCACGCGGCCACTGGCTTATAAGACCCGGTTGCCGCAGGCCACACGGCGGTTGGGTGAGCGGATCGGGCCTGACATTCGCTCTGCTTTGAACGGTCAACGCGGATGCAAACCACTCAAAGTCGTCTACGCAAGGACGGACAGAGCGGATGAAGGCCCAGTTGAGTCTCCTCTGCCTCACCTCACATTGGAGGTCGTTCCCCAATGTGATTACTATGGCGAAGAGTCTGAAATTCATTTTACGGAGGGACAAGTGTCCGACGAAAACATTTCTCATGTGGAGCACAAAGAGCCTCCGAGCGGTGCGGCAATGTTTTGGCCAGCCCTGTTTCTAGTCTTATTACTGGTAATGTTTGTGCTGGTAGAAGGATGGGCGGCGACAGCGTTCGGGGACGGTTATGGGCAAGAGAGTCTCGTTAAATCTCCTGACGAAACTTGGACCTTTGCCGTGTCGGGCGACTCGCGAAATTGTGGCGATGTGGTGATGCCGGCAATTGCCGCAGGAGCGCAGGCTCATCACGCGGCATTCTACTGGCATCTGGGCGATTTCCGGCTCGGAAGCGACGTGGACCAGGATATGGCGCAGGAGGAACGGTACCGCGAACGACACCTTAGCTTCAGCCGGTATATAGGCATCAACTGGAACGACTTTATCCAGAACCAGCTTCTGCCTTTCGGTAACGTTCCGGTATTTCTGGTGATCGGCAATCACGAACTGCATTTCAAGACCGAAGAAGATTATCTGGCCCAATTCGGAAACTGGCTGAACACACCGATCATTCGCAGGCAAAGGCTGCAGGACGACCCGGCGGATTACGGGCTGCGAACTTACTATCATTGGAAGGTCGGAGGCGTGGACTTTTTCAGCATGGACAATGCATCGGGGAACCAGTTCGACAGGCGCCAAATGCTATGGTTCGAATCCGCTTTGAAACGCGACGAGGCCGACCCGAACGTCCATACGATAGTACTGGGAATGCATCGCCCTCTGCCGCACGGCGTCGCTCCGCACAGCATGGGCGAATCGGCCCAGGGAATCGAGAGCGGCTCGCAAGTATACAAGGACCTGCTGGAAGTCCGGCGGGCAGGGAAACACGTTTACGCGCTGGGCGGACATTTACACGCGTACGCCTCCGACGTGTACAACACCGACTATTGGAAATCCCACGGCGGTGTGCTGCCGGGATGGATTTTGGGCACGGCAGGCGCTACCCGCGCCAGCCTGGCGAGGAACTCGCCCGGTGCGAGTGAGGCGGTGACCAACGTCTACGGGTACGTGCTGGGCACGGTTAATCCGCTTGGCAGCGACACGGGTTCGATCGGCTTCAAGTTTTACGAGGTGAAGGAGTCCAACGTCCCGCGCGTCGTAGTGGACAAATTCACACCCGAACTCACCCACTGGTGCTTTGAACAGAACCGTAGCGGTGGGAGCCGCTGGGTAGCAAGCAATTAAACGGAAAACCGGCCAGTGGCGGCATTGTTGGACGCAAAATCCCCGCCTCCTCCTTCATAGAAGCCTATCACTTCGCAATATCACACCTTTCAATCAGGACGCCCCTCACCGCCACTGGAAGAGCCACGGGCGGAAATACGTCGATCGAAAAGCCGCTGGACCCGCCAAAGGCCAGGCGAAAGGCTGGCGAAGGGGGCGGCGCACCTGGCTGGCCTTTCAGTTGACGCTTTGGGGGTTTTCGCTTAAATTACAGGTTCAAAAAACAGCGCCTTGAAAAGCTGCTCCACAAGCGCTGCGGGCGGAGTCCCCTGCCCGAAAATAACCTTATCAGCTTTTCTGACGCGAGGCTTCGTGCGCTGTCCAACCTTTTATAGGCTTTTTCTCTTGATTGTTCTTTTCTCGGCTGTTCCTGCGCTGGCACTCACTCCCGTTGCGGCGCAGCACGGAATGGTGGTCTCGAGCGAGCCGCTGGCCACGCAAGCAGGCGTTGAAATCCTCCAGGCCGGCGGCAACGCAGTGGACGCGGCCGTGGCTGTGGGTTTTGCGCTTGCCGTAACCTATCCCTTTGCCGGGAACATCGGCGGCGGCGGCTTCATGATGGTCCGCATGGCGGGCGAACCGCCGGCGATGATCGATTACCGGGAAGAGGCGCCGAGCCACGCCACCCGCGACATGTACCTGGACAAGAACGGCCGCGTGATACCTGACGCATCCATCGTGGGCGCGCTCGCCGCGGGCGTCCCCGGGACGGTGGCCGGCCTCGCCACAGCCGAGCAGAAATACGGAAAGCTGGGCCTCCTCCGCGTGATGCAACCAGCCATACGCCTGGCCAGGGAAGGCTTTCCGGTCAGCTACTACCTGAGCCAGTCACTCAAAAACCACCAGAAGCTCCTTTCGAAATTTACCGCCAGCAACCGCATCTTTCTGCGCAATGGGAACCCTTACCAGCCGGGAGAGATTCTCCAGCAGCCGGACCTTGCCCGGACGCTCGAGCGGATCGCTCAACATGGGCCGAATGCCTTTTACCTGGGCCCCGTTGCCGCCAACATTCTGGCCGCCATGTCCCAATATGGCGGCATCATCAGCCGGGAGGACCTCTCCCAGTACCGCGCCAAAATGCGTGAGCCGCTGGTGGGGCATTTCCGCGGGTACGACATCCTGGCGCCGCCGCCGCCAAGCTCGGGAGGCGTGGCGCTGATTGAAATGCTCAACATCCTCGATCCGCTGGACCTGGGGTCGCCGGAATCCTACGAGTCCATGCACCTTGTGGTTGAGGCCATGCGCCGTGCTTACGCCGACCGGGCCGCCTATCTGGGCGATGCGGATTTCGCTTCCGTGCCTGTGAAGGGGCTGACCAGCCCGAAATATGCCGAAGAACTTCGCAAGGAAATCCTGAAATCAAAACCCGACGCCGCTGTGAAAGAGGGTAACCCGGCTCCGTTTGAAGGTCCGAACACCACCCATTTTTCCGTGGTGGACGCGGAGGGCAACGCGGTTTCCAACACTTACACGCTGAACAACGGCTATGGCAGCGGGTTGCTGGTTGACGGCGCGGGCTTTCTGCTGAACGACGAAATGGACGACTTTACCTCCAAGCCCGGAACGCCCAACATGTTTGGGCTGATCCAGAGCCAGGCCAACGCCATTGAGCCGCGCAAGCGCCCGCTTTCGTCCATGACGCCGGTGATTGTGGTGCGGAACAACAAGGTGCGGCTGGTGCTGGGATCCCCGGGCGGCGGCACCATCATCAACACGGTGCTCCAGGTGCTGCTGAACGTGGTGGTTTACCACATGGACGTGCTGCAGGCGGTGGAGGCGCCACGCTTTCATGACCAGTGGAAGCCGGACCAGATAACGCTTGAGAAGTTGGGATTTTCTGCCGATACTCTTGATAAACTGAGAAAAGCGGGATATAAACTCCAGGAAACGGACAGCCTGGGTGAATGCGAGGCCATCGACGTTGACCCCGAAACCGGCTGGCGCTTTGGCGCGGCCGATCCGCGGGGCACGGGAAAGGCGGCCGGGTACTGATGAATTTTGCACTCTCAACTCACCTTTTTGCCAACGACAGGTTATCGTCACACATCCTCGATGGTATTGCAGGTGCGGGATTCCGCCGGGTCGAAATTTTCGCGGCGCCCCAGCACCTGGATTATCACGACCCCAACCACGTTCGCGACGTGGCGGACTGGTTCGGCGACCACGACTTGGAGGTCTTTTCCCTGCACGCCCCGCTCTACACCGACAAGGAATGGGGCCGCGCCGGCGGGTTGCCCGTCTCCGTGACCTATACCGAACGCCGCAAGCGCATCGAGAGCATGGAAGAGATCAAGCGGGCCATCGAAGTGGCGGAGAAACTGCCCTTCCGCTACCTGATCCTTCACCTGGGGCTGCCGGGAGAGGAATTCGACCTTTACAAATTTGACGCCGCCTTCACCTCAATCGAACATCTGAACATCTATGCAAAGGAACGGGGCGTCAGTATCCTGCTGGAGAACATTCCCAATGAACTGACAATACCCGAGCGGCTCATCCGGTTTATGCATTACACCCACATGGGAATGAAGATCTGCTTTGACACCGGTCACGCCCATATGACATGCGGCGTGGACCACGCCTTTGAGGTGCTGAAAGACCACATTGCGTCCACCCACGTCCACGACAACTGGAATGAAAAAGACGAGCACCTGGTCCCGTTCACCGGCGGCATTGACTGGCAGGGGGCGGTGCAGGACTTCCACTGCCTGAACGGCCAGGTTCCCATCATGTTTGAGCTGCGCAACTTTGGGCCGGCCGCGACCTGCTTCGAAAAGCTGCACGAAATCATGAGAAGGATGGAGGACATCCGGTAAGCATGGGAACCCCATCCTCTCCCGTTGTTGAAATCCGCAACATGGGCCGGCACGTAGATCAGGAAGTCACCCTCGAGGGGTGGCTCTACAATTTGCGCGAAAGCGGCAAGATACTTTTCTCGATTTTCCGCGACGGTACGGGCCTCATGCAGGGCGTTGTGGTCAAGAGCTCCGTGCCGCCGGAACTGTTTGAAAGAGCCCGCGCTCTCACGCAGGAATCTTCTCTTCGCGTCACGGGCAAAGTCCGGGCCGAGCCCCGCGCGCCCGGCGGCTACGAACTGGGCGTTACGGGCCTCGAAGTCCTCCAGCTTGTTCCCGCCGACCAGCCTTACCCCATCACGCCCAAGGACCACGGCGTCGAGTTCCTGATGGACCATCGCCACCTGTGGCTGCGCTCCACGCGGCAGCGGGCCATCCTAGGCGTGCGGCACCAGATCATTCGCGCCTGCCGCGATTTTTTCGACGACCGCGGATTCGTTCTGGTCGATACACCCATCCTCACTCCCAGTGCCTGCGAAGGCACCACCACGCTGTTTGAGGTGGATTACTTTGACCAGAAAGCTTACCTCGCGCAGTCCGGTCAGCTTTACAGCGAAGCCGCTATCATGAGCGTGGGAAAATCCTACTGCTTCGGTCCCACCTTCCGTGCGGAGAAGTCCAAAACTCGCCGCCACCTGATGGAATTCTGGATGGTTGAGCCGGAAGTCGCCTTCGCCGGGCTCGATGACGTGATGCAACTGGCAGAGGATCTGGTAGCCGGCGTCGTCGCGCGCGTGCTGGAAAATTGCCGGCCGGAACTTGAATCACTGGGGCGCGACGTCAGTAAACTCGAGACCTGCACTCCGCCCTTCCCGCAGATTACCTACGACGAGGCCATCAAGATCCTTAAAGAAAAAGGAAGCGAAATCGAGTGGGGTGGCGATTTCGGCGGCACCGATGAAACTCTGCTGGCCGAAAATTTTGACCGTCCAGTGATGGTGCACCGCTACCCCAGCCAGGTGAAGGCATTTTACATGAGGCCCGATCCCGAGCGCCCCGAGCTCGCCCTTTGCGTCGACGTGCTGGCGCCCGAGGGCTATGGCGAAATCATTGGAGGCAGCGAGCGCCTGGCAGATTACGATCTGCTGGTGAAGCGCATGGAAGAATCGAAGCTTCCGCCCGAGGCCTTCGATTGGTACCTCGACTTGCGCCGCTACGGCACCGTTCCGCACGGCGGCTTCGGCATGGGCATCGAACGCGTGGTGGCCTGGATCTGCGGCCTCGAACACGTCCGCGAAACCATCCCATTCCCCCGCATGCTCTACCGCCTTACGCCGTGAAAGCGTTCCGCAAGGCATTCATGCCTTTTTGTCAGGGAACAGACCGGTGAGGCCTTTTTCGACGACGGGCACCAACAATGATCGGGCTATCTTAGATTCGGTTTTGTGTGTGCCACCGGTGACCTGACGGCCCATCAGTGACCTCACTCCCCATCAATTCATCCATCGATTCTTGTCTTCAACAAAGAACAGGTATGTCACTGGTTTGGTGGACGGGCACTGCGCTTTGACATTCGCCAGGACTGGGTCTAAGGTAGAGGCCATCTGTCGGGTGTTTATCCTAACTAAAAGGAAGGGAGGCAACAACCATGGGCTTTATTGAGTGGATTGTGGTTGGGCTGATTGCCGGTTGGCTCGCTGGAAAGGTGATGAAAGGCGGCGGATACGGGATTGTTGTCGACATTGTCCTTGGGATACTCGGAGGAATTCTCGGCGGATGGATTTTCACAACGCTCGGGATTTGGCCTGGGGGCGGGATCATCGGATCAATCATTGTGGCTTTCGTTGGGGCGGTGATCCTGGTCTGGTTTACGCGTGTGATGAAGAAGGCTTGAGCAGCCTTAACAAGGCAAAACAAACGCGGGTGGAGTATAAATCGCGGGGTTTGCGACGTGTGCGACAAACCGTAACTATAAATCACTTTCATCTGCTGAAGTTTTTTTCTCTGTGTTCTCTGCGCCGTAACAAGATTCAACACAGAGGGCACAGAGACTCTCCGTGTACTCTGTGTTAAAGCTTTTGAACCACGAAGGGTACGGAGAAGAACCCAAGGCACGTGAGACTTTGCCGTGGCTACCAATACGGGAGGAGTAATCCTATGGCCCTACCCATCTCGCGCAGGGAAGCTCTTCGCAAAGCACTTCTGGCCGCAGGCTCGGTGGGCGCGGCGGCAGGGCTCGATGGAAAGGCCCGCGCGACGGGACAGGCCGCTACCGCCGCAGACGGAGCCCGTATCCGGGAGGAAGCCTTTGCCTTCCTCGAGAAATGTGCCCGCAAGGACGGCGGTTACAATCCATCGCCCGACCCCGGCTATCACGGCAACTCCGACACGGCGGAAAGCGACCTGGCGGCGGTAACCTACGCCGCGGTGCTGGCCAAAACTTTCCAGCGCAAGCTGCCTGCGGGTGCTCGCTCGGCCGAATTTATCCAGAGCCATCAACAGCCGGACGGCGTTTTCGCCAACCGCGAAGGCAACCTGGACCCCAAGGCCGACCTGGCCATCCTTTACAACACCGTGCAGGGAGCCGTGGGGCTGCGGGCGCTCAGTGAAAAGCCCCGCATCAATCCCGTCCACGCGCTCGACCGATTTTTTGAAAACGGGCGCTTCCGCAAGCTGCCCTGGTACACCATGAGTTTTTATCCGCTGTTCTTCGCCGCCCTGGGTGCGCATTTCCCCGACGAGCACCGCAAGGCGATTGAAAGCTGGCTTGAAAGCCATCAGGCTTCCGATGGCTACCTGGGCGACCACGTGGCTTCCACCTTCCACCTGGTGCACTTCTTCCGCCTGATCGGCCAACCCACGCCGCACTCCGCCAACATCGTGGCGCGTGTGCTGAGGGACCAGCGACCGAACGGCGGCTGGCACCTCAAGCCGCCCGATTGGGATGTCCACGCCTGCTTTGACGCGCTCTTCATACTGCACCAAATCGGGGGCGATACGGCCCCGTGCCGCGCCGCCATCAGCCGCGGTGCCGGCTGGGCGCTCACCTGCCGGACGGCCGACGGCGGCTTCAGCCATTACCCCGGGGAGCATTCGGACGTGGACGCGGTCTATTTCCAGCTGGGCGCACTGATCCAGGCGGGCCGGATTCCCGGCGCCGATTTCAACTTGCCGGACGGCGAAACCCTGAGCTGGGGCCACGCCATGAAGCCCGGCAAGATATACCCCAACCCCTAAAAAGCCCGGACAACCCGCTTTCCGCACGCCAAAATTGTTGCGCTTCAGGATATGATGAAAGGCGTTTGTGAGTCTGGATGGTTCCGGAGCTCTGGGCAAACTATGAATATTCGTGTCCTTGGAATTCCGCTGGATCTGGGCCAAGCGAGGCGTGGCGTGGACATGGGCCCGTCTGCGGTGCGCGCGGCTGGGTTGAACTCCACGCTCCGGGCGCTTGGCCATCACGTGGAGGACGCCGGAAACATCCACGTGCGGATTGCAGAAGAGCAGCACTTTGGCGACAAGCGCGCCAAATACCTGAAGGAAATTGCCACGACCTGCCGCGAGGCCGCCGAGCGCGTCTACCAGACGGTGGTGGACGGCTGGTTCCCGCTTTCGCTGGGCGGCGACCATTCGATTGCCGTGGGAACGCAGGCCGGGGTTTCCAGGCTCTGCCGCGAACGCAACCAGCCGATCGGTTGCATCTGGATTGACGCACACGCCGACATGAACACACCGGAAACCAGCCCCAGCGGGAACATCCACGGTATGCCGTTTGCTGCTTCGCTCGGGTTCGGCCCGAAAGAACTGACCCGTATTTTCAATTTCTCTCCCAAGCTGCGGGCCGCGAATTGCGCCCTGATCGGGTTGCGCGATCTCGACAGCCGCGAACGCCGTATGGTGAAGGAGTCCGGCGTGCACGCTTACACCATGCGAGAGATCGACGAACACGGCCTGCGCGCGGTGATGGAAAAGAGCATTGCCGCCGCCGCCAACGGCACGGCCGGTTTTGTGGTATCACTGGATATGGACGTGGTTGATCCGCACGAGGCGCCCGGTGTGGGCACGCCTGTGCGGGGCGGGATTACCTTCCGGGAAGCCCATTTGATCATGGAGATGATTTCTGATACGAAGAAGATGCTGGCGCTGGAAATTGTGGAAGTGAACCCCATTATCGACGTCCTCAACAGGACAGCGATTCTGGCCGTAGGGCTGGCGGCTTCGGCTCTGGGAAAGAAAATTCTGTGAAAAAGAGAATTCGAGTCGGCGTGCTGTTTGGCGGGCGTTCGGGCGAGCACGAGGTCTCGCTGGTTTCCGCCGCTTCAGTGATCAAGGCGCTGGACCCCGCAAAATACGAGGTTGTGCCCATCGGCATCAGCCGCGAAGGCCGCTGGCACATGGGGTCCGGTTCGCGCGGGCCGCTTTCCGAGGTTCTCAAGAAGGGACAGGCGGTTGTTCCCTCCGCCGATCCTTCCGGGCCAAAGTTTTTCGCGCGTGACCGTAAGGGCGGCACAAAGAGCGTGCGGGGCGTTGACGTCATCTTTCCCGTTCTGCACGGAACCTTTGGCGAAGACGGCACCATCCAGGGCCTGCTGGAACTTGCCGGAATCCCTTACGTCGGCGCGGGAGTACTCGCTTCCTCCGCCGGCATGGACAAAGATGTGATGAAGCGCCTGTTCCGCGACTCGGGCCTTCCGGTGGTGGAGTGGGTGGTGGTTTTGCGCAGCGAGTGGGAACAAGACCCCGCGCGATTGCGCAAGCTGATTGAAGCAAAACTCGGCTACCCGCTATTCGTCAAGCCGGCGAACCTGGGATCGTCGGTGGGCATCAGCAAAGTCCACAACCGCCGTGAGCTCGGTCCCGCCATTGACCTGGCGGCGGGGTATGACCGCAAGGTGATTGTGGAAAAAGGCCTGGACGCGCGCGAGATTGAGTGCTCGGTGCTGGGCAATGATTCGCCGCAGGCTTCGGTCCCCGGCGAAATCGTTCCGCTCAACGAGTTCTATGACTACGAAGCCAAGTACGTAAAAGAAGGCTCGGAGCTGATCATCCCTGCAAAGCTGTCACGCGAGGAGACGCGCTGCGTTAAGGACCTGGCCCTGCGGGCGTTCCGCGCCGTGGACTGCGCAGGCATGGCGCGCGTCGATTTCCTGCTCGACCGCCCGGGCGGAAAATTGTTTGTGAATGAACTCAACACCATCCCTGGTTTTACGCCCATCAGCATGTATCCGAAAATGTGGGAGGCCAGTGGCCTGCCCTATCCTGTTCTGTTGGGCCGCCTGATTGAGCTGGCGCTTGAACGCCACCGCGAAAAAGCACAGACGCGGTACGATTACAGAAGTTAGCATTGCATTCGCGAACATGCCGGCAGCGGAGGACCTCTTTCGACCCGCAAGGTTGTCCCCTGGTTGGACTCAACACCTGCAGCATTAAAGCGCTGACGCACCGCAAGCCAGGGCTTTCCTTGACATCGCATTCCCACGTGCTATACTTAACTAACCAGATAGTTAAAAGGTTTTCTTTATGCCCGGAAAAGCCTCAGCCAAAGGCGCGCCGGATGCCCCGCACACTCGCACGATTATCCTGAACGCCGCGGAACACATTTTTGCCGAGCGGGGACTGGCCGGCGCTCGCATCGACGCCATCGCCCGAGCCGCCGGCGTGAACAAAGCCCTCATTTATTACTACTTCAAGAGCAAGGATGCGCTGTACCTGGCCATCGTCGAGCAGCACATGAAGGAATTCCACCAGCGGGCGCTCGATCTTCTCAACAGCCGGAGAAGCGTGAAGGACAAAGTCCTCGACTACGTGAGCATGCATTTTGATTTCATCGCCGCGCGGGCGAACTATCCCAAGATTTTCCAACGGTTCATGATGGCGGACTCGCGGCCGTTCATGCGCATCCGGCAAAAGTATTTTTCACCGGTGGCTAAGAAGTTTCAGTCCGTGATCGCGCAGGGCATCCGGAGCGGAGAGATCGCCCCCTCCGACAGCACCCACACGGCCATTTCACTGGTGGCGCTCACGGTCTTTTATTTTGCCGCGGCGCCGGTGCTGAAGGCGGCCGGAATCATTGACGATCCTTACCGGAAATCGCAGCTGGCCAAAAGAAAACAGGAAGTTCTCAATTTCGCTCGCCGGGCGCTTTTCACGACTCGAGGAGCAGGTTCCAAATGACGCGAAAGCTTTTTCTCGTGATTCTGAGCCTGGTTGTCCTGGCAAGCATCGCCGTTTACTTCATCACGCGCCCGCCGTCGCAGGGCATGGTGCTCACAGGACTGGTGGATGCTGATGCCGTCTCCGTCAGTTCGCAGATTGCGGGCAGGCTTGAGCAGGTGCTGGTGGATGAAGGCGACACGGTAACAAAAGGGCAGCTGCTGGCGACGATTGTTCCCCGTGAGCTGCAGGCTGACCAGTCGTTTTATTCTTCATCGATGAAGAGCGCAAGCGAACAGGTGGGCGCAGCACGCGCTTCGCTGAAATTTCAGGAATTGCAGACGCGCGACCAGATTCGCCAGGCGGAGGCCAATCTTTCCGCAACTGAGGCGCAGTTGAAGCAGGCCCAGGCCAATCTCGAACTCGCCCGGCAGAATTTTACGCGCACCGAGGGACTCTACAAGCAACAGATTGTTTCCGAACAGCAGCAGGACCAGGCGCAGACAACTCTGCAGACGGCGCACGCGAACGTTGAGTCGCTCGAGAAGCAGGTGCAGGCGGCCCGCGCGGCAGTGGCGCTTGCCCGCTCCAACGCCGAGCAGGTCACCATCCGCCAGCGCCAGCTTGCGGCCAACCAGCACCAGTTTGCGGCGGCACAAGCTCAGGACCAGGCCGCCCAGGCGCGCCTTGACTACACCGAAATCCGCTCGCCCATCAGCGGGCTGGTGACGCTGCGGGCGGCGCTCACGGGCGAAGTGGTAAGCCCCGCCCAGCCCATCGTGGTGCTCTATGATCCGGACAAACTCTGGGTGCGGGCCGATGTGCCGGAGACAGACATTCATCTCATTCGCATCGGAGAGCAGTTGCCCGTGCGCTTCCCCGGTGGATTGGAGCGCACCGGGACCGTCTACCTGCGCGGCGTGGACGCCGAGTACGCCACTCAGCGCGATGTCAGCCGCACCAAGCGCGACATCAAGACCTTCCAGATCAGGCTGCGAGTGGATAACCAGGACCGCAGGCTGGCGCCGGGCCTCACGGCCTTTGTCACGGTGCCGATCAGCGATGGCCAATAGGCGCTGTCGCCAGACGGTGATCTCTTCCACGCGCAGTTGGGGAATTGTTGAATGGCAGCAATTGAAGTGGAAAAGCTGACCAAGCGCTTCAACGGTTTTACGGCCGTTGACGCGTTGAGCTTCAGCGTGGACGAAGGCGAAATCTTCGGCCTGCTGGGCCCCAACGGCGCCGGCAAGTCCACGCTGATCCGCATGCTGACTACGCTGATTCCGCCCACCGAGGGCACGGCGCTGGTCAACGGCTTTGACGTGGTCCGCCAGCAAAACGAAGTGCGGCACTGCATCGGCGTGATTCCGCAGGCGATGACTTCCGATCTCGACCTGAGCGCGGAAGAAAACATGGCCATCTTCGCCAAGCTCTACGGCGTGCCGCGCAGCCAGCGGCCGCACATCATCAGGGAATTGCTGCGGGCGGTGGAACTGGAAAAGTGGGCCAGGCATCCTGTCAAAAACCTTTCCGGCGGCATGCGGCGCAGGCTTGAGATTGCGCGCGGCCTGGTGCACGAACCCAAAATCTTTTTTCTTGATGAACCGACCACTGGGCTCGATCCCACTTCGCGCATCGCGGTGTGGGAGATGCTGGTCAACATCAAGAAGCAGCGCGACCTCACCATCCTGCTGACCACGCATTACATGGATGAAGCCGACCGCCTTTGCGACCACATTGCGATTGTGGATCACGGAAAACTGGTGGCGCTGGATTCGCCGATGAAGCTGAAAGCGTCGATCCCGGCGGCGAGTTTTCTGGAAGTCAGCTTCTCCGCCATTCCCGCAGGCTGGCTGGAGACGTTGCAGCAGCTTCCGAATGTTGAAAGCGTTCTCGAGCACGACAACATTTATCGCATTGCATCGCAAAACGGCCCCCGAACAACGGTGGAGCTGATGGAAGCGGCGCGGCGAGCGGGCATTGAAATCTCGTCGCTTTCAGTGCAGAGTACCACGCTGGACAACGTCTTTACGCATTACACCGGCAGGCAATTGCGCGACGAGTTGCAGGAGAAATCATACGAAGCGAGCCTGGTTCCCCCGCGGCGCTGACGGGGGCAGCAGCAGAGGTACGCGGAAAACCAGGCGACAAACAACATGAACCGCATCGCAGCCATCATCGAACGCGATCTTCGGAAATTCTTCCGCAGCCCCACCCTGATGATAATGTCTCTGATCTTCCCCCTGTTTCAATTGCTGGTGCTGGGCTACGCCTTTGGCGGCAAGATCAAGAATATGAAGGTGGGAGTAGTAAACCAGGACCACGGCCTTGAGACCGTCCGATTGCGCGAAATGTTCGGTGCCATTGCGGCCAACGCCAGAACCTTCAATACCTTCAATTACGACGATCCGCGCCAGGCAGTGCAAGATCTGAAGGAAGGCCGCATCGATGCCGTGCTTGAAATCCCGCCCAACTTCTCGCGTAACGTGGTGGAGAAACATGCGCCGCAGATTGCGCTGATTGAAGACAACACGGACAATTTTGCGGTCAGCGCGCTGGAGGGCGCTTTCACCGGCCTCGTCAACGCATATAACCAGCCGCGAGTCCAACCGCGCGTGCCGGGCGGCGCCACGCTTCAGGTGGTCGAACTCTACCCTTACGTTCCCTACATCCAATACCTGCTT
>DATLWV010000189.1:0-27760 GCA_035576145.1 Terriglobia bacterium
GCAGGCAGAGTCTGCACTTGCTGAGGTTGCTAAGGCCACTGCCACCCATGAGTTCGTGTTGCAATACGACGACGGAGAGTGGGACAAATCTGGTGTCAGCGGCTGCTCCGCCGAGATGCCATCGGCGGCGAGCGCGGCCCGGACTCGGCATGCGAGATCTAGAGCTCCACGCCAGGGCCCAGGGGCGTCAGGCAGGGATGTTCCGGCAGTACAGTAGCCCCCTGCTGCCGGTCAGGCATGAAGATCAGAATATTGGGGCGCTCGCCTGATTTACTGGTTGGTCTTTGGACTTTCGAGGGGCCATGCTTCAGCAGGCTTGCGGTGGTTAATGCCGCGTCATTCCGCAGGAATCTTCTCCGTGTCAATCCCTTCAGTGCCAACCTCCCGAAGTCTCTCCCGCACGGACACAAGTTAGACTTTGCGAGCCTGTAGTCCTTTCCACCCCTGGCGATATCCGCCGTCCGGGTCATAGGCTATCACCGAGTACGTTCCCGGTTCTCGGACCAGCGGCGTGAAAGTTTCTCCATTGATCCGCAGCGTGTAGACAACTTCCCCGCCCGGTTCTTTCCTCACCTGCACAACCTGGTCGCGCTTGCCAGGCGTCTCAATCTTTTCTAATGTCCACTCGGCGCCGTGCAGCCCGTTATCAAGCTGCCTGATGGTGATGGGCCACCCTCTGTGCGGCCCTGCGCCCGGCGCAGACGGATCAACCCAGCGAGGCCACACAGCCACCTGGATTTCACGCCTCTCCCGGTTACAACGCAGAATCGAGTAACCAGTTGCCCGATTGCGCAAACCATCGAGGCCGGGTCCAGGATACTGGTGGGGGTTGGCTACCGCCAGCACCGTGATGTGATTGCCAAAACGGTCCTGGTAATCGCCCGTGTTTCGCGTGC
The DNA here is from genome assembly GCA_035576145.1 of Terriglobia bacterium. Lineage (GTDB taxonomy): Bacteria > Acidobacteriota > Terriglobia > UBA7540 > UBA7540 > SCRD01. The sequence continues at coordinate 897 of DATLWV010000189.1, forward strand.
CAGGCAATGCATTCTCGCCGGGCTTGGCCGGAAACCAACGGCGCGGGAAAATATTCGAAATGGCCGGGGTGCAGACGGCGTAGACACCATCGCGGAAACCGTCCACACCATAGTGCGAGGTCGTGCCCAGGTGCTGGTCGCCGCTCAGATGCATGGCAAAGCCCTTGCGGAACCTTCGGATCGCATCGTTGCGGCCATGCTGCGGCCAGCCACCTGAGTCATGATCGGCAACCAGCCAATCGTTCGGCGGATACTGACCGACCGGTAAGATCGGCAATTCAGGATCGAGGCTGTCGTTCGGATCACCCGTCGGCGTGGTCTGCAGGCAGGCGAAAAGCGTTTGGGAGACAGCAAATTTCATCCATGCCCCGCCGCTCCAATCCGCCGCCCAGTATTCGAGGAGCTCGAGCTGGCGCTGTCCCAGCAATTCGGCTGTCGGCACATCGTTCTTCCGTGAGTCCCAGAGTGGGTCATCGGGAAAACCGTTGGTAATTCGTGCCTGCGGAACCTGAATCTTCGGCGCGGACTTCCACTTGCGGTCTTCAACAATGGCAAAACTCACTCCACCCCAGAGGAGTTGCGTGTAGTAAACGCTAATCCCTCGCTGCACCGGTATAGGGTCAAACGGATCAGGCAGGTGGGAGGTCTGGGTTCGCTGCGCCATGTTGACCCATCGGGTTGGCATCTTGTAGCCACCAGAGTCATTCTCCAGGTCACTATCAAGAGGCACTCCGTCAGCGGCTGCTTTGCCGCCGCATCCCCAGATGTTTCCGTGAAACATGTCGTGGTCGTCCGGCATGCAGACGGAAGGAATGTGGCGTGTCAGGTCGCGCGTGGCCCAGCCGAAGATGTACCACTTGCGCAGGTAGTCGTGCATCGACGGGATCAGCAGTTCCGGATCGCGCGTCTCCATCACTCCAAAGCCGCCTACCGGCTCGTAAATCTGATCGCCAGTCCAGAAAAGCACATCCGGCTTGTGCCAGCCCAGATGCTCGACAAACTCCGAGTGCGGGAAACCCATGTCCCAGATGCAGGTTAGCAGGCCCACCGTAATTTCGTTCCGCTCCTTGGGGTCCTTGCGGATCGTCCCTTCGTATGTGTGCTGCCGAAGTTTCCCGCTGGCGTCCGGCAGGGCGTAAAGCAACCGGTAGGCATGGTCTTTGGAGTCGTTCCAGGCCGGCACGCGAAACACCGCGTTCCAGGCGTCTGGGTCGAGTTCAGCCGACCCAATCGTCTTCCATCGGTTTCCCCCATTGCGTATTTGCAGCTGCACTTCTTTCGGCCCGTTGCCCATTGGCGGGCATTGCGGGGAAAGTTTCAGCACACCCCGGCTGACCGTGTAAAGCGCAAAAAGGATGGGCCCATAGGTGCGGTCTTCGTGCGCGTCAACCTTGGTGCCATCGAGGGTCCAGTCGGCAAACCAGAACCTCATGCTCCCGCCTCGCCGCTGGCCCGGCGGATAGAACTCATAACCCGTCAGCTTGCCCAGCGGCTTCGGTGTCGGTTCAACCTTGCCGGAACTCGACACCAGCGCCACACCGCCATGGAGCCACTCGCCCGATATCTCCCGCGTGACTTCGGCCAGTTTCTTTCCTTCTGCATCTTTCGCGCGGAGCGCGACGGCATATTGGCTGCCTGACGGGCTCGCCTCGAAATCAAGGCGCAATTCCTGGTCGACATTTACACGCGGGGCCGAGGCCTTAACCTCACCAATGAAGAGCTGCCCTTCGTTTGTCACTCCCACATTCATTCCGCGGCCGTGGATAGCGCGGGCGCGGTAATCGTCCACAAAGCTCTTGATGCCCACGCGGAAGCCGGCAAAGCCCTCCACCAGGCTCTCCGAACCTTCCATCCGACCAAGCCTCACACTCATTGTCAGAGTGCCCTCACGGCCGGAAACCTCATGCGTCAGCAGAAAAACATTTCGGTCACCACCTGCGCCGATACATTCGAGACGCCCGTTCCGAATGCGCCAATCCTCCAGCGGATTGGTCCAATATTCAGGCCCCGCCCAGGGGCGCTCCGCCGTCTGCGGCCAGGAGCTGCGAAAGCTGTTCTCACCAGCCCCAGCGACACGCGACGGCCCCAGCAGCGAAACCGCCGTGGCTCCCAGCGCCGCCCCACTCGACTTCTTCAGGAACGATCTCCGATCAATTCGTCGAGCCATTTGTCATCCCCTCTTGTTGTGCAAGGCGTCACAGGACAAATTTCGACACGCCAGTTGTCAGCGAACCAGATTGTTTTGCTCTCAACGGAAATTCCACTTTCAACAGCGATCGGCTTTTGAACCCGGACTCAGCTCTCCGCAATCAATTTCTTCAGGTAGGCCATATCTTCCCGGATTTCCTGGTCGCGTTGGTCGCGCCCCAGGACCGGCTCAATGGTAATCGGGCCTGTATAGCCAAGTTTTTTCAGGCCTGGAATCAGCCGCGGCCAGTCCACCTTGCCTTGTCCACAGGCAACCTGACGTCCCAGATAACGCGGGTTGGTGGGATAAAATCCGTCCTTTGCGTGGACACCGATCACGTACTTTCCTATCACGTCGAGTGAGTCGACAGGGCTACCTTTCCCGTAAAGGATAAGGTTGGCAGCGTCCAGAACCACCTTCACGTTATCCATCCCGGTGTCAAGGATCGTCCTCAGCAGAGTTACCGGAGTTTCCTGGCCGGTTTCGTTTACAAAGATCTGCCCGTTTGCCTTGCAGTGCGCCGCGATCTCCTGGACGGCCTTCACGGTCGGTTCATAAAGGGGGGCACTCGGAACTTCGGGAATGTAGCCCCACTGGTTGAACGTAACCGGAATGCCCAGACCCTTACCAAAATCAGACGTCCGCTTGAGATGATCAACCCGTTGCGCACGGTAGGGAGAAGCCACCAGCCCGTAAGTGATGGGACCGTCATACAGGTCGTACTTCTGTTCACCCGGCCCGGAAGAAACCAGAGCTGTGGCTTCAATTCCGTTGCTGTCCAGTGCGTCGCGCAACCGCTTGGACATGGCACGGGAAAAGTCCGAGGTGCTCACATGAACCGTTGGAATCCCGAATCCGCGCACGTACTCCATTACTTTTTCCGGGCCATTCGTCGCACTTACCAGCAATCCCATGCGCATCGGTTCAGGTTCAGCAGCTAGTGCACTGCCTGAATTGCCCACGCTCGCAGCAGCCACCGCAGCCGCTGCCTGTAAGAAACCTCTTCTGCTAAGCCCTTGCATCGTCCCTCCTTAATATTCGCAGCCTGTCAAAACTCCTACTCGCCTCCGGCCGAACAGCTGGGGTCCCCCGGCGCTGAGGACCGTCTGCCGATACACCTTTATCGATAGGGACTGGTCTCCTCTAAGTCCTGTCGCCCGACTGGCGGGGATTCGGCATTCTCAAGATCCACCTTCAGGGACATTTGTCAGGCAGGCAGTTTCAGCCAGGATATTCTCGATTTCAGGCGAGGCCTTCCTGACTAAACGACATTTCAATTGTTCCACGCTACTTCTTTGCATCAGTCAGTTCTACATAATCTGACTCCGTCACCTGAGCAGGCTCAGCCATGGCCCTCAGCATATCCAGATCGAATTCCTTGTAGAGGTCCAGGCAGAACACGTCCGGTACATCGCTCGACTTCACCGATTTGTCGAGGAGTTCAGCCAGGCTGTGTATCCCCTGGTGGATGTCGATACTACTGAAAAGCTGCGGCTGCAAAGCTCCCGCTACCAGAGATACCAGCTGCATCCTGTAGCCGGAGCTCTCAAGACTAACCACCGAAGGGTGCCATGTCTGCTTTGCCCAATCCGTGATCGCGATCAACTGTGCCGCCTCCAGGCCCAGCGGCGGCGCGCCCACAGCCGTCATCATATAGCCGAGGCTTCCTACGTCCCGGTTCAAGGGGTTCGCATCGCCGGTAAAAAGAATGGAAAGTGCCAGAACCTGTTTGCCGGTATCCACAAGATTGGCAGCTTCGGGAACATGGTCCCCCACTTGCTCGTCCACACCTGGCCGCCCTTTGTCATGCACCATCACAACCATCGGAGCGTTTTCCGGAGTCCAGGTAGATTTTGTCCAGACGCCCGTGGCGCTCAAGCCGTTGCTGAGGGTGAACCGGAAAGAAATGGATTCAACAGTACTGTGATTTGTGTTGGCAACGTACCAGGGGTGCTCAACCTTGACGGGGTTGTAGTGCACCACTTTAGCTAGCGTTGCCCGCTGGGTCCGGGCCCATTCCGAGCGGGCGGCAGACCCTACCGGGACCGGCGAGTGTTGAATTTTGGACGCAAATTGCCTGGCCAGGCCGAGAATTGTCAGGTTGTCTGCCGGCACGCCGGAAGCAAGCTCGCTGTAACTCTTGACGTACTTTTCCACCGGAATTTCGTCGGGCTTGTCCGGAAGGTTGAACCATTTCGAGAGAAAGCGATAGGCCTGCTGCCGGTTGTCGCGTTGATAGTTATGCGCCGAGACCTGCGTGTCTTGATGGAATTGGAGCGAATCCTCCTTGCCATAGAGCGCATAGAAAGGTTTGATCGCATCGTAGATGTCCGGCTTTACCAGCGGCGCGCGGAAGCAGCACGAATCCTCCGCGTTATTGATTTCAAGAGTTGGGCGTGGAGCTCGAATGGCGACGAGAGCCTGGTAACCCTGGCCGTCAAGAAGCCCGGGCGCGAGTTGCTCGTAGTCTCCCGGTTCGCCGGGAAGTCGCTCCAGCCGCCCTTTGATCGAATCAAACCCAGCCACAGGGATGGACACCTGAACCCTCGTGTCAAGCGAACTGAGCACAATGGTCTGGTAACCGCCGCCGGAAAGGCCTGTAACGGCAATGCGATTTCCATCCACGTTCGGATTGTTATAAAGGAAATCGAGGCCACGCCGCATGGCCAGATAGAACAGGCCCACGCCGTTTACACCCACCAGATCAAGGTCTGAACCGTAATAGTGCGAGTTTTCCGCCGTCCGTAGCTCCCCCATATCGATAAAGGCGATGCTCAGAGCCACCATACCCCGGAGGGCCTGGTTGATGCAGAGTTTTTGTTCAAAGGGTTCTGACTTGCCGGTTGGGAAATGGCCCAATACGTCCAGGACCCCAGGGGCCTTACCGTCAAGATGTTCGGGCTCGTATAAAACTGCCGTGGAGTAAAAGCCAGGCACAACCTCGTAGCGGAACTTTCGCAACCGATATCCTGCTCCCGCCGGAACAGGAACCGCTCCCATATCTTCAAACTTTGGAGGGGAATCCACCCAGTCTTTTGGCCATCCGTGGTAGATGACGTCATTTAAGACGTGCTGCCGGATGCGGTTTGCTTCCGCCGTCCATTCCGCCGAACTCGTCGGACGCGGAAGTCTTGGCGCGTGACCCATCAGGAATTGCTGCATCTGAAATGTTACAACCTCGGGTGATTGCAATTGATTTGTCAGAAACTCGTCTACCATCCTCTGCGCGCTTTGCGCCATGGCAATTGTATTGCCCAGCAGAACATATGCCATCAAGAGCAGCGTGGATCTCATAGATTCTCCCCAGTCTCTCAAGTAATTTTGTGCTGTTAAACCATGGGCACTAAAGAGGCGTGTTCAAGACATTTGGTCTTGTCTTTTTACTTCGACTTTAACAGCCGTGCCAGCATAACCCAAATTAGCATTCGGTTCCACCGGAAGAAGCCATCCGGCGCGCAGTCACCCGGGGAACGAATCAGGCACAGATACACAGCATACAAGCCAGCATACCCTTAAACGCAGCTCTGATTTATCGCGGGAAGCGCCAGGAAGAAGAGCGACCTTCAACACACACGAGGCTGCAATACCGCCACGGCCCCCAAAATGCTTTAGATGTTCGATCGATTTCCGCAAGATACAGGAAGACGCGGCGTGTACGAAACCTGCAGGACAAGCACGAGTTCGAGCACCTTTCGAGTTACGAGAGGGGAGTTACGGCTGGGTTTCGCTGGACAAAGGAGCAATTTGCAAAAGAGCGCGCAAGCGACCTGCCAGATCAAAAGATAGCCGGCTTTGTCGAATCTGAAGCAGAAAGTAGCGTTCAACCAGTTCCAAAGTTGTTGGGTCATCCACCTCCCCGGTTATCACCAGGACCCTTCCAACCAAGGCGGGCCGTATGTCATGGATTCCGGAAACCACTTCCTCCGGAGGCAGTGCGGAACTTCTCAGGTCAAGGAGGACCGCATCATAATCTTGCGACCGCACCATGGCGAGGGCTTGCGGACCGTCCACCGCCACTTCACCTTGGCAACCGAGATTATTAACCAGGACCCGTAGGACGTCTCGGGTTATGGGTTCCTTCTGGATTAGAAGAACTTTGCGGTCTTTGGAGCCACTTTTCATCGTAAATTCAGTTGCAAACTCGGCACCATTTTTAAACCTAACGGCCGGCAGCCATTCCGGGCGCAGTCGCCGAGATGACCCTTTCTCCAACCAGATTCGCAAAGTGATGCAGGATGACCGTGAGTTTCACCACGCCTTGTCTTTCGCGGAAATGGAGGGCATAACGAACGGGGAGCACCAGGAAGAGGACTCGAAAATAACTAATCAGCAGCTTCTCATGGAATGAGAAATTGCGCTGTTTGGGATTTCCGTTCTTGAGAAGGTACTTGAGAGTGAAGTAGTCAGATTTTAAGGCCAGTTTTATCTGGGGTAATCCGACGTCAACACCGGCCGAAATCGCCTGCTGCAATCGCGGGAACTCAAGGTCAATAGCGTTAAGAACATCCTGAAAATAAGCGCGACTGAACTCGCGACGCAGAACTTTTTCGCACAGCGTTTGGACATAGAAAATGAACAACGCTGTCGAAAAAACCAGGATTGCGATAGAGCAAATCATTAGCCGGTTCCCAACTTCTGAATTTCTTTCTTCCCCTCTCCGAGCACTATCCTACGCAGCTATGCTTTCCAAGGCAATGTTACGAAGGTACTAGCGGCAATCCGGGCACAAAAACTCTGTTCGCAATAGCCTTCGCCATCATACATGCCAAACGGCCGCGGAAACATTAGACTTCTCTAATGTTTGCTGTCAGAGAATCGCGTTCAACTGCGGATATCGGCCCTGCGGGAAAGCTGTTTAGAGATCAATCCCCAGTAAGACCGCACCACCCAGCCATACATCATCGGTTCTTTCAGAAGGCTTAATTTGGAAGAGGGGCAACAACCGGGTCACGATCGCCCAAACCAATTTGGAATTCGTTGTAAGACTTCGTCTCCGTCTGCTTGTTCAGTGTCAAAAAATCACAATGCGTATGGGAGACGATCTGCAGTCCTTGCATGGCCTAGGAGCATCGGCCTCGCCATCTCGCCTGGCAGGGACTGGTCGGTCCGGTCAGTAAGAAGCCTCACTCGAGTTCAAGGACCGCGAGAGTGTATGTGTCAAGACGTGGCACCGTAAAGTGTGCCCTTCCATGGTCGACGTTGGCTGGCACCGTATTGCCTTCTCCGTCGGGGGTCAGCAAAGTTATTTCGCGTGTCATTTTCCCTTCGGGCAATGCAACTGTCACCTCTATGTTGCTCACCCGATTCCCTTGCGGCCCCGCATAGTTCACCAGGTGCACCAGCCGGCGGCTCTCCGCGGGTTGTTCCATCAATTCAGCCACAACGGCCAGGGTGCCCGGAGCATTCACTTCCAGTGACAGTCGGTCTCCCGCGGCCCATTTTACTTCCGCGATCAGTTCCTTCCAGTTCAAGGGCAGCTTCCAGTACATGCTTGACATGCGCTCCGCCCGGGGTTTTTCAATCGCAGGTTGTACGGACGGAATATAAGCAACACGCCCCCGGCCAATCCGGTTTTGCACGGGAGCAATCTGAAGGTTCCTTTCCTCACCCCTCGGCCCTTGCCACGCTGGTGCTGAAATTTTGAGCAAGTCTTTCAGGCCAAAGTCCGGACGCCTCAGCCTTCGAGTCGTATAGAGTGAGGTCTGCTCCGTCGCCGCGAGTCCCCCGCCTTGCGCGACGTATTTTCTGATCAGGTTCATCTGTTCGTCACTCAGGCATTCCTGATCCGCCAGGACGAGTACGCGATATTTTGAGAGGTCCTTCAGGTTGCCATCAAAAATGATGTCGAAGGGCACCACTGCCTGGATCAGTGCCTGGGTAAAAAGCATGAAGCTCACAGCGGGGCGGTCGTTGTTGAAGCCCATCGAAGCATAAGAATAAAGTACGGCCACGTCCGGAACGTTTTGCACACCCTTATAGTACTTAAAGTTGTCCTTGAAGAATCTGATGTATTGCCTTTGCTCCTCGGGGACTTCCTGGGCCCTCAGAATACCTCCCACCATTCCCAGGCTCTGGCGGTTGAAAACCATCGATTCCGCCATCGACGCGCGGTTGCCTCCTTCCCTGCCGTAATACCCGCCTCCCGCCGTATACGTCACAATCTGTGTTCCCAGGATGCTACCTGTTTTGTACGTCCGGATTTTGGAAACGAGTATTCCATCCGACGTGACACCGGCATAGTTCCCTTCTTCAGTCCAGCTGATCTCCATGTGAGGGAAAAGCCCGGGGTATGAAATCCCCTGTTCCCAGATGGTGTTCGTCCCGGCCATTCCCGAACTGGGATTGCTGTCGATCACCACCGCCGGGTTCAGCCCGTGAATGTAGTTCTGCATGTCCCGATAGTACCGGTTCAACTGGCGGCATCGGAAATCCGTCCAGAGCTGGAACAGCGGATCATTGATAACCACGAGCGGTCTTTCAATTACTGGCGGCAGGACGTATTTCACGTTGGAGAAACCCAGGCGTTCTTTCAGCTCCGTCGGAGAATAGGCGCTCTGCAGGTATTCGCGAAAATCCTTGACGGCCAATGGATGATGGAATATTTCAGCGCGGCCCTGCAAGCTCGTGTTGTCAAAATGAATCAGGTCAGCCCTCAGGTCCTCCACACCCATGCGGACCACGCGTTTGATATAGTTCACATAGCCCGGGTGCATAAAGTAGACGCGCTTGCGGAAAGTCTGATCGCCGTAAATGACCGGACGGCCAAGATAGTCAGGGACAAACCATTCCTGGGCCGAAGGCTCTTCCGCCAGGAATGTTTCGTAAGCGATGGTGCTGCCCACGTAAAGTCCCACCCGGATGCCATGCTGGCGCAGCAAGCCGGCCATTTTCCTGGCCAGGCCAATGTGCTCGGCTTCCGCTTCAAGGCCAAATCCTTTAAAAAAGTCGATGATGGCTATCGTCACGCCGAGGGCCTTAAGTCTTCCTACCGTCGCTTCCGTATGTTCGCTGTGATAATCGGCTTCTTCCCAGGTACCGTGACCGCCAACGCGACGGAAAAAAATCGGCATATCATCCCAACTGCCCACGGCTATAAACGGAGTGTTCTTTAACCACCCCCGAGGCGAGGCCGCTTCAGTTTCCTCAGCAACCATCAGGCTGGGAATCTTCGTAGCCGAAATTCCAGCCGCGACCCCGCGCATAAAGTCCCTGCGATTCATCCTTCACCCCTTTCAAGCAGGGAGTCGTTGGCCATCTTTTCCCTGCTCGCAACAATGTTCTGCAGCAAAATCTCAACACGCAGACCCATTTTTTCTCTCGCGGGAGACTTCCGGCGGGCCTGTTTTTCACCAGAACCTATTGGAAATGCAAGGCCGATTGCCTGTCAGTCTAAACTGGATTTAATTTCCGGGACCCTGAAACCTACTTGTCTCCCTTGGGCCATCTTGCCATAATGAACGGTGTTGTACCCGGCCTGAGAGGTCTAATGGGTTCGTTTCCATCTCTACGAAGACAATGGATAGCAGCAAGCGAATCGCAACGCATTGAGCGGATCCTGGCAGCCACTCGGGCCCTCCTGGCACTCGCTTCACTGTTTGTCATCTGGATTGACCCCACCGAGCCCCGCCAATATTCCACGGCCGTCTACGGGCTGCTGGCCCTTTTTGTGTTTGAGGCGGTAGGCGTGCTGGCCCTGGTCCGGACCCAGCGTACGTCATCGCCCACCTTTCGACTGGCCGTTCACTCGATTGATGTTTTGTGGCCGGCTCTAATTGCGATCTTCACGGCCGGACCGAACAGCCCATTCTACCTCTTTTACACCTTCGTACTGCTTGAAGCGGCTTACCGCTGGGGTCTGCAGGCGACCCTCTTAACGGCCCTCATCTCGACCGGGCTGTTCATGTTCCAATCGTTTTTCACCCTTGCAAAAGGATTGACCTTCCCGGGACTGTTCCGCGGCTCTTATGACCTGAACTCTTTCGTCATGCGCGGAGTCTATCTGCTCATCATGGGTTACCTGCTGGGATATCTTGGTGAAGAAGAGAAGCAGCTCCGGGAAGAAACCGGAGCGATTGCAAGAGTGATGACAAAAGCCCGCGCAGAGGCCGGGGTTCGCGGAACGCTTGAAGCCATTTTCGAAGAGATATTGAGGCTTTTTCGTACCGGCCGTGGCGCACTGGCCGTTCTCGACCACAACTCGGGGCGGGCCTATGTATGGAATGTTGAGCAGGAGGAACTCGGCCGAAAAGTATCGCTATCAACCCGGGAGCTCCATCCACAAGAGGGTGAGAAAAGCCTGTTTGAAACGCCCGGTCACGTGTGGTACGCGAGACGCAACCCGAAATCCCCTGATCCGCAGAAATATGATGTCTATGCTCTCGATGATGACGGAAGAAGACTTTTTGACGAGACATGGTCCCCACCCAGCGTGATCGTTGGTAATCAGGAGGTGCGCAAGTTCCTGGGCGCGCGAACCGTTTACGCAGACGAGTGGTCAAGCGTAATGATCCTGTTCAACCCGAGTCTCCAGTCCACCCCGGAAGCCGCTGTTCGCTTCCTGCGAACGCTTGTCATGCAGGTAAGCCCCGCGATTTATACGGCTTTCCTTACCACCCGTTTGCGCACGAGAGCCGGCGCTCTCGAGAGGGCGCGCGTGGCGAGGGAACTTCACGATGGCGTGATTCAGTCCCTCATTGGCCTGGAACTCGAAGTTGATGTCCTCCGCCGCCAGCCCGATGCCTCGACGGTCGCCATCGTTGAGCGACTGTCTCACATCCAGCGAATTCTTCGGCAGGAAGTTCTCAACTTGCGCGAGCTGATGCAGCAGATGAAACCGATTGACATTCGGCCTACACAGCTTCTGGACTTCCTGGTCATGATGGTTGACAAATTCCAGAGGGACAGTGGAATCTCAAGCAAGTTCGTTTCGACGCTGCAGGAAATCTCACTGCCGCCTCGCATTTGCAACCAATTGGCGCGCATTGTTCAGGAAGGGCTGGTCAATGCGAGGAAGCACAGTGGGGCGCGCAAGGTGCTGGTACAACTGAGCCAGCACGATGGGAAGTTGAGGCTGGCCATCGATGACGACGGGTGCGGGTTTGACTTTTCAGGCCGCCTCACGCTGGCTGATCTTGACGCCATTCGTAAAGGCCCTCTGGTCATCAAGGAAAGAGTTCGCACCATTGGGGGTGAACTTGTTGTAGAATCAGTCCCCGGCAAAGGCGCTCGCGTAGAAGTCAGCCTGCCGAAGAATACTTATGGGTGATACTTCACAATCCGTTCGAATTCTTATTGCCGACGACCACCCTATTTTCCGGGACGGCCTCCGCAAGCTGTTGGAAGCGGAAAAGGATTTCAAGGTCATCGGCGAGGCCTCAGACGGCGGCGAAGCTATCGAGATGGCACAACAGCTCAAGCCCGACGTCCTGCTGTTGGATTTGGCCATGCCCCGTGTCCCCGGCCTGGAGGCGCTCCGCCAGCTTGGCAGCGCCGTCGAGGCCATCAAAGTCATCCTGCTTACGGCGGCCATCGAGCGTGACCAGATTGTTGACGCTCTGCACCACGGAGTGCGCGGCGTGGTCCTCAAGGAATCCGCCACCGAGTTGCTTCTGAAAAGTATACGTTGCGTCATGGATGGCCAATTCTGGGTGGGCCGCGAAAGCGTATCTGACCTGGTGCGCATCATCCGTGACCTCACTGCCATCCCCGAGCAAGGCACAAGGAAACGCTCCTACAACCTGACACCCAGAGAACTTGACATTATTTCTGCGATCGTTGATGGCTACACCAACAAGGACATCGCCGAAAAGTTTGCCATTGCCGAGCAAACAGTCAAGCACCATCTGGGAAATATTTTTGACAAGTTGGGCGTATCCAACCGTCTGGAACTGGCGCTCTTTGCAGTGAACCATCATCTTGTTGAAGAAAATTAACCGCTGCCTCTTATCCGGCTGAATTTCTCATCTTCAGCCCCCCGGGCAAGTATCATCCATCCGAAATCTCCAACGATCACGAATACGGATTGAGTTTGCTGCGGCGGCACTGAACGCTCCTCCGCCACTCGGCATAGACAGTTCAATTCCGGCAGCAATCGGCCAAATTTCCGTTCACAATCAAATGTGATGCTCATCACAGTATTTGCATTTGATGGGGTGTAGAAGTGGGCTAAACGCGGGCGCGGGTACCAAGAGCCAGCAGCACGGGAGGGTCCTATTGGGCATTGCCGTCGGCCTTGACATCGGTGCTGTCAGTCTGAAGCTTGCCGCGGTTGGAGTTCCTGCTGACGAACCGGCCTTTCGGTCGCTTAATGAAACCTCGGACGGCTTTTTCACCGCTCGCTTTCCTGAACGCTCCTCCTTTGCCCGGCGGCCTCTGCTTCTCTCACGGTACCGACGAACCGAAGGGAATCCCTGTCAATCCGTAACCGAACTGCTTAAGGAATTCCACGCCTACGTTCCCTATGATCGCATTGACGGAATCCGTGTGACCGGCTGCGGCGGCAGACTTATCGGCGGCATGCTTGGAAGCCCGGTTGAAAACGAGTTTCGTGCTATCGCCCGGGGAATTCGGACGTTCCATCCGGAAGTCCGCACGGTGTTTGAAATGGGTGGTCAGACATCCAAGTTCCTGCGTCTTGATCCGGCCACAAACTCCGGCCAAATGGGAATCATTGACTACCAGGCAAGCGGCGAGTGCGCGGCCGGGACCGGTTCCTTTATTGACCAGCAGGCCTCCCGCCTCCGTTACTCGGTTGAGGATGTCGGCCCTGCAGCAAGCAGCGCTCCATGCTCTGCGCGCATAGCGGGCCGCTGCTCAGTGTTTGCAAAGACCGACATGATCCATGCCCAGCAGAAAGGTTACACAACGGAGCAGATCCTTCGCGGGCTTTGCGACGCCGTTGCGCGCAACTTCAAGTCGAGCATTGTGAAGGGACGGCGAGTGACGCCGCCCGTTGCTTTCATCGGCGGTGTTGCGCTGAACGAGAGCATTCGCAAAGCCTTGTACGAAGCCTTCAAACTCGCCGAATCGGACTTCCTTGTTCCGGAACTCTACGGCTGGATGGGAGCGGCGGGCGCAGCCATTCTGGAGACGGAAGAACAAACCCGGCAGGCATCAAGACACCTCCAAATACAAATCCGTGAGGAGCCGGAGGAAGATTCCGCCAGCAATGAACCGCTCACCCTGGCCAACGTCCTCCTCTTGCGCAATCACGCAGAGGCAATCGAACCACCATCTCCGGGTGAGAAGATCAGGGCCTACCTGGGCATTGACGTCGGCTCAGTCAGCACCAATCTGGTAGTCATCGACCACGCGGGGAGGGTCCGCAAGGAAATTTACCTTTATACGGAAGGCCGCCCGATTGAAATCGTCACCAGAGGGCTGAGGGAAATCGAAGTTGAACTCGGCGCCTTTCTCGACATCCACGGCGTTGGAACCACAGGTTCCGGCCGCGAGTTGATCGGCGAACTGATTGGCGCAGACACGGTCAACGATGAAATCACGGCCCACAAAACAGGAGCCATGTTTGTTTCTGAGCAGATGAACATGGACGCCGTGGACACGATTTTTGAAATCGGCGGGCAGGACTCCAAATTCATCAGGATTGAAAAAGGAGTGGTGGTTGACTTCACCATGAACGAGGCATGCGCTGCCGGCACAGGGTCCTTCCTCGAGGAACAGGCTGAGAAGATGGGGATCTCCATCAAAGGCCAATTCGCGCAACTGGCGCTTGCTTCGGCAACGCCGGCCCGCCTGGGTGAGCGCTGCACGGTCTTCATGGAACGCGACGTGATGGCGCTGCTGCTGAAGGGATCTGAAGTTGGCGGCCTGGCCGCCGGCCTCGCCTACTCCGTTGCACTCAATTATCTGAACCGGGTGGTGCGCGGCCGCAAAATCGGCAAGGTGATCTTCTTTCAGGGAGGGACCGCTTACAACGATGCCGTGGCAGCTGCGTTTTCGCAGATACTCCGCAAGCAGATTATCGTCCCTCCGCATAACGGTGTGATGGGAGCCATTGGAGCGGCCCTGATTGCCCGCGACCGAATGCAGGGATTAGCTGGAGTCACCAAGTTCCGCGGCTACGACCTCAGCCGTGTGGAATTTACTTCGCGCGATTTCGTCTGCCGAGCCTGTTCCAACGTCTGCGATATCAAGGAATTCATCATCGAGGGGCAGCGGACTTATTGGGGAGACCAGTGCTCAGACAAGTTCCGGAAGCCCACGCACTCTGACCGCAAACCCGTTATCGATGACCTGATTGATTACCGCGAAAATCGGCTGATGAATTGCCTTGCGCCAGCGGTGGAGGGCCGCCTCTCGATGGGTATTCCCCGCGCCATGTATTTTTATGACCAGTTTCCCTTCTGGTGCGCCTACTTTCAATCGCTCGGTTTTAACGTGGTCCTTTCTTCTGCGACCGATCGCAGGACAGCCGCCACGGGCGCCGAGATGGCCATCGCCCAGCCGTGCTTCCCCGTCCAGGTGGCCCACGGCCATGTCAGCGAATTGCTGGAGAAGAAGCTGGACTACATTCTGCTGCCGAACGTGGTCGACGCCGCTTCGCCTCAATCCGAGGTCCCTTCGCACCTCTGCCCGTGGAACCAGACGCTTCCATTTGTGGTGCGCGTCGTGCCCCAGATAGAGGCGGCACGGGCCAAAATGCTGGCGCCCACCGTCCATTTCCGTAATGGACAGGCCTTTGTGGCAAAGGAACTGGCAAGCTTCGCCGCCGACCTGAAGATCTCGAGACGGAAGAGCGACCTCGCAGTGGGAGCGGCCTACGCCGCTCAAAATGATTTCGACCGGGCGCTGTTGGACGCCGGCGAGCGGGCCCTCGCAGCGCTGCAGCAAACCGGCGAACCGGGCGTGATTCTGGTCGGACGGCCGTACAACCTCTACGACCGCAGCGTCAATTGCGACGTGCCCCGAAAGTTAAGAAGGACCTATGGAGTGAACGTGGTCCCCATGGATTTTCTGGCCCTTGACGAAGAAGACATCAGCGGCGTCAACGACAACATGTTCTGGAATTCCGGCCGCAGGATTCTGGCCGCTGCCGTAATCGCACGCCGTTTTGAAAATCTTCATCTGATCTACATCTCCAACTTCAAGTGCGGCCCGGACTCCATTATCAAGTCATTCCTGAACGAGGCTGCGGGCAACCCGTCGCTGGTGCTCCAGTTTGACGGTCATTCAAACGATGCGGGCTTTATTACGCGTTGTGAGGCTTATCTCGAAAGCAAGGGGATTCTGAGATGTCCTTCGCGCACCATTGCACTCTGAAACGGCCGATCGACCGAGGCCATCCTCTAAATGGAAAGACAGTCTATCTTCCGGTCATGGGAGAAGGAGGCTCTGAGGTTATCGCGGCGATCTTTCGCCGGCTCGGTGTCGAGGCCCATGTGTCGCCGCCTTCGACGAGGCGCACCATCGAACTGGGCGGTAAAGCGACCCAGGGAGACGAATGCTTTCCCATCAAAGTTGTGATTGGTGACCTTCTCCAGGTGGCCGAGACGCCCGGGTTTAAGCCCGAGAGCACCGTCTACTTCCTGCCTACATCCGACGGCCCGTGCCGCTTCGGTCAATACGTTCCCTACCTCCGTAAAGTCCTGCGCGAAGTGGGCTACGGGCAAATCGAGATTATCTCTCCTTCGGATGGTAACAGTTACGGCGGGCTCGGGAGCATCGTTAACGTATTCACGCGGATGGCGTGGAGAGGGGTGGTAGCCTCAGATTCGCTTCATCGCCTGTTGCTCAAAACACGCCCTTACGAAACGGCGCCCGGCGCCGGCGAACGTGCTTATAGCGAAAGCCTTCAAGACCTGTGCCAAACTATTGAAGCTTCCTGTGATGACATGAACTGCCAGCTCCGCAGCCTGGCGGCGTCCCTTGGACGGGCGCGAGACCGCTTCCGCGCCGTTCCCGCAAACTACGATGGATTCACGCCCCTCATTGGGGTTGTCGGGGAAATCTTTTGCCGCCTGAATACATTCTCAAACGAAGACCTGGTCCGCAGGCTTGAATCGCACGGGGCGGAAGCTTCCCTGAGCCACGTTGCCGAATGGGTTGGCTACACCAGCTTCGAGCAGGAACGCTTGCTTCGGCTAAGCGGCCGGACAATCTCGGTTGAAATGCTGGGCGCAAAGCTACGCAACCACATCCGCCGTGCAGACGAACACGCGCTGCTCGCTCCACTCAGCGGGGACTTGGAGGGATATGAAGAACCTGAGATTGAAGAAATCATCAAGCTGGCGTGGCCCTATCTGCCGGCCGATGGCGTCGTGGGCGAAATGGTCCTGAGCGTGGGGCTCGTGGCCTGGCATGCAAAACACGGCGCCGACGGAGTCATCGACATCAGCCCGTTTGCCTGCATGAACGGAACGGTCAGCGAGGCTATTTATCCAAAGGTCAGCCGCGACTACGGTGGCATACCGGTTCGGAGCTTTTACTTTGACGGGACCCGGTCGGACCTTGACCGCGATCTGGGTGTCTACCTGGAGCTTGCACGTTCCTATCGCGAAAAGAAGCCATATCCACGTACCTATCCGGTTTGCTTCCGCCCGCCGGGAGGCCAGGATAGCGCGCAGCATGACACGCCACCCAAACCGGCAGCATTTCCCTCCCCTGGCCGTGCTCTGCATTCGCCACCCAAGGAAGCGACACAGGAATAAAGGATTAACTTAAAGGGAAGGCCAGAGCGATTCCCAGATCTTGAACTCGATGTGGAAGCCTGATTCCTCCGCGCGAACCATCGTGCGGCCCGAAGCCACGTCAAGCGTGTGCTCGAAAATGCGCTTGCCGACGTCTTTAACGGTTTCCTCTCCGTCAAGGATAGTTCCTGCATTGATGTCGATATCACCATTGTGGTTGGAAAGAATCGTGTTCGACCCGATCTTTGTCACCGGCCCCAGCGCGCAGCCAATACCCGTTCCGCGGCCCGTTGTAAACAGCGTGATCTGCGCTCCACTTAGAAACAGCGCCGGGGTCGCGAGGTGATCATAACCAGGCGTGTAGAGCACGTAAAGCCCTTTGCGGTCGCCCAGCCACTCCCCGTAGTCCACCAGGTCTTCAACGATAGACGTCCCACCCTTGGCTTTCACGCCGCTCGACTTCAGAAAGATGTTGTAAAGTCCACCTTTCTTGTTTCCGGGCGAGGGATTTTCCCGGAAATCTTCACCGAACATCTCCACGTATTTCTGATAGCGCTTCAGCGCCTGCATCAGTTTGCGCCCCACTTCTCGAGTCCGGGCGCGGTGTGCAAGGTCAATCATGGCACCGCCCTGGAGTTCAGGGATTTCCGGAAGAAACACCGCGGCGCCCGCCTTCACGAACATGTCGGCGGCAACTCCGACGGCCGGATTGGCGGTGACGCCGGACCACCTGTCGGAACCTCCGCATTCAGTCCCAACGATCAGCTTTGAAACAGGGAGCGGCTGGCGTGCATATTGATTTGCGAGCGGAAGCATCTTCTCGACAATGGCCAGGCCCTTTTCAACTGTCCTGCGGCCACCCCCGGCCTGCTGGATGGTGAGGTTCACAACGCGCTGGTTGTAATTCTCGATCTCTTTCTCGAAGATCGGCACCGAGCATTCGACGCAGGTCTTTCCGCATCCGAGGTCAATGTAGATGGCTGAACCAATATTGGGGTGGCGCAAAGTATTGGTCAGGAGCCGGTTCAGAATGGCAACGGCTTCTCCGTCCGGCATTCCGCATCCGGAGTCATGAACAATCGGGACCACACCGTCCACGTTGGGATACTTTTCGCGCGTATAAATCTCCTGCGTGGCCCGGAACGCAATCTCACGGGCTTCGGCGGAGGAACACATCCCGGAAGTCACAATGCCCACATAGTTGCGAATTCCCACGGTGCCGTCAGGCCTCACAAATCCATCAAAAGTCCGTGAAGCGAGATCGGGGTCAATGGGATTGGGTGCGGGGTTATCCCGGTAACGAACTTTGAGCCGCGGCAGGTGGTTGTCGATGTTGCTTTCATCAATGGGGTCGCCCGTGCGAACCGCACGCGAGGCAAGCCCGATCGGATCGCCGAGAGAAATGAAAGGCTTCCCCTGGCTGATGTCCTTGATGGCAAAACTCTGTCCACGAAGGGCGCGCCCGGAAAGGGTGATTACCCCTCCCTCATTTTGGAGTTGCGTACCCTTATCAATAAAATCTGTTTTCACCACCGCCACATTGTCTTTTTCCGGGCGGATAATAATCGCAACTTCGTTAAGACTAAGAACTGCCATGGAGTGATGCTCCTTAATTCGGATCGTCAACCAAAAACAGGGCTGTGAAACGCACCTGTGCAAGCCCCGCGCAACGTCCGCCCGGCATATCGAAAAATTTCACTCTGGTTCCAACAAGCCGACCGCGACCGGGCTTCTACGATGATAAAACAATTCGGCCCGTAATGTGCAGCCCAGCCCAGCTTCGCCAGATAGAGATAAGACGCTTAAAATAGCGTAGTAACTTGTGTTAAACTTCTTTCGTACATCAGCGAATCAAATTGTCGTCTGATTCTCGGGCCGTTAGCTCAATTGGCAGAGCAACTGACTCTTAATCAGTAGGTTGGGGGTTCGATTCCCTCACGGCTCACCATCGTGCCTTCAAGACTTATGTAGAATCAGTCTTAACCACGTGGAGTCTTCGCACCCTGTTCTGTCTGAAAGGTCTCCGGAACATCATTGCACTGAGGCTTATCCACCCACCGCCCGATTATTCTCAAGGCGCATGTTAATGTCACATTCGGCCGTTGAAATTTTCAGAAAATATGCTACGTCCAATCGAATAGGATCTCCGGATGTAACTCATTCGGCTCAAGAAACGTCAAAATACTTTTCACAGCTTTTCCTTCTGGGACGAACTGTGCCATAATTGCGCAACCAGCAGAATACAGGTAAGCATGAGCAGAGTTCACAAAATATTTGCACTCATACTAATGTTGTTTATTGTGATTCTCGTCGGTTGCTCCGCCGGCGACCCGCCAGCGCGAGGATCATCGGCCAGCGGGGAGGTTGCGCGACCTCAGGACAGTGCTGCAGTTCCGGTGGTTGTAGCCCAGGCCGGGCGGACGACCATCCCGATCGAATTGACCGCTATCGGTACGGGCAAAGCCTTCCAGACCGTCTCGGTGGAGTCGCAGGTAGCCGGCATCATTAAGGAAGTCCATTACAAGCAAGGCCAGTTCGTCCAAAAAGGAGATCTGCTGGCAACACTGGACGGAGACCCCTTTCTCGCGGCCCTTGCACAGGCTGAGGCGGCACTGGCAAGAGACAAGGCGCAGGCCCAACTCAGCCAGGCTGAACTTCAACGCACCGAACGTCTTTACAACGAAGGCATTGTTTCCCCGCAGCAGCGCGATCAGTCCCGGGCTGGTTCGGCAGCCGCCGAGGCCACTGTCCGCGCCGACGAGGCCGCCATTCGAACGGCCAGCATTCAGCTTTCGTATTGCTCCATCTACGCTCCCATCAGCGGTGTTACAGGAGAGCAACTCGTCTCACCCGGAGCAACCGTAAAGGCCAATGACGCCCCCGTGTTGGTGGTAATCAACCAGGTGGAGCCTATCTACGTTAATTTTTCTGTTCCACAGCAGTATCTGGAATTGATCAAGGAATCTATGGCCAGGTCTCGTTTGCGAGTCAGCGCCACGCCGCCCGGCAGTACCATCGCCGAAACGGGTGTGCTGACATTTGTGAACAACACAATTGATACTACAACCGGCACCATCCAATTGATGGCGACTTTCCCAAATGCCGACCACCATCTTTGGCCCGGACAGTTCTCGAATGTGGTGCTGAACCTCGGTGAGCAACAGGATGTGCTGGTAGTACCCTCACAATCCGTGCAGGCAGGGCAGCAGGGCGATTATGTCTTTGTAGTCAAGCAGGACAAGACTGTTGATGTCCGTGAGGTGAAGGTCGGGCAAACCGTCAACAACAATACGGAAATCTTGCAGGGCCTTACCGCGGGAGAAACAGTCGTAACGGACGGGCAAGTACGCCTGGTTCCAGGCACCAAGGTCTATTTCACCAAGGCCCTGTAGTGAGGCGGGAACGTCATGAATTTCTGCGAACCTTTCATTCGCCGGCCGGTCATGACCAGTCTGGTGATGCTGGCCATTCTGCTCTTTGGCATTATCGGATACCGCTACCTGGCTGTCAGTGATCTGCCCAACGTCGATTTCCCCACCATCGAGGTATCTGCGGGGCTTCCCGGCGCCAACCCTGATACGATGGCCTCCTCCGTGGCGACCCCTCTGGAAAAGCAATTCACCACGATTGCCGGCCTGGATTCGATGACATCGACCAGTTCCCTTGGTAGAACTTCAATCACCCTGCAATTCGATCTCAGCAGAAATATCGATTCGGCGGCGCTCGACGTACAGTCGGCCATCTCTGCGGCATCCCATCAGCTTCCCGCCAACATGCCTTTTCCTCCCACGCTTCGAAAAGTGAACCCGGCCGACCAGGCTATTTTTATGCTCGCCGTGACTTCGCCGACACTTCCGCTCTACAAAGTAGACGAATACGCTGAAACCCTGATTGCAGAGCAGATTTCAATGATTCCCGGCGTGGCCCAGGTTGGCGTGCACGGCACGGCAAAATACGCTGTGCGCGTCCAACTGAATCCCAAAGCTCTTGCGAGCCGCCAGATTGGCATCGACCAGGTTGAGCAGGCAATTCGAAATGCCAATGTTAACATGCCGATGGGGACACTCTACGGCGCCCACAAGGCCTTCAACCTCCAATCCAACGGGCAGCTCTCCGATGCGGCCGTCTATCGCCCGCTTGTCGTCGCCTACCGCAATGGGGCCCCGGTGCGTTTGGACCAGGTGGCAACGGTCAGTGACGGAGTCCAGGACAACTATATTGCGAACTGGATTAACGGCGTCCCCGGCATCATGCTGGCCGTCCAGCGGCAGCCTGGCACCAACACCATCGAGATCGTCAGGAACATCAGAAAGCTCCTTCCACGGTTTTACTCGATGCTTCCTCCGTCTATCCATCTTTCCATCGAGTACGACCGTTCGGTTTCAATCGAAGAGTCCGTCAACGACGTCAAATTTACTCTTCTATTGGCGGTCTTTCTGGTTGTGCTGGTCATTTTCCTCTTTCTGCGCAACGTATCCGCCACCGTGATCCCGAGCATGGCCCTGCCCATGGCGATTATGGGCACGTTCGCGGTGATGTATCTTCTCGGTTACACCATTGACAATCTGTCGTTGCTGGCCCTGACCCTGTCGGTAGGCTTCGTGGTCGATGACGCGATCGTCATGCTGGAAAACATCGTGCGCCACCTGGAGATGGGCAAGACACCGCTGGAGGCCGCACTCGACGGCTCGAAAGAAGTCAACTTCACCATTCTCTCAATGACTTTGTCGCTAGCCGTCGTCTTCCTTCCCGTGTTCTTCATGCCTGGAGTTTTCGGCCGGCTGCTTCACGAATTTGCCGTGGTCATCATTTCCGCAGTTCTGGTTTCTGGCGTCGTATCAGTCACTCTCAGTCCCATGCTCGCCCGGCGCTACCTTCGTCCCCAGCACCATCAACGGCAGGGCTGGCTGTACCGCACACTGGAAAACATACTGGACACCTCGCTCCGCTGGTACGGATGGACGCTCCAGTGGGCACTGCGCCATCGTGTACTGGTGATGATATTCGGGTTTTTCGTATTGCTGGGAACCGCCTGGGAGTTCTGGAAGATTCCGAAAGGGTTCCTCCCGAGCGGCGATTCCGGACGAATTGCGGTAGCAACAGAAGCCAACCAGGGAATCTCCTTTGATGCGATGAAGGCGCATCAGCAAGCCGTCAACCGCATCCTGAAGGCCGATCCGAGTGTGGTTCAATTTTTCTCAGGAATTGGCGGGTCATTCAACAACGGCATGAACAATGGCCGTGCATTCCTTCATCTGAAGGACCGTCCTGACCGCCCCTGGACCCACAACCCGGCCTATGATCGTCTGGTTTCCCGCTACGGGGACGCCGCAATCATTGGGTCTGTGGTCAAGTTCATTCGGCCGCTCTACGAACATCACATGACCATCGACGACGTAATCCAGGGGTTACAGCCACAACTGGACAAGATTCCCGGAATCCGTGTTTTTCTTACGAATCCGCCCTCCATCCGGATTGGCGGGCGTATGACCAAGAGCATGTACCAGTACACGCTTTCCAGCCCGCAGAGTGATGAACTTTATCAGTACGCGCAGAAGTTTGAAGCTCAGATGAAAACTTTGCCGGGGCTTGAGGATGTCACCAGCGACCTCCAGATCAAGAATCCTCAAGCCAATGTGGTAGTCGACCGGGACAAAGCGGCCGCATTGGGAGTGACACCACAGCAGGTTGAGAACGCCCTCTACAGTGCTTACGGGCAGCGGCTTGTGTCTCCCATTTATACCGCCAGCGACGAATACTGGGTGGTCCTCCAGGTACAGGATAAATTCCAGAGCGATCCCAACATGCTATCCGAGCTTTACATCAGCTCATCCTCCGGCCAGCTCGTGCCTCTCAGCGCCGTTTCCAAGTTTACGACCAGCGTAGGTCCCCTCACCGTCACCCACAGCGGCCAGCTTCCTTCCGTGACGATGTCTTTTGATCTCGCGCCCGGCGTCGCCCTCGGCCAGGCGGTAAGCGAGGTGGAGCAGCTTGCCAGCTCCATGCTGCCCGTTTCCATTACGACAGATTTCCAGGGCGCTGCACATGCATTCAAGGAATCCCTGACAGGTCTGGGTATCCTGCTCATCATGACCGTGCTGGTGATTTATATTGTGTTGGGCATCCTCTATGAAAGCTACGCCCATCCCATCACGATTCTCACCGGATTGCCCGCGGCCGCTTTCGGAGGTCTGCTCACGCTATCGCTGTTCCACATGGACCTTGACCTCTACGGCTTTGTCGGCCTGATCATGCTGATCGGCATCGTGAAGAAGAACGCCATCATGATGGTTGACTTTGCCCTGGAATTGGAACGGAAAGGCAATTACACAGCCAGCGAATCTGCGTATCAAGGCTCGATGATTCGCTTTCGCCCGATTATGATGACCACAGCCTGCGCCATCATCGGCACGTTGCCCATCGCCATCGGGATTGGCGCCGACGCTGAGTCACGACGGCCGCTGGGCCTTTGCGTGGTTGGCGGGTTGTTGTTTGCCCAGCTTGTAACCCTCTACCTTACCCCGGTTTTTTATACCTACATGGATTCGTTCCTGCAGTGGCGCAAGAGCAGGACACGGCAGATGGAATCCGAAGTCGCCGCTGCCCCCCTGGCCGTCCCTGAAGCCGAGCATCTTGCACAAAATTAGCTGGTGCTGCGTGCAGCAAAGGCTCTTTCGTAAGGGAGGGGCTGGCAAAGTCAGTCAAAAACCTCAGTTCAACCGCCCCTCATCTCACATAGAATTCTCCATCAAGAAAGCGTACCGGACCATCCAAGAGTGATGATGGCCAGAATCAGCACCAGCAGTCCGGCGCCCATATACACACGCTCAACCGTGCGCGAGAAGCGCCACTCGCCGGCGAAAATGCCGCACAGGTTTGCAGTGAGCAGGCCGACGGAAAGACTGAGCGGCCAGCCGATTGCCGGACCCAGTTTGCCAAGCTTTGGCGCTGCCGATCCGTAAACAAAAATGCTCCCGCCCCACAGCAGGCCCATCAGAACGGTTAATCCATAAAGTGACGCGGATCTGGGCTGCGCATATTTCGCCAGGCTCCGGTTTTTTCTGAACAGGTATGCACAGAATCCCAGATTTGAAACGGCTCCGCCCGTCAGCATGAGCAGCCAGACCAGGTTTGACCCTGCAAATGCGCTGTTGCCCAGGCGAACAGCCGACTGAACAATGCCCTGGGCCGAACTGTAGCCGATGTTGAATACGGCCGACAAGACGCCCGCACCGGCACAGAGCAGCAGTCCTATCCAGAATGGCCGCGCTTCACCCACCATTTCCTGCCGCACATTTTCGTTCACCTGGCTGCGTTCCTTGAGCTTCGCTGCGTAGCCGCAAAAGGCGATGCCGACAATTGCAATCAGCGTACCGGCAATGATCGCCTCACCCTGGCGCTCAAAAAGCTTACCGGGATCGAGCAGCAGGATCGGCAGGAATGATCCCAGTGAAGAACTGATGGCCAAAACAAACGTGTTTGCCAGGGAAATGCCAATGGCGCTGACACTCTGGCCAAACATCACGGCCCCGAAGCCCCAGGCAAAACCGCACACAATGGCCATAACAATGGCGTGAGTTGGAGCCTGGCGCAGCGCTTCTCCCAGGTTTGAAACCGTGGTGACCGCAATGACAACGGGCATCAACAGGCAGGCAACCAGGATAAAAAGCGCCCAGACGTTTTCCCACGACCAGCGCCCCAGGTATCGCATGGGCAGAGTGAAAGTCCCATTCATTAACCCGGAAACGACCGCGAGTGTGAGACCCAACGTCACCACAGACGAAGTTGCGTTCATAAACCCCTCGGCAGAGAAGTTGCCGGCTGCTTATCGTCCAAACATGACCGGCACAAGTTGGTTGAAATCCGCACCCAGTTCGCTTCGGCGAGTCACCCATTCCAAAGCGCTGAGAGTAGACGACACATCCCTGGAGTACAGCCTACGTTGCATAGACCTATTCGCTCACTTGCGAGCCTTGAACCAGTCAACGTAATCTGTGTAGAGTCTCGTGGATGCGGGAGACCCGCAGAAGGCCGCTGACCCAGGCTTGTTCATCATGCCCTGATATTGGTAGACAAGAATCTTATCAACCCAGGGTGAAACAGACTCGAGCTGCCGGAGCACACGCGAAAACGGAGCCGGAAGCAGAGCACTCTTATAGACTGTTCCTTCAAACTGGAAAATCTCGACGTCCGCCCAAATGGCCGCCCGCTGCGCCCGGTCATGTGCCTTCCTCAAACCTTCGTAAAACTTCGGCGTCTCAACGGGCGTTGACTTTTGAACGCCCACCTCGTCCTGGTAGGCGACGACGTCAACATCGAGAGATTCCAGTTGGCGCACATACTTGTCGTCAGGAACGGCCACACGCGTTCCGTAAGGCGCAATCAGAATTTTCGCGCGTGGTGTCAACCGGCGGGCCAGCCGCGAGCACGTGTTGACGTAGCCGATGAACTCCCGGGAATAGTACCGATCAATGAAAGCCTCGTTGGGCCAATACCACCCGTAGAAACTCTTGTGATGGCCGTAAAGTTGAGCAACCTGTTCGATGGCCTGCAGGCGTTTCTGCCCGGCCGCGGGATCAGACACGATTTTCGGACTCTCCCAATCGCCGTAAAAGCCGCCTCCGATAAAGAATTTGACGCCATACTTGTCCGCCGCCGTCAGCACAGCTTCCATCGGGTCCGCGCAGGCCAGCCGCCAGGGCGGGAAAATCTTCGTCTGAAAAAACGCCCGGTAATAGAGAGCCGTCGCCATCAGTACCAGGTATTCCATGCCCACGTCGGCGATCTCTTTCACCTTGGCGTCCCACTGTGTGCAATCGAAGCCGGCACACTGAGGATTCCAATCTACGCCTTCAACGGTGGCGTGGTGCTGAAATTCGAACCAGCTCCCCGAAATCGGTTTGATGGCTGCGGGCGCAGGCGCTGGCTCCGAGGCTTTTGGAGAGGACCCCAGAAGCACGCCGCTCGCGCCCAGCGCACAAAGAAAGTTACGGCGGTCAAGTTTGTTCATCGGGGCTACCTCCGCTCATCAAGGGTGGTGAGCGGGATTCGATTCTCAACCTTATGCTGCGCATCCTGAGACGGCGCTCAAATGTACCACCATCATCGTGTACATCCCAAGGCCCACACCGCCTACCTTGCGCTCACCATGGTGAAGCTGGCCGTTAATTCCCAGTGCTCGCGTCCCGCGCCAAGTATACCCGCATCAGCCAGTTGGCAAAGGCTGCACGGCTGACCACCCCGGAGGCCCGGCTGCCCTTTGGCAAATCCACTCGCATCTTCCGCGACGCGTCTTGCAACTCTGAAAAAACAAGAGGACGATCGAGACTCGCCCGTGCGTTATCAGTGCTCCGCCAGTAACCCTCCACGACAAGCTCTTGCAGCTCCGCTCCACTTAGCAATGTCGACCACATGTTACTGGCGGGAACCCTTGCGATACCCAGAAGTCGGGCGAGGGCAACCAGCGCCTCCTCGCGTGTGGCCGGCGCGGAAGGTGAGAAGTGCAGATTCCTGTCATTGCCGCCAAAGAAACCCTTTGCAGCGAGAAACTGCGCGGAGCGAAACGACGGGTCGTCAACCTTCAAATCATCGAACCAATAGATGGGCGCACCGTTGCGCACCAGGTCGAGTTGAAGCGAGGAGGTCAGTTGTGCGTCTTCTGCTATTGCCCGGGGCGTCTGTCCGGACCTTACCGCCAGTGCCGCAAGCCTGCCCGCTGTTTCGCCAATGGCCCACTCGATGGGGTGCAGGCGGTAGGCGCCGTTGGTGATATGAGTTGTACCGATGTCTTTGGAAGCGGCAATCAGGTTCTGGATTTTAGCCGGAACCAGCGCGCCCAGCGGCAGCTGGAACGGTTTAGTGCCTGAGGTAAAGTTCTCTTTGGAACAGCTATGGATATCGATGGGGTAAAAGCCAATGCCCACCGAATCCGGAAACCACTTGCTGCGAGGGCCTTTCTGGTAAGCGTCAGAGATGTCCTGCTCGCGGATAGTTCTCATGGCTCGGATCCTGCGCGACTCGCGAATGTAGGG
>DATLWV010000190.1:0-3281 GCA_035576145.1 Terriglobia bacterium
ACGTCCTCGGCGATGTCGTTTCACGGTTTCGATGGCAGTGCCATGCCTACTGCCTGATGGGCAACCATTACCATCTCATGATCGAAACGCCGCAAGGCAATTTGACCAAAGGGATGAGACAACTCAACGGTGTCTTTACCCAGTGGTCCAACCGCCGCCACCAGCGTAGCGGTCATCTGTTTCAGGGCCGCTACAAAGCGATTGTCGTCGATCAAGACGGCTACTTTTTAGAACTTGCCCGCTACATCGTGCTCAATCCGGTGCGGGCGGCTATGGTGAAGCATCCCCGGCAGTGGCCGTGGAGCAGTTACAGCGCGATGACGGGGAAGTCCGTGGCCCCGGCGTGGCTGACGACGGATGTCTTGTTGGCAGAGTTCGGCAAGAGCCGGCTGCGGGCCAGAGGGAAGTACCAACAATTTGTCGAGGAAGGAATGGGCGCAGAGAGCATCTGGAAGGATCTCAAAGGGCAAATCTACTTGGGGGACGACGACTTTGTCGAGCAGATGCGGGGCAAGCTGGGGGAGCGAGAACAAGATGTCAACATACCGCGGGTGCAGCGACGGGCGTCAGTGCCGACGCCCTCGGTGGTCACTTCAAAACCGGCCAATGGTGGTCAGGTCAAAACCGGCCAACGGATAGAGCCCGAGACCACGTTGTTTTACCTCTTTGCCTCCTGATTGGGCAAGTCCATTTTGGTGCGCCAACTGCGCGGGCCGCATTTAAGCACGTGCCCGTGATGAAGCAGGCGGTCGAGCATGGCGGTAACCGCAGCGCTGTCACCGAGGAGCTTTCCCCAGTCCTCCACTGGACGATTCGAAGTCAGAAGGGTGCTAGCTCGCTCATAGCGGCGCATGACGATCTCTAAGAGGTCCTCGGCGGCGGTGGCGGGGAGTTTGCGCATGCCGAGGTCATCGATAATGAGCAGTGGCACGGTGGCCAACAGTTCCATGTGTTGTTTGCGTGAGCCGTCGATGGCAGCCTCGGCGATTTCATCGAGCAGCGCATGAGTTTCACGGTAAAGCACCCGGTAGCCCTGTTGGATCGCCGCCAGCCCGATGGCCTGGGCCAAGTGAGATTTGCCGGTGCCAGGCGGACCCAAGAACAGGACGTCTTCATGTTTGGCGATGAAGGCGGCGGTGGCCAGATCGAAGATGAGACTGCGATTGAGCTTCTTGTTGAAGTTGAAGTCGAAGTTGTCCAGGGTTTTTTGTGGGTCACGAAACTGCGCCTGTTTGCAGCGGCGATCGAGCAAGCGATTACTGCGCCGGGTGAGCTCATCGGTGATCAGGCACGAGACCAGATCGATGGGCGCCATCGATTCGGCCTGAGCTTGCAGTAGACGGGTCTCTAAAACGGCAGCGATACCGCCCAGGCGCAGTTGTCCCAACGCCCGTTTGAGTTCAATCACATTCATTGTTTTGCTCCTTGGTTTTGAGGTTAATCAGATCACGGTATTCGGTGAGTTCACGGATCAGGGGATCGACATGGCGCAGAGAGAGCTGGGGCCGACGCTCCAGATAACGGCGCACGAAGCGGTAGTTGGCGACCCCGAGATCGAGGGCGGCGGCACAAGCATCGTCGACCGCAGCCACCCCATGCTTTTTGCATAAAGCGAGAACGCCTAAGATGCGGCGAATGCCCAGCTCTGCCTCATTGCGATAGATGGTGTCACAGAGCTGGCCGATGTGAGTGGCGGCTTTGGCGGCGCGGGCCAACAGGTGCAGAGTACCGAGCGGGGTTTTACTGGGACGGTCCTCATCGTTGATGCGGTAGTTGCCTGGTAACTGGCGTAGATGCTCGCGTAAGAGCTGACGGGTCCTGGGATCAAGGATGCGCACGTGGAGTTCATCCCATTGGACTTTGACCGAGTGGCCGATCCAGCCTGGCGGCAAGCCATAATAGGCGCTCTCGACCTCGATACACCCGTCCAGATGCACCACTCGGTCGCCGTGGTGGTAGTAACGAAAAGGTTCGAGGGGTAGCGGCTGCAAGAACGGCTTTTCCTCGGCGAACATCTGGGCCACTTGCCGTTTGGTGGTGCCGTGGATGCGTGTGTCGGCCCAGCGCCCTTCCCAGTGATCGAGGTAAGCCTGGGCGTCTTGTAAACTTTCGAAGCGCTGTCCCTTGAGCGGGGTTTTCTGAGCGTGTGCGACTCCGGACTCTACTTTGCCCTTTCGATCGGGATCTCCAGCCCGGCACGGCATGGCCACCACGCCGTAGTGGGAAAGCACATCGTGGTAGAGGGGATTGAGCGTGGGATCGTAAATGTCGGCGGCCAGAACGCCTTCACGCAGATTGTCGAGCACGACGATGCGCGGGCTGCCGCCGAGGCGACGAAACGCTTTCTCGTGCAGCTCCGCCCACGTCCGGGAACTGGAACGAAAGACCAGCAGACGGACCGCTTTGCGGCTATAGCCGAGTGTCATCACGAACAGACGAGTTCTGCGGTACTTACCGCTTTGCTGATCGCGAACCATTGGACCCGTGCCGTAATCGACCTGAGCCTCCTCCCCAGGCGCGGTCAGAATGATCCCTACGGCCTCTTGGTGCTCACCGCCGCGCAGCTTTCGCACGAAGCGCTTGACCGTTTGATAGCCGCCGCTAAAGCCGTATTGGCAAACCATGTCCTGCCAGATGGCCATGGCATTGCGACCGCGGTGCAGCCCCAGCTCGATGGTCTCGCGATAAGGCTCGCAGGCACTGGCGGAGGGAAGCGCAGTGGAGAGTTGAAGTCCCTGCTTTTCTGGAGTCTTACTGCCGGGGTCGGTGGTCACCTCGTTGGCCGGTTTTGCCGCGCTTGAATCGCTAATCCCTACCTTGGCGGGTGCCGCCGGCCCGCGCCGCCCCCAAGAACCCGAGGGACGTACAGGGATTCCGGCGGCTTTCAGATACGCGCCTGCGGTTTCTCGGCGCACACCCGTGCTCTGCTCAATGCGCCTAAGCGTCCATCCGAGCCGTCCCAGTGCTACAACTTGTTGCTTTTTTTCTTCGCTCAAGACATTGCTCATGGCGACGCAGACTATTTGCCGTCTGGTCGCTGTCAATGTCTCGGGCGCTTCTACCGTTGGCCGGTTTTCAGGTGACCCTCATTGGCCGGTTTTGGGTGACCGCTGAGGATGTTATGCCTCCCCGATGAAAAGGCCGAGGTCGCAACGCTTCGATCCGGCGTTTTGTCGCCTGATTCAGTCACCCACCTATTGAGGACTCGCACGGGAATCTGACTATCTCTTTGTAAAGAAATCAAGAAAATTTGGTCGCCGGCTTTACATCTATGTAAATAT
>DATLWV010000191.1:0-2096 GCA_035576145.1 Terriglobia bacterium
CAATCGAGCAGATATCCGACGTCGCGATCACAACGCCCTGCAGTCCTGTTTTCACTTCCGCCATCCGGACACATCCTCATCTTTCCTTTATAAGATTGGGCCACCCCTGAACAGGCTGGGGTAAACATCATACAACGGGCCATCGCCGCAAGACAAGAACGCCAGCTTCAGTTCCAGCGGCCTTTTCGGCAAGAATTATGCGTCGCCCGGCTGTATGGCGCAGGCCATTGACATCCTCCCGATTGCAATCCCCCTCCCCGCCCGATATTCTGCTTATAAGCCGGCATTATCGATTTGAGGTGCTATGGACAGCGCGCATCTGCCTGTGGGAATGGTTCTGGTTGGCGTCACGGTTGGGTTCCTGAGCTTAAGGTATTTCAGCAGACCAAAGACGGGCAAGTTCCGCGCCTGGGGCTGGGCGGGGCTGGCGATGCTCGTCCTGTTTGAGGCACTACTCCTTTTCCGTGTGGGCTGGGTTTCCATCTATTTCACTCCACTATGCTGGACGGCCTACCTGCTGCTTGCTGATGCCGCCGTTTTCAGCCTGAAAGGCTCATCCCGGCTGTCCGATTCGCCTCGAAATTTTCTTCTGCTGGCGCTCGCGTCCATTCCTCTTTGGCTGATCTTCGAAGCTTACAACCTGCGGATGCAGAACTGGACCTACGTGGGCCTTCCGGCGAATCCCATCCTGCGCAATTTCGGATATGCGTGGTCATTTGCCACAATCTGGCCTGCCATCTTTGAAACGGCGGATTTGCTCCGGGCGCTGGGCCTCTTCAGCCGGCCTATCCGCCCTCACGCGCCTTTCAGCGGCACTTATCGAATCACGCTGGTCATCGTGGGCGTCCTGTTTCTTGCGGTGCCGCTACTGCTTCCCGTGAGCATCGGGCAGTACCTCTTTGCGCCGGTCTGGGTGGGATTCGTTCTCCTGCTCGATCCCCTGAACTACACCTGGGGGGGCCGTTCCCTTCTGCGCGATTGGGAAAAGGGCGACTCGTCGCTCTTCTGGAGTTTCATGGCTGCGGGATTTGTGTGCGGAGTGTTCTGGGAGTTCTGGAACTACTGGGCCGGGGCCCGGTGGCTCTACATCTTCCCCATTCTTCAGGGATGGAAAATTTTTGAAATGCCGTTTCCAGGCTTCCTGGGATTTCCGGCGTTTGCTGTAGAATGCTTCGTCATGTTTGAATCGCTGAAGGTGATCGCCGGGGGACTTTTCCGAGCGCGCCCGGCAGAGCAGGTCTCCCGGTCTTATTCCTCCGCTGCAAGGGCAGAGTAATGTAATGAGCAAACGGCCGCCTTTCGTCAAAGTTGCAACACTTGCCGACGTCCCCGCGGGATCCGTCCGGCACATTGTGGTCCATGACAAACCCATTGCGCTGTGCAACGTTAACGGGGAATTCTATGCGGTGAATGCCGTGTGTCCCCACATGGGTGGGCCACTGGCCAACGGGCGCCTCGACGGATGCGTAATCGCATGCCCCTGGCATGGGTGGACCTTCGACGTCCGCACGGGCCTGCCCGACCATCCCGGCGGGCACTCCGTTTCCGCTTACGAAGTCCGTGTGGAGGGCCAGGACATCCTGGTCGGCTGGCTCAAACGACCCGTGCAATGAAGTTTTCCAAATTTGTCTCAGAGCAACACATCGGTATAATGTCGCCGATCCTGGGTTGCCTGAAGAAGCCTGTTTTTCTCCGTGTGCTCTGTTGGCAACAATTTCTTAACACAGAGGACACCGCAGACCAGACAGCCGATCCGTTATGTTTATGAAGATGGAATTCAGCCATCTTGGCGAAAGAATCATTCTCCTGGTCGTAGCCCTGTCCGCGCTGGTCGGTGGCCCGGCCCGTGCCGCGGCGCGCCAGCTGACATCCGAGGCTGACCAAATCAAGACGGCGCAGCAGGGGCTCGGCCTTCTGATGAACGGCGACGTCGAAGGCGCCACCAAAGCCTTCCAGAAAATCGAGTCGGACGACCCGGATTCGGCGCTGGGCTATTTGATGGAAGCCGACGCCGTCTGGTGGAGAATCTATTTCACCACCGGCAACCTGATTGATCCTGATGTGTTCGTCGTCCCTTCGGGTTCCTCCACGCCCTA
>DATLWV010000192.1:0-8614 GCA_035576145.1 Terriglobia bacterium
TCAGTGGATTCCTGGGCGCTGGTTGGCCGGTTGCATCGACTCCGGAAGAAGGCCAGGGGCGGGCTGAAAGTTCATTGATCCGGGTCTGAATTTTTTGGGCTAAGAGATGGACGCCGCCCTTCGCCCGTAGCAATTCGTCGCGGAAGGGCGACGTCCACTCGGTTGACAGGGGCTTGGGAACCGCCTCTGGCCCCACAACGTTCTTCAATGTTTCCTGGGCGGTGTTGTCGAGCTTGCTTAGTTCCGATATCTTCCTGAGCAGGAACCTCAGGCGTCGAAGCCGGTATCCAATGTCGAAGTCCAGCAGGAATTGCCGAAGACGCCGAAGCCGATATCCAATGTCGGGATCCTGGAGGAATTTGTCATCAGACTTACCATACAACCCCTCGCGCCAGGCCTTAACCAGGCACCGAATTGCGTAGAATTCGTCGGACTTTTCGTTGAAGCCCATCGCGCGGGTCAGTATCTCTGCAAGACCATCCGTGGTGGCGGAGACTTTCAACAACTCGTAGGGGTTCGGGGACGGTGCAAGCTCTTTTAACCACTTTTCAGTTTCCGCTTGGGGGGTTGGCCTCTGAGACTCCAGGATCTCGATTATTCGTGCAATGCGGCGCACGTCCCGGTTGCGGTTGAGAATCTTGTGAAGGTCTTCGCGAATCGTCTGATCCAAAGGCAACGTAAACAGCGCTCGTGTGGCGTTCTCCACAGCGTCGGGGGCATCAGGATATGGAGGATCGTCCTCTGGATGTTCAGGAGAGGGCTCGATATAAAACAGGAACCGGTGCTTTACGGCACAAGCGGTAGTGCGATGTTCGACCGCTTCGGTCACATACCCAAACGGCTTGTTGTTCAGATATCCCCCGTCGCCGAAGAAACGCTTTTCTCTCGGCTTGTTTTCGTCACCACGCTTCTCATATTCGTTCAGAAATTTCTTCCACTGGCTACACTGTTCCGGGGCAATTTTGAAATGGGGATCACGATACGCAACCAACTTCTGGATGTTTTCGAACTCCATGGGCTTGAATGCAAATGGGAAAGAGGAGGTACAGCGCGCGGCAAATGCCAGGAATGGATTGTTTGACGGTTCGAAATCGTTGCGTTCTTGCTGGCCTGAGCCTTTTCCCGCATATCGAAGATGGAAATCATATTTGTAGCGGCGTTCGTCGACAAACATGTCATAGAGCTGGAGAGGTACAACCTGTCCTCGGATGTCAGTGGTGGTCACATACAGATCAATTTCCTTGGCATAAGGAGAGGTGTCGGACGAGGGCTTATCCATTTCTTTAAACGCATCATAGAGCTTTATGAACATTCGGTCACTGTTGAGAAGGGACGTTGGTTGGCTTTCAACGGGTAGTGATCCGACATTTTGATAACTCTTTTTATCGTTGATGAGCTTCGCCAAGTCCCCCTCATCGATCCATAAATCATGCAGGGAATTGAAGTCCTGATTGTTTGCAAGAGCCTTTGCGAGAAAGATTCCATTGATTCCCCCGGCTGAGGTCCCGGAGATGATATCGATTATGAACCTCGTCGTTACCGGATCTTTCTCCGACCAGTTTGAATCGTCGCCAGGTTCTTTGCTTATGATCTGAGCGAGTTTACGGTAGGTCTTGTCGGTTGAAACCTGGTCCGCTTCAGGGGCGCCCGATGTCGACTTCACCATGTTCAGCAGCTCTTTGGTGATGCCGTTCATATATACCGCAAGCGAGACCCCCCCATACATAACGACGGCCACTCGAATCTCGTCACGAGCTTCGAGGACGGGATCGGCCATTGTTCACCTCCGGTGAAATGCAGTTGCCCCTACAGGCTATTTGCAGTATTCGGCCTGCGGGTTAAACAAACAATCCACATCGAAATTGATTCCGAAGTACGATTGAACACTGTCAGCCCCAGGGCCAATATCGGTGTCGACCGTCATCTCCGCAAACGGGCGAATGACGTGAATTGGCGTGGAACCGAAAGCGTCCCACGTAAGATAGGCGTGAATCTTCCAACGGTTATTGCTGTTAGTGGAGAATAACATATTGCGGCCATAGCCGAAGTCCAGAAAGCTCTCACGAAACCGGCCGCTTGTGGCAATCGCACCCAGAGCGATCGGTGTGTGTTCTGGCGTCAGTTTTCCTGCCCCCGCGACCGAAACAAACCCCCCTTCGCTCTTCAGATAGAGATTCGCCGGGGACGCACTGTTCGAACCCAGGGTCATAAACTCGTACCGCGCCCCGACGAAGCCTTCAAGGCTCGTCGCATTACGGAGAATGTAAAACGTCTGATCTGGTGAAAAAACGGGATTCGCTAGGTCGAAGACCTTGCACACGGATGGAGGGTTCGCATTCTTCTGCGGGTCGCATTGGACGTCTGCACTCCTTACACCATGCACGGTTTCTCCGTACACCCACAGCTGCGGCTTACTAAATGACGTTTCTCCGCAGCGAAGTATTCCAGTGTAACCTCCTCTACGATCCGCACCCGAACACGGCCCACTATAGAGTCGGTATGCGAAATCGACCCCGCCGACGCCGCGCAACTTGATCTTGTTGGAATCATTTGGATTAAGATATTGATTAACCTCACTGGCGGCAAATGTGTCAATTGCCAGGCCCACGTAAGCGCTGGCATTGAAGTTGTTTCGGCAATCGATAGCCTGCGAAATTCCCGCGCAGCTGCTCAGTATTGTTGCGCTCCCGGGCGCACTTATGGTTACGACTGCGGTGGCACTCTTGGTCGGGTCCGATTTGACTATAGCGGTGACGGTGACGGATGGAGGAGTTGGAACAGCATCAGGTGCTTTGTAGGTCCCTTCGATGTCAACAGTTCCGTCGTTCTTTTTTGTTTTTGTGACTTTTACAGTTCCGACGGTTGTATTTCCATCTTTAATTGCATTCACGTTCCAGGTGACATCTTCGCTATCAGCTTCTTTCACTGAAGCAGTGAACTTTATGGTCCCGTTGGTCTGGAGGTCCGCAGTCTTCGGACTGATCTTTAACCCTTCCTCCGCCGTCGCAGGGAAAGGTAACAGAAGACTGAACAAGAATAACGCAAGGAGGTATGCGAACTTTTTCGAGCCTCTTTCAGACGTCGCACCTGTCTTCCCTTTCTGGGATTGATTCTTCTTACAGTTGGGTGGCTTCCTTTGGTCAGTGGTATCGTGCTGCAGTATTTGCTTCCTCATGACAAATGCCTCCTCGCATAAACACGGAAGAAAGTAGCTTTCGGACAAGAGCCCCAAGCCCTGACTCGTCAGAGGTGCAATTGGTTATCTATCGAGTTGCTGATAAGTAGACAATACTCGAATTAGACACGGTGTCAAGCTAATAATGTAGGGACAGGAAATTAATCCTCTCATTACTTAAAACCAATCCCGTGTCAGGTGGGTCGGACGCACGCGGCAGGTCAGGCGAGCAGCGCGGTCCTCAGGTTTTGAGGTCTGCGGTTCTTTCTTCGTGTCCGCCGGGTCTCAGAGCGTCTTTCATCAGGATAAGGGCCGCCGACCGCAACCTCGCCGGTCATCGCTACCAATCTTGGTGGGTACCGCAAGACCCCCGGCCCGTGAAGGGCCGCCTTACGAGGCACCTCACCCTGCCGACGACTATAGCCGCACGCCATTGTGGCGTCCGTTGCGGCACGGATGAATCCGTGCCCCTTCACCAGATCGCACACACTACCAGGCGAGCGTCTGCGCCGGCCCCGGTTGACACCTCAACTGCCGAGGCATACAATCCGCATTAAAACGAAGGATAAGGGGGATAGCATGAAGAAATCCGCCATCAACCGTCGTGAATTTGCGGGGGCGCTGGTGGCGTCGGCTGCCGTGTTCCAGCCTGGCGCATTCGGGTCTTCGAAGCCTCCGGAAGAGAAAAGAAACTCCGAAATGAAAGTCGGCCTTTACAGCATCACTTATCTGGGCATCTGGTATCGCGGCCAGGGGCTGCCGATGGAAGACGTCATCAAGCGCGCAAAAAAGTACGGTTATGACGGCGTGGAGCTTGACGGCAAACGGCCCCACGCCAATCCGCTGGATATGTCCGCGAGGCGCTGCCGGGAGCTGCGCCGGGTCGCTCACGGAGAAGGCATTGAAATCGTCGGCGTGGCTGCCAACAACGATTTCTCAAGCCCCATCCCTGAGCATCGCGAAAGCCAGGTGTGCTACGTGCGGCACCTGATCCAGGTAGCCTCGGATTTGGGCGCCCCGAAAGTGCGCGTGTTCTTCGCCTGGCCGGGCGTGGTGAAACATCAGCAGGTGGCTGAATACGAAAGCGCAAAGAGAATCTGGCATTACGCGCACCAGGACATCAAAGAAGAAGAGACCTGGGCGTGGTGCCGCGAGGGCCTCAGGGAGGTGTCGCGCTTCGCCGCGGATGCCGGGGTCACGCTGGCGCTGCAAAACCATGCGCCGGTGTACAAGGACACCCGGGACGTTCTGCGCATGGTAAAGGAAGTGGATTCGCCCGCCCTCAAGGTGGCGTTTGATCCCTGGGGTGTGCGCGACAGGACTCCCGAATATATCCGCCAGTCCGCAAGAGAAGTCGGCTCGCTGCAGACGATTTGCCACTTTGGAGGTGTGTTCGAACGCGACAAGGATGGAAAAATCAAGGCCAGCGAGTCTCTCTTCCCGGAGTTCGTCGCCGCGATGAAGGAAATCGGTTACAAGGGTTACATGAACTATGAGATGTGCTCGGAGCCGCCCGTCGTGAACGGACAGGTTCCCGGCATCGAACGTGCCGAACACAATGCCCAACTCGCGGTGGAATATATGCGGGCACTGATTAAGCAGGCTTGACCCGCTGATCGCATCGATGGCGAACTGCGGCACGTGTGCGCCAGCCGCAGTTCTTTTCTTCAAAATCAAAAAGCGCAGAGTTGAAGAACAACTCCGCGCTACTTCGCTTCCTGGGGTCCCCTGTAGAACTTCTTTTCTTCGAGCTTCAGGCCTAACTCTTTGATGGCCTCATCCGGCACTTTTTGGAGTGGCGCATACATGGCGTGCCGGGACTGTTTGTAGGGCGCGTTGCGGGCCGCGTTATAACAGCAGATCAATGCCCAGCGGGGATTCGGCGACCGGTTCTGGTCCGAGCGATGGAGCAGGTTGCAATGGAAGAAAAGTGCGTCGCCGGCGGCCATCTCACAGTAGACCAGGTCCAGCGCCTTCTTTGCGGCTTCCACGTGTTCCGGGTTTGCCCCGGTCTGCTTCTGGTCATCGCCCAGGTTATGATCAATCCGGCCCAGGAGGTGCGACCCTTTAAGAACCTGCAGGCAGCCGTTTTCTCTGGTGGCGGGATCAACCGCAATCATCACGCTGGCCAGATCGGGAAATAAGCAGCCGTCGTAGTACCAGTATCCATAATCCTGATGCCACGTCCAGGCTCCGCCCACGTAAGGCTCCTTCTGAATCATCTTGGAATGCCAGTGGTAGACTTCGCCCTCCAGAAGCCGCTCCACTGAATCGACCATGCGATGGCACCGCGAAAACAGGCCATAAATGTCGCCGCCGGCTTCATTCCATAAAGCAAGTTTCACTTTGCCGCCTTCGCGGTCGTCCATGGCGTGCACATTCTCTTTGATGGCAGTGTCGACTTCCCGGGCACTTCGCAGCAGGTTCATTTCCGCCTCGTCAAAGAGCGACGGAAAAATGACGTAGCCGTTCTTGCGATACTCAGCGACCTCGTCATTGGTAAGAATTCGCGAGCTCATGATGAATACCCTCCTGTGCGCATTGCGAAACCCGCGGTTAGAAAAGCGTGGACCGTGGTTACCGTCTCAGCTTCGCTGATCGGACATTAGGGAATCAACGTCTGCGCAAGCTGCGACCGCCTCACTTGCGGCTCGGGCCGCCCTTCTCCCAGCCATAGGCGGCCATCATGACGTGGAACAAATCCGTATTCCTGATGAAACCGTGAACGCGCTCTGCTCCTGGTCCCTGGGCCGCTGCCAGGACTTGCTCGCCCGAGTGGTGGTCGCCGACAGCGACGTCGGGCTCAGGCGGCTTAGCGCCTGCGGGAACGGTTGTCGGCAGGCGCAACGGTTCGCCTCTACTTCCACCCAGCAGGCGGATATCGAACGAGTGGTCGGCCGTAAAGATAATGAGCGTATCTTTGCCCACAGACTGAGCAGTTTGCCGGATGGTGTTGTCCATTTCGATGACGTGCCGCAAGCCGCTCTCCACATTGTTGGTATGCATATCCCATTCGACCATCAAAAAATAACCCCGCTTGTTTTGCGAGAGGATGTTGATGGCCCGGCTGGTGGCGTCCTCGACATTGAAATTGCCGGTTGGAGCCAGGACGATCACGCGCTT
Source organism: Terriglobia bacterium (assembly GCA_035576145.1). Taxonomy (GTDB): domain Bacteria; phylum Acidobacteriota; class Terriglobia; order UBA7540; family UBA7540; genus SCRD01. Next base: position 6,299 of record DATLWV010000192.1, read on the forward strand.
GTCGGATGGCGATACCTCCTGAATGGAGGAGTAGAAGGCGTATCCTTTCTGGCGCGCCATGGATTCGACGTTGAGGCCCATCTTTGCCGCTGCGGCCAGCACCGCATCCCGTCCGGAGCCAATTGCCACCTCCACTCCATCACCAAAGCGCGGCTTAAACATCTGGCCCATGATGTCTGCCGACTTTCCCCGGTCATCGGAGTGGGCATAACATGCCGCCGGAGTTGCATCCGTGAGGTTCATGTTGGTGAGCACCCCCGTGGAAAGCCCATGTTGCTCGGCATACTCCAAAATGGTTTTCAGGACACCGCCATCCTTTTTTCCGCGAATGGTGGCTGAAGATTCAGAAAGTACTCCGTCGTTGGTCTTCTGGCCGGTCACAATGGCCGTCATGCCGGCGGCCGAGTCGGTGACCCACACATCCGCCGCGGACGTATCCGAAAGGGCAATGTTGGGCATTTGTTGAATGAACAGTTTCTGGGAGTCGTTATACTCCCGAATGCTGGCAATGTTGAGAGTGGGAACCCCTCCCGCATCACCCAGAAAAAGAATTACATTCCTGGCCCGGGCGTAACACGTCTGTGCTGCTAGAACCAAGAACACGAACAGACAAATCAACTGCCGCATGTGGGTTTCTCCTCGAAGTTTGGCTATTTGATTCAATCCTTTCAAAAACGGCAGCCGCCATTCTAGTGCCGCGCAGCTTCGTTAGCACATCTGCTTCCCCGATTTCGAGCCCACGTTCATTGTTCTCTTTGTCTTTGGAAGCAGGTCTCGTATTCGCGGAATTAAATCTTATGATGCTGGCCAGTTCGTAACGGAGCCCGGGCGATCACCAGGCTTCGGTCGCGAAGCTTTTCCAGAATCCTGACCTTTTCGGAGAAGGAAAGCGCCTGAAGCTGCCGGCGGGCGGCACGTTTGCTTTCCAGTAGTTTGCGCATCCAATCGTTCATCGGTCGCCTCGGAGGAATTTCACCTCGAACTGTTCCCATCTCTCAAGAAGGCCGTACCGTTTGAGAACGGAATCGAGCTTCGTCGGATCCAGAACGCCACTTTCGACGAATTGAAGGATACGCGCGAAGTCTTTAGCGCGACCTGTCCGGAGAGCTATAGCCACCAGATGCTCAGCCGTCATCACCCGGGTGCGCACGCCTTCCACCTCGGTTTCCACGGCCTGCACGATCCCTTCCCGCTCGAGCGCACCAGAAGCTGGAAGGAACTGCACCGGCCACCCTTCAATGACCACGTGCTCCCTCTCAGCCTTATAGCCACGCGACCGGAGATGCTCATAAACCGGCCCAAGGGTGACGACTGAGCTGCCTTGAGGGTCCTCCAACGCCACAAAGATATCGATATCCAGCGTAGCGGAGGGTTCGAGATAAAATGTCGCTCCCACAGCCCCTCCGATAGCGTACTGGCCGATCACTTCCTCCGCCTGCATCTGGTTGATCACTTTCAGAGTCTCTTTCATTATGCTCTCTCAGCAGCGGAAAATGCGCGGATGGCTCACTGGGCTCTCCTCCGTCTGCGCAAGCCGCGATCGCAGCCTCTCATCGCATGTGCGGCCAGATTGGGCCACCAAAAGAACGCAGCAGCCAGCATCAGAGACACGCCACGGAGAGGCCAAGCTTCGTTCCTGGAATCGACGCAACTAATACCCCACACACAACAACCGTCCACCTCAGCACCTGAGCCCCGCGGGGGAGTCGCTCATCAAAGTCACCCCGACGTCGAATCGACCAGAAAACGACCCATATGCATACCAGACATTGCGTTAGGAAGAGCGCATTGTGGAGAATTTCGCGTGCCATAGAGGATGCCTCCAAGGCATTTCCGGAACAGCAAGAGCCGCCCCGATCAATCGGGGCGCTACCGGCTCCCGCTCATCTGCAAATCTTTAATCACCATTTGCAGTGACGACATTCCCTGCCAGGTATTTTCATCCAGCGTAAAGGCCACGTCGATGGCATCGCCGGGGCCGAGCAATTTTGCCTGCTCGCCTTTTCGCCAGCCGATGGCATCCCAATCGCGCGCGCCGTTTGCAACTTTCAGCTTCAGATGTTTTTCACCCACCACTCTGGGCGGCAGCGCCAGCCGCAGACCGCGCGCCACAAATACCGGAGTGGGATTTCCCATGCCGAACGGCTCCATGCGTTTCAGTTGCTCATAAACGGGCCAATCCATCTGGTCGAGCTCGACCTCGGCATCCACGCGCAGCAGCGGAACCAGGTCGTGCGGCGCCAGGTTGCGTCGTGCGTAGGCCTCAAAGCGTTCCGTCAGTTCCCCAATTCGTTCCGACGGCAAAGCGAATCCCGC
>DATLWV010000193.1:0-14766 GCA_035576145.1 Terriglobia bacterium
TGTCAATGCGCAGATCAAGGCGGGCGTTCAGGCGGTTCAGATATTTGATTCATGGGTCGGCTGCCTGGGGCCTGAAGATTACCGGAGATTCGTTTTGCCCTACACGCGCCTGCTGCTGCAGGGAATTACCCGCGGCACGCCCGTGATTCATTTCGGGACCGGAACGGGAATGTTTCTGGAAGAAATGCGCGACGCCGGGGGCGACATCATCGGGCTCGACTTCCACGTGGAACTTGGAAAAGCCTGGGACTTGTTGGGAGACGGTGTGGGCGTGCAGGGGAACCTCGATCCGGTGGCGCTCTATGCGGACCTTCCTTTCATCAAGGGGCGCGTTCAGGAAATCCTGGACCAGGCGGCAGGCCGTCCCGGACACATCTTCAACCTGGGCCACGGAATCTTGCCGGATACGCCGGAGGAGAACGTCATCGCGCTGGTCAAGATGGTCCATGAGTTGAGTGCGCGCCGAAATTGAACAATGGCGCACGGAGGCGCCTGAAATATGAGGCTGCATTGGTGACTGGGTCTACAGATCGTTCACGGTGGGCCGTTCTGCTGTTGGCCCACGGCGCTCCTGACCGGCTGGGTGACATCCCGCAATTCCTTTTGAATGTCCGCTCCGGGCGGGGCTTGCCGGAGAACGCCGTGCATGAGATTGTGCAGCGCTACGCCATGATTGGCGGAAGGTCGCCGCTGTTAAGAATCACTACGGAGCAGGCGGAGGCGTTGGCAAAGGCCGTTGGGTTGCCGGTGTACGTGGGGATGCGCAACTGGACCCCTTATATCGAAGACGCTGTACGCAGGTTGACGGAGGACGGGGTGGGCCGGGTCGTAGCTGTGTGCCTGGCCCCGCAGAATTCGCGTACCAGCACCGAGCTTTATCGCAGCCACCTCGTAAAGGCTGTAGAAAAAGTTGCGCCTGGACTCCATGTGGATTTCGTGGAACACTGGCACGACCATCCCGATCTGATTGCAGCGTTTCGCGAGAAGGTTTCCGCCGCGCTTGCCGGCGCTGAGGCGGAAGCTGGCGAGGTTGTTCCCGTGGTTTTCACTGCCCACAGCGTTCCGGAAAGGACCATCAGGGAGGACGATCCCTACGAAAGCCAGGTGAAGGAGACCGCGGAACTCCTGGCGCAGTCACTGGGCATAAAGGAATACAAACTGGCCTTTCAAAGCCAGGGTATGACTCCTGAACCGTGGGTGGGTCCCAGGGTGGAATCCTTGATCGATGAGTTCGCAAAGCAGGGATGCCGGCGGGTGTTGCTGGCTCCCATTGGTTTTGTATCTGATCACGTTGAAATTCTCTATGATATCGATATCGCTTTCCGCGATTACGCGCACAAGAAGGGAGTTTGCGTCGTGAGACCGGAATCGCTCAATGCCAGCCCGCTCTTTATCCGATGCCTGGCATCGATTGTTTCAAAGCGAATCGAGATCGCCGCTGGCAGGTCATCATGAATACGGATGCAGGATCATTTCGTCGCGTTGCAATAGTGGGTGGTGGCATTTCAGGTCTTACTGCCGCGTATACGCTTGCCCAGGCGCGGGGACGGGGTGTACCCGTTTCGGAGTTCCTGATTGAAGCGGGCAACAGGCTGGGCGGAGTTGTGCGCACAGACCACCTTGAAGGGTTCGTCCTGGAAGGCGGGCCGGACAGCTTTATTTCCGAAAAACCTGAAGCTGCGGAACTTTGCCGCGAATTGGGACTTGGGGATTCCCTCATCGGCTCGAATGACGACGAACGGCGAACCTATATCCTTCACAAGCGAAGCCTGGTTCCTCTTCCGGAGGGCCTGATGCTGCTGACTCCAACTCGCATCCAGCCATTCCTTAAAACGCCGTTGCTCCCCCTTCCCAGCAAACTGATGATTGCCACGGAGTGGTTTGTTACACCCACGAAGCCGCGTGACTATGATGAATCGATCGCAACGTTCGTCCACCGCCATTTCGGAAAGGCGATGCTGGAAAACATCGTCGACCCGCTGCTGGCCGGAGTTTATGGGGGCGAAGCCAGGTCTCTGAGCGTGCAATCCGTTCTGCCCCGGTTTCGGGAGATGGAGAATCAGTACGGCAGCCTCATCCGCGGAGCCATCGCAACGACCAAGCAAATGAAAAAGGGTGAAAGAAGCAACGAGTACGGCGAAAAGAGTGTCAACTCACTTTTCGGGACCTTGAAGAACGGGCTGGGAGACCTGATCAAAGCATTGGAATCTCGCCTGGATACATCGCGGATACACCTGGGGCAGAGCGTCGTGTCCATTGAGCGGATTGAGCACCATTGGAAGAGCCCCTACAGGGTTCGCTGCGAAGGCAACCAGGAATACGAAGCGGATGCTGTTATCCTGGCCCTGCCTGTTCATGCGTGTGCCACTTTCTTTCCGACCCTCGCGCAGGAACTGTCGGATGCCCTTCGCGCCATCCCTTACAGTTCGGCGATTACCGTTAATCTGGGCTTTGATGAGGCAGTTGCAGCCACGTTGCCGCCGGGGTTTGGCTTCCTTGTTCCGGCCAAGGAGCGCAGCCGTCTTCTCGCCTGCACCTTTGTGCACCGGAAATTTCCCTACAGGGCGCCGGGCGGAAAAGCACTGCTTCGCTGCTTCCTCGGAGGGACACGTGACCCCGGGGTCATGGAGCTTTCGAACAATGAGATCATTCCGCTGGTTCGGCAGGAGCTGCGGAACATCCTGGGCGTGGAAGCGGCGCCACTGTTTTCTCTTATCTCGCGCTGGCCTTCAGCAATGGCGCAATACACGGTGGGGCACGAGGACCACATTAATCGGATTGCGAGCCTGATGCAAAAATTCCCCCGGCTGTATCTGGCCGGAAACGCTTATTCCGGAATCGGGCTCTCGGACTGCATCCGCACCGGCAAGGCCGCGGCAGAGCAAGCGCTTGATATGTAAGCTCCCGCATCATCGATTTGTGTGTGCGGGGCAGGGTAGTAACGCAGCCGCTTTGCCATCTGAGGGCTGGCTTGGGCGGTTCCTGCGTGCACGATTTTCCTCATCCGGTTTTAATTCAGACAAAAAGAAAACGGTTGTGCTATAATCGCCGGTTCAATTATGCCGGTAGTATTGATCAGGGCCATCATATAAGTCCTTTAGGTTGCCCGGTGCTGGATGGGAAGACGTGCATGGCGCCGGGCGCAGGCGAAGCTGCAGAGCGCGACGGGATCGTAAGTCCCTGGGACTCTGGCTGTCTTGTGATCCTTAGATTCGTCGGCTGCACCGGTGGTGAAAAGCTGAAAGAATTTCAGCCAACTTGTTACCCTCGGGAGAGGGGGATGCATCTGGAAAATTTGGGAGAGATCTGACGCGCAATGGTGCTCTGGCCCTTTGTTATATTCTTCGTTGTCGTCCTTCTGGTTCCTGCGGGAATGATTGTTCTTTCCTCTGTCCTGGGCCAGCGCCACAGCGAGCACGCAACCGGTTCTCCCTACGAAGGTGGTATCGTATCTGAGGGCTCTGCGGAAGCCCGTTTTTCAATTAAGTTCTACCTGATTGCAATGTTTTTTGTGGTGTTTGATCTGGAAGCAGTCTTCATTATTTCCTGGGCCATCGCCGCGCGTGAAGTTGGATGGGCCGGATACCTCGAAATCCTGTTTTTCACCGTCATCCTGGTTGCCACGCTTGCGTATCTGTGGCGCCTGGGGGCGCTCGACTGGGGGCCCAGGACCCGGCGCAAGACGCGTTAGGAGTTGTGCGAAGCCAGCCTTATGAAGTGGTCGATTACCAAGCCGCAACTGACCATGCCGTTGACGAATACGGCTCCGGAGTCTTTTGAAGCGCACGTCCGCAAGAGCCTGATCCTGACCCGCCTGCAGGACCTTGTGGCCTGGGGGCGCAAGAATTCAATCTGGCCTTTCGCTTTTGGCCTTTCGTGCTGCTTCGTTGAAATGGCCACCAGCATTACCAGCCGCTATGACATTTCGCGTTTCGGAGCGGAAGTCATCCGCGGGACCCCGCGGGAGGCTGACCTGATGGTGATTGCGGGAACTCCCTTCATCAAGATGGCTCCCATCATTCAGCGCCTTTATGAGCAGATGATGGAACCGCGCTGGGTCATTTCCATGGGTTCCTGCGCCAACTCGGGCGGCATGTATGACATTTACAGCGTCGTTCAGGGCGTGGACAAGTTCCTTCCTGTTGATGTTTACGTTCCGGGATGTCCGCCTCGTCCGGACGCATTTCTGGAAGGTGTAACTTTATTGAGCAAGCTTGTGGGCACGGAACGGCGCCCGTTGAGCTGGGTGGTGGGACCTCAGGGCGTTGAGCGCGCCCCCGTCCCGTCCCGGCGTGATATGAAGCGGAACGAGAGGCAGAAAGCCACCCGGTTACGTCCGCCCAATGAGATTTAAACTGCGCACTCTATGATCGCTAACGCAACCATACTACAAGAGCTTCAGCAGAAGTTTGGCGAAGCGTCAATTGCTCCGCAGCCCGCCCGCGACCAGGTGCCCACCTTCTGGACGTCGAGGGAAAAAGTTCACGAGGTTGTTCACCACCTCAAGAATGAAGTCGCCCAGCCCTACCGGATGCTCTATGACATCACGGCCACCGACGACCGTGTTCGCCAGCATCGTGACGGACTGCCGGCGAGCGATTTTACGGTCATCTATCATCTCCTGTCCTTCGAGCGAAACGGATACATCCGCATCAAAGTTCCCCTGAAGGAAGACTCCCTCAACCTGCCCAGCATCACCGACGTCTGGCCCGCCGCCAACTGGTACGAGCGGGAAGTCTGGGACATGTTCGGGATTAAGTTTGACGGACACCCCTTCCTGGCCCGCATCCTGATGCCGAGGACCTGGGTGGGCCATCCGCTGCGCAAAGACCATCCCGCGCGAGGAACGGAAACGGGCCCCTTCAGCCAGGACCAGGACAAGGTGGACGTTGAGCAGGAAGCCATGCGGTTCCGGCCGGAAGAATGGGGAATGAAGCGTGGCGAGGACGGGACCGACTTCATTTTCCTGAATATTGGCCCGCAGCACCCGGGAACCCACGGCGTCCTTCGAGTGGTGGTGCAGCTTGATGGAGAAGTGATTGTCGACTGCGTTCCGGAGATCGGGTTCCACCACCGGGGCGCGGAAAAGATGGGTGAACGCCAGACCTGGCACACCTTTATTCCTTACACCGACCGCATTGATTATCTAGCCGGGGTCCTCAACGAACTCGCCTATCTGACGGCCTTTGAAAAGCTGGCCGGAATTGAAGTCCCGCCGCGCGGCCAGGTGATCCGGGTGATGATGTCGGAACTATTCCGGATTGCCAGCCACCTGGTCTGGTACGGGACATTCGCGCAGGACGTGGGCCAGATGTCGCCGGTGTTTTACTGCTTTAACGACCGCGAACGGATCTTCGACATAGTGGAAGCGGTTTGCGGTGCGCGCATGCACCCCGTCTGGTTCCGTATTGGCGGCACCTCGCTCGACCTGCCCGACGGCTGGGAAGGCATGTTCCGCGACTTCCTCAAGTACATGCCTCCGCGTCTTGACGAATACGACCGGACGGTGATGAAGAACAGGATTTTCAAGGCGAGGACTCAGGGCGTGGGCGTGATGACCGTCGAGCAGGCCATCGAATGGAGCGTGACGGGGCCGATGCTCCGCGCCGCCGGCATGGAGTGGGACTTCCGCAAGAAGCAGCCGTATTCCGGCTATGAGAATTTCGAGTTTGATATTCCAACTGCCACGCACGGTGACTGCTATGACCGTGCGGTGATCCACGTCGAGGAGATGCGTCAGAGCCTTCGCATCATCGAGCAGTGCGTAAACAACATGCCGGAAGGGCCCTACAAGTCAGACCATCCGCTGGCCGTCCCGCCGCGGAAGGAACAGACGATGCACGACATCGAAACGCTGATTACGCATTTCCTGGGCGTAAGCTGGGGTCCCGTGGTCCCGCCGGGTGAGGCTCTGGGGGCGATCGAGGCCCCCAAGGGGAACAATGGCTATTACCTGGTGAGTGATGGCAGCACCTATTCTTACCGCACACGCATCCGCGCTCCTTCGTTTGCCCATATGCAGACGCTTCCTTTGCAGTGCCGCGGATTGCTGGTGCCGGACCTGCTCGCCATTCTGGGGAGTATTGATTTTGTCCTTGCGGACATCGACCGATAAGGAGCTTGAAAAGCGTGTTAAGTCCTGAGGAGCGACGGGAGATCGAAGCGGAGTTCGAACACTATCCCGACAAGCGCGCTCTTACTATTGACGCCATGAAAATCGTTCAGAAGCACCGCGGATGGGTGTCTGATGAGGCGCTCAAGGACATTTCAGACCTGCTGGAAGTCCCGGTCAGCGAGCTGGACAGCGTGGCCACGTTCTACAACCTGATCTTCCGCAAGCCTGTGGGTCGGCACGTAATCATGGTCTGCGACAGCATCAGCTGCTGGATGATGGGTTACGACCGCTTGCGTGACCAGTTGATGAACCGCCTGGGCGTCAAGATGGGCGAGACCACGCCGGACGGGCGGTTTACGCTGCTCCCTATCGTGTGCCTCGGCACCTGCGACCACGCTCCCGCGATGATGGTGGATGAGGACCTGCACCGCGACATCGATACGGATAAGATTGACAGCATACTCGAGCAGTACAAGTAGATTCGATATGGAGAAAGTTCTCACAAAAGATGTTCAGCCCGATGGCTCGGCCCTTGATATCAAGAGGTACGAGCTGGCGGGTGGATATCAGGGCGCGCGCAAGGCTCTGAAAATGACGCCCAAGGAAGTCATCGAGGTCGTCAAGCAATCGGGCTTGCGCGGCCGCGGCGGCGCCGGTTTCCCCACCGGGCTGAAGTGGAGCTTTGTGCCCGGCGGGACGGGCGCTCCCCATCCCAAATACCTTTGCTGCAACGCGGATGAAATGGAGCCGGGAACTTTTAAAGACCGCCTGCTGATGGAAGAAACTCCGCACCAGTTGATTGAAGGAATGATCTGTGCGGCTTTTGCAATTGAGGCGGATGTCGCCTATATCTTCCTGCGTGGCGAGTATTTCCTCTCGGCGGAACGCCTGAGAAAAGCACTCGCTGAAGCCTACGAACACAAATATCTGGGCAAGAACATTCTGGGTTCAGGCTACAACCTTGAAATGCACCTGCACCTGAGCGGCGGGCGCTACATGTGCGGCGAAGAAACCGGGCTGCTGAACGCGTTGGAGGGCAAGCGCGCCAATCCGCGTACCAAGCCGCCGTTCCCGCAGATCTCGGGACTTTTCGGCAAGCCGACCATCGTGCAGAACGTCGAAACGCTCTGCAACGTTCACCACATCATCAACAAAGGTCCTGAATGGTTCAAGGGTCTGAGCAAGTCTGAAGACGGCGGCACAAAACTCTATGGGGCAAGCGGAAAGGTCAAGCGCCCCGGCCTGTGGGAGCTTCCCATGGGGACGACGGTCCGCGAAATTCTGGAAGAGCACGCCGGCGGCATGAAAGAAGGTTTGAAATTCCGTGGATTGCTGCCCGGCGGCGCTTCCACAGATTTCCTGGTTGAAGAACACCTCGACGTGAAGATGGACTTTACGGAAGTCCAGAAGGCCGGAAGCCGCATGGGCACGGGAACCATGATCGTTATGGATGACCGCACTTGCCCGGTCGGGTTCGTCCAAAACCTCGAGCACTTTTTTGCGCAGGAATCCTGCGGCTGGTGCACCCCCTGCTGGAGCGGGCTTTCTTGGGCAGAGAAAATGCTTCAAAGCATCGAGGAGGGGCAGGGGCAGGAGCCGGACCTCGGCCGGCTGGATTTTATCTGCCGGATGGCGGCTCCCGGCAACACGTTTTGCGCTCTTGCGCCCGGCGCCGTCGAGCCCTTGCAGAGCGCATTGAAATATTTCCGCGAGGATTTTGAACGGCACATTCATGAGAAGCGGTGTCCTTGGAGATAGCATTGGGGAAGATCTGGGTCGATGACAATTGGTATGAGGTGAACCCGGACCAGAGCCTTCTCCAGGTTTGCCTGGAGTTGGGGTTTGATCTGCCTTATTTCTGCTGGCATCCGGCGCTGGGTTCTGTCGGCGCCTGCCGGCAGTGTGCCGTCAAGCAGTTCAGAGATGAAAATGACACTCGTGGGCGGATCGTGATGTCCTGCATGACGCCCGCTGCCGAAGGCACCCGCATCTCCGTCAAAGATTCCGACGCGGCGGCTTTTCGGGCAGGAGTGATCGAAGGGCTGATGCTCAGCCACCCGCACGATTGCCCGGTTTGCGACGAAGGCGGAGAGTGCCACCTTCAGGATATGACCGTGATGACCGGTCACAATTACCGCCGGACACCCTATCCCAAACGCACCTTCCACAATCAGTACCTGGGCCCCCTGATCAATCATGAGATGAACCGCTGCATCCAGTGTTACCGGTGCGTGCGCTATTACCGCGAATATGCCGGCGGAACGGACCTGCAGGCTTTCGGCTTGCGGAACATCGCCTATTTCGGGCGGCAGGAAGACGGAATCCTGGAGAGTGAATTTGCGGGCAACCTGGTTGAGATCTGCCCGACGGGAGTCTTTACCGACAAGACGCTGAAGCAGCATTACACGCGCAAGTGGGACCTGCAGATGGCCCCCTCCGTGTGCGTCCATTGCGGCCTGGGATGCAGCACTTCCGCGGGCGAGCGTTACGGAACGCTGCGGCGGATCCTCAACCGTTACAACGGCGAGGTGAATGGTTACTTCCTGTGCGACCGCGGGCGCTTCGGCTACGAATTTGTCAACAGCGAGCAGAGGGTGCGCCAAACTCTGTCCCGCCAGGACGGCAGGCTGAAGCCTGTTCCCAAAAAGAAAGCCGTTGAGCAGTTGGGCGACATTCTAAAGGGCAAGAGCAGGGTGATTGGAATCGGGTCTCCGAGAGCGTCGCTCGAATCCAACTTCGCGTTGCGCAGCCTGGTGGGGCCGGACCGCTTCTTCAACGGTATGTCGGACGAATCTTCCCATCTTGTTTCCCTGATGGCGGAGATCCTGCGTCAGGGGCCGGCGCGGTCGCCATCACTCCGCGAGATCGAGAATTCCGACGCTGTTCTGGTTCTTGGTGAAGACGTCAGCAACACAGCCCCAAGAATTGCTTTGGCGCTCAGGCAGTCGGTCCGCCAGCAGCCGATGGAAATGACCGACAAGATGAAGATTCCCCGCTGGCTTGACCACGCGGTCCGCGAAGCCGTCCAAAATGACACCGGGCCGTTGTTCATCGCTACTCCCAATGAGACCCGGCTGGATGACGTAGCGACCGATACTTATCGCGCCGCTCCGGATGACATTGCGCGCCTTGGCTTTGCCGTTGCCCATGCGCTTGATTTTGACGCCCCCGCGGGCGCTGATCTTTCAGACGACGTTCGACAGATGGCCGAGCGCATCGCCCAGACCCTCAAGGCTGCGAAGCGGCCGCTGGTTGTTGCCGGGCCAAGCTTGAACAGCGAGGCGGTTATCCAGGCTGCTGCGAACGTGGCAAGGGCGCTCGCGAAGGATGGCAAAGAGGCCGGGCTGAGCTTTACCATGCCGGAGGCGAACAGCCTTGGCGTTTCCCTGTTGGGCGGTGGAAAACTGAGCGATGCCTTTAAAGAGGTTGAAGAAGGCAAAGCGGACACCGTCATTATCCTTGAAAACGATCTCTACCGTCGCGCCCCTGCCAGGTCTGTGGACAACCTGATGCAGGCGGTCCGGCACATGATTGTCCTGGACCACCTCACAACTCCGACTTCTTCCAAAGCGGAGTTTGTGCTTCCGGCGGGCGCTTTTGCCGAGTCCGATGGGACCCTCGTGAACAACGAAGGGCGAGCCCAGCGGTTTTTCCAGGCGTACATTCCCGAAGACGACATTCAGGAAAGCTGGCGCTGGCTTTTGGACATGATGAAGGCGGCCGGGAAAGCTGAGGCTGGTTCCTGGAACGTGCTGGACGATCTGGTTTCTGCGGCGGCCGGTGCTGTGCCCGCACTTGCGAAGATTACTGAGGCGGCCCCCTCCTCGAAATTCCGTATTCTCAACGAAAAGGTCCCGCGCTCTCCGCACCGCTCCAGCGGGCGGACGGCGATGCTGGCCAACATCAGCGTCAGTGAACCGAAGCCGCCGCAGGATCCGGATTCTGCACTGGCCTTTTCAATGGAAGGTTCCCCGGCCCAACCGCCTGGCGCCCTGACACCTTTCTTCTGGTCGCCCGGCTGGAATTCCATTCAGTCGGTGAACAAGTTCCAGAGCGAGATCAACGGCGCGTTACGCGGAGGCGACCCGGGAGTGCGGTTGATTGAACCGCCGCAGGGCGGCAGCGCGATGTATTTCTCGGGGCCACAAAAAGCTTTCCAGGCGCGGGCCGACGAATGGCTGCTGGTGCCACTCTATCACGTCTTTGGATCAGAGGAGTTGAGCAACCAGGCGCCTGCGGTTGCGAAACTGGCGCCCAAGCCTTACGTTGCTCTGAACGCAGCCGATGCCGCGCGCCTGCATGTGGAGGATGGCGCCCAGATTGAAGTGAGCCTGGACGGCACGAGGCAGAAGCTTCCGGTTGTGGTTCACCCTGATCTACCGAAAGGGATCGCCGGACTTCCGGCGGGTCTGGTTCCGTTGGAAGGGAGCGGCCTGCCGGCCTGGACGAAGCTTTCACGATCATGAACGAGACGCTCTACTACATCATCGTTGTTTTCGTTGTTCTGATGGTTCCGCTGAACCTGGCGGCGGTCCTGATCTGGCTGGAGCGGAGGCTGTTGGCCCTCTGGCAGGACCGCTATGGACCAAACCGCGTGGGGCCGTTCGGGTTGCTGCAGTCTGTGGCGGACATGGTGAAGATCTTTTTCAAGGAGGACTGGGTTCCTCCTTTTGCGGACAGGGCGGTCTTTGTGCTGGCGCCCGCAATCATCGTGGTGACTGTTTTACTGACGTTCGCGGTGATTCCTTTTGCGCCTTCGTTTGTGGTGGCCAACCTGAATATCGGGGCGCTGTTCTTCCTGGGCCTGTCGTCGCTGGGAGTCTACAGCGTGGTGCTCGCGGGCTGGTCGTCAGACAACAAATATGCGCTGCTGGGGGGATTACGCGCCTCGGCGCAGATGCTGAGCTACGAAGTCTTCATGGGACTGGCCATGATGGGTACGGTGCTGATGGCCGGCTCGTTCAATCTGCAGGACATTGTCGAGGCCCAACAGCACGTCTGGTTTGTCATTCCGCAGTTTCTGGGTTTTGTGCTTTTCTTTATCGCCGGCATCGCTGAAACCCGCCGCCTGCCGTTCGATCTGCCGGAAGCGGAAAGCGAATTGGTGGCCGGGTTCCACTCGGAATATTCCGGCATGAAGTTCGGAATGTTCTTCGTCGGAGAATACATGGGGGTCATTCTCATCTCCTGCATGATCACGCTGCTGTACCTCGGCGGCTGGCTGGGACCCTGGCTTCCTGCGGGCGTCTGGTTCTCCATCAAGGTATTCCTGCTGATCTGTTTCTTCATCCTGCTGCGGGCTGCGCTGCCGAGGCCCCGGTTTGACCAACTGATGACCTGGGGATGGAAGATCATGCTCCCGCTGGCGCTGGTAAATCTGATGGTGACGGGAGCTCTTGTGCTTGCCTTCAAATAAGGAGGCAGGCTCTGGTTGGCGAGGTTGGGAGTTATTAAATGCTGAGCGTAATAAGATCGCTATGGAATGTTTTCCTGCATATGTTCCAGCGGCGGGTGACCGTCCAGTACCCCGAGCAGAAGCCTTACCTTCCTCCCCGGCACAAGGGGCGCATTATTCTGAGCCGCGACCCTGACGGTGAAGAGCGTTGCGTTGCGTGCTATCTCTGTGCTGTGGCCTGTCCTGTGGATTGTATTTCTCTGCAGGCGACGGAAGATGAAAACGGACGACGCTATCCGGATTTTTTCCGCATCAATTTTTCGCGGTGCATCTTCTGCGGTTACTGCGAGGAAGCGTGCCCGACTTACGCCATCCAGTTGACGCCGGATTTTGAGATGGGCGAATACAAGCGGCAGAGCCTGGTTTATGAAAAAGAGGATTTGCTGATCAGTGGTGAAGGCAAGTACCACGGCTATAATTTCTGGCGTGTTGCGGGCGTCAAGATCGGCGGGAAAGACAAGGGAGAGGCGGAAAACGAAGCTCCGCCTGTGGACCTCCACGACCTGATGCCCTGAGACCAAGGTTATGGAAGTTGTTTTCTACATTGCGGCCATTGTAGCGATTGCCTCGACGATTCTGGCGATCACGCGCATGAACGCCGTGCACGCTCTGCTCTACCTGATTGTTTCGCTGCTTTCGGTGGCCATCGTCTTTTTTGTCATCGGCGCCCCGTTTATCGCTGCGCTGGAGGTCATTATTTATGCCGGCGCCATCATGGTGCTGTTTGTTTTCGTGGTCATGATGCTGAACCTGGGGAAGAAGGCCACGGACACGGAGCGCGAGTGGCAGCGGGGAAGTATGTGGGTTGGCCCCTCGATTCTGGCTGCGATTCTGATTGCAGAAGTCGCCTGGCTGGTGTCAAGCGCGGGCACTGCGGTCTATGGCTCCGCGGCGATTGAACCGAAGCAGGTTGGAATCGTCCTCTTCGGGCCTTATCTGATCGGAGTGGAACTGGCGTCGATGCTGCTGCTTGGGGCCCTGGTGGGAGCGTACCATCTGGGCCGGCGTACACCGGAGAAAACGGAGAAGTAGAATGGCACCCGTACCCATGCAACAGGGACTGCTTCTGGCGGGCATCTTGTTCGCTCTGGGACTCGTGGGCCTGCTGGTGCGGCGGAATGTGATCTTCATGCTGATGTCGCTCGAGATCATGCTGAACGCCGCCGGCCTGGCGTTTGTTGTTGCCGGCGCCCGTTGGGGCCAGCCGGACGGACAAATTGTGTTTCTTTTTATTCTGACCATGGCCGCCGCCGAGGTTTCGGTGGGACTTGCCCTGGTGCTTCAGATCTATCGCCGGTTCAAGACGCTGGATGCTGACGCTGTGAGTGAGATGAGAGGATAACGTGCTCCACCTGTTGTGGTTGATTCCGGCCTTCCCGATTGCGAGCTTTGTGGTGCTCGCAACTCTCGGGAAACGCATGCCCCGAAAGATGGTCCCGGTTTTTGGCGCGGGCTCAATCGGCTTGTCGGCCGTAGTCTCGTTCCTGGTTGCTTACAGTTTCCTCACCTCACCTCCGCCGGGCAACAGCTTTACCCAGGTCCTCTGGACATGGATTGACGTGGCAGGTTTCCGGCCGGAAATCGCGTTCTATCTGGATGCGCTTTCCCTGGTCATGATTCTGGTGGTTACCTTCGTCGGCTTCCTCATTCACTTCTATTCAGCGGAATACATGGGTGAGGACGAGGGCTACAGCCGGTTCTTCGCCTACATGAACCTGTTTGTCGCCTCAATGTGCACTCTGCTGCTGGGCTCGAATTTGCTCATCCTGTTTCTGGGATGGGAAGGCGTCGGTCTGTGCAGCTACCTGCTGATCGGCTTCTGGTATAAGAATCCGGAGAACGGGCTGGCGGCGCGCAAAGCCTTCATCGTCACGCGCGTCGGCGACACGGCCATGACCCTCGGGCTTTTCCTGCTGTTCGACAAGCTGGGCACGCTCAATATTCAGGAACTGATGCACCGGGCCCTGGTGCAATGGCCGGTGGATTCAACGCTGCCGGTGGTGGCCGGCCTGCTGCTGCTGGGCGGCGCCGTGGGCAAATCCGCGCAGCTTCCGTTGCAAACCTGGTTGCCCGACGCGATGGCGGGCCCGACGCCCACCAGCGCCCTGATCCACGCCGCAACGATGGTAACGGCCGGTGTTTATCTGATTGCCCGGACGCACGTGTTGTTCTCTATTGCTCCAACCGCGCAGCTTGCCGTCGCCATCGTTGGTGCGGCAACGCTGATCCTGGCGGGCTTTAGCGCCGTGACGCAATCGGACATCAAGCGTGTGCTCGCTTATTCCACCGTCAGCCAGATCGGATATATGTTCCTGGCGCTGGGCGTGGGAGCGTGGTCGGCGGCAATCTTCCATTTCATGACGCACGCGTTTTTCAAGGCGTTGCTCTTTCTGGGAGCCGGGGTCATTATTGAATCCCTTCACCACGAACAAAGCATTTTCAAAATGGGCGGGCTGCGCAAGGAAATGCCAGTGGCTTTCTGGACGTTCCTGGCCGCAGGCTGTTCACTGGCCGGCTTGCCGCTGATCACCGCCGGCTTCTACAGCAAGGGACTGATCATCTGGGATACATGGTCCTCAAGCCGCGGCAGCACGGCGCTG
Organism: Terriglobia bacterium; assembly: GCA_035576145.1. GTDB lineage: Bacteria > Acidobacteriota > Terriglobia > UBA7540 > UBA7540 > SCRD01. Next base: position 14,171 of record DATLWV010000193.1, read on the forward strand.
TGGGTGGCGGCCGTCCTCGGAGTGCTGATGACCTCGCTTTACACGTTCCGCCTGATCTTCCTGGTCTTCTTCGGTGAAATGAAGACCAAGGTGCACAAGCGTCCCGGTTTTGCCATGATGATGCCCTGCGTTGTGCTCGGCGTCCTTTCGGTGGTGGGAGGTTTTCTTGATACGCCCGAGTTCTTCGGCAAGCTCCACATTCAGACTTTCACCGAATTCATGCACAATGCTCTGCCGCCCGTGACTGAAGGGCCGCTGCGCGGGTTGTCCGAACTCGGGTCAGAAGGCCTGGTGACGCTGGCTTTTCTGACCGGCCTTTACGTCGCATACCTTTTCTTTATTAAGAAGCGTGAGCTTGCGGAGGCTATCACGGCGCCCGCAATCTCGAAGGCGCTCCACCGGTTCTGGTTTACCGATTGGGGAATGGACTGGCTGTATGAAAGAGTTTTTGTCCGCCCCATCGTCTGGATTGCGCGGGTTGATAAAAGCGATTTCGTCGACTACATTTACTCGGGAATTGCGCTCGTTACCGAGCTCCTTTACCACGGCGTGCGGAAAACGGAAACCGGCCGCATGCGGTGGTACGCAGCAGGGAT
>DATLWV010000194.1:0-9645 GCA_035576145.1 Terriglobia bacterium
AGGCGACGCTGCATACGTCAAAGCGGCACAGGACGCGGCCGACTTTATCCAGGCCAAACTCTACAACGACCGGACGGGTATGCTGATGCGCCGCTATCGTGAAGGCGACGTGGGCATCGGCGGTTTTCTCGACGACTACACGGGCCTCATCCAGGGCTTGCTCGATCTCTATGAAGCCTCATTCCGAGTTTCCGATCTCACCTGGGGCATCCGCCTCGAGGAAACGCAGGACCGGCTTTTCTGGGATGACAAAGGCGGCGGCTACTTCCAGACCCCGCCCAATGATACATCCATCCTGGTGAGAATGCGGGACGCCTATGACGGCGCCGAGCCTTCCGCCAATTCCGTCGCAGCCATAAATCTGCTGCGGCTTGCGGAAATGGCCAACCGCCCGGTCTGGCGCGAAAAAGCCGACCAGGTTTTTGCCGCCTTCAGCCGCCAGATCGAGCATGCTCCGGAAACTTTGCCCCAGATGATTTCAGCCGTGGACTTCGCCCTCTCGAAACCGAGGCAGGTGGTCATCGCCGGAGACCGCACCCGTCAGGATACACAGGCGCTGCTCAACGTTGTGAACCGGCGGTATCTGCCCAACAAGGTCCTTTTCGTCGTGGATGGCGAGGAGGGTAAGCAACTCGCCAGTTGGCTTCCGTTCATTGAGGGGATGCACCCCATCGACGGCAAAGCCACCGCCTACGTGTGCGAAAACTATACCTGCAAACTCCCCACCACCGACCCCGCGCGCGTGGCCGCGCTTCTCGACGAAAAACCTTGACAGACGCTACGCTAGTATGCTAGTCTTCTGTTCAGGGATACGGGGCTGAAACAAGGGCGCGCAGGATCGTTTCGACAAGCGGTTCTAAGGCTCGAAAAATAAAAAAGAATACCTTTTTTAGAAAACGAACCGGAGAAGTTATTGAAAAAACAGGATCAAGGACAAAAACGAACCCGAACAAACCCAAAAACGAAGCCGGTAAGTTGTTGAAAAATCGTCCCTGTGGAAATAACGAACCCGAAAACGAACCCGGCCATGTTGTTGAAAATACGAGACAGCGAAATATCACTCCGACGATGAAATGGGGTTGAATACTCACCGCAGGTCAAAGCTCGGCCTACCAAAGCAACAGAATATTTGTGGACCCTTCATTCAATCCAAGTTCGGACCTCTTGGCCATTTCTGACGGCCGGCCAGTGGAAATATTGCAGCCCATGCCGTGCGGTGCTATTCTTCTTTGTCCTTACCGAATTCGGGTTTGATCCCGCCTGCGGCGATGATCGCGCGCCGCTCACTCTTGCTACTCTGAGGATCTGAAAATGTCTTCTTCCGATTGCCGATCAAGCATGACCCATTTTCTCCGCATGTGTGGGATCTACATGCTCGTGCTTCTGGCTTGCGTTCCCGTTGCGCGGGCAACGCAGTGGGAAACGCTCTTCACGGCGCAGGACGTTCGCGACCGTCTCGAAACGCCGGCCGGCCGTGAGCAGGCGCTCAACTTCTGCCGCCGCATGGGAATTTCCAAGGTCTACATTGAAGTCTTCCGCGACGGCTACCAGGCCGACGCCGCTACGCTCAAGGCATCTCGCGACTTTTTCCGCGATGAGGGGCTCCAGGTTTCCGGCTGCGTCACCACCACCGGACTTGGCAAGCCCTCAACCGGCTGGAAGGTGGCAGCGTGCTACACCAACCACCACAACCAGCAGCATCTGGCGGACATCTTCCGCTACGCCGCCGGCCTGTTCAACGAGATCATGATCGACGATTTCTTCTTCACCGACTGCGAGTGCTCAGAGTGCGCGGGGGCGAAGGGACCGATGAGCTGGAAACAGTATCGCGACAAACTGATGGTCGAGATGAGCAGCAAGAATGTTCTGGGAGCAGCGCGGGCCGTCAATCCGAAAGTGAAAATCATTCTGAAGTTTCCCCAGTGGTATGACAACTTCCAGAATCGCGGCTACGTGGTGGACAAGGAATCGGACCTCTATGACCGCATCTGGGTGGGCACCGAACTCCGCGATCCCAGCTCCAACCAATGGGGCCATACACAACAGTACCGCGGCTTTTTCCTTTATCGCTGGCTTGCCGACGTTGCCGGAGTAAAGGAAGGCGGCGGCTGGTTTGATCCCTACGGCACCGATGCCACGTTCTACATGGACCAGGCTTATGTCACCATTCTGGCGGGAGCGCCGGAGGTCTTTCTCTTCCACTACGGCGAGCTGGATTCCGAAAAGTACCGCGCCCAATCTGATTCCCTGGCCGATCTTCGTCCTCAACTCGACAGCTTGGCCAAACTGGTGGGTAATTGGGACGGCATTCCGGCCTACAAGCCTCCCAATAGCGACGCGGGCAATGAACCTTATATTTTTGACCAGATCGGAATGCTGGGAATTCCGTTGCTCCCCACGGCCCACTTCCCTGCAAAGGCCCGGGCGGCGCTGTTCACGGCGCACGCGCTGGACGACACGAACTTTGTCCCTGAACTTGCCAACTTCCTCGAGGACGGTGGCACGGCTTTCGTGAGCGAGGCTCTCGCCCATCGGTTGAATGCCGATCCTCGTCTCACTCCGGACAACAACGTCGCTCTCGAAAAGGATGAACTCCTGAAACGGATATCGGAAGGCAGCGGCAAAATCATCGTTTTCTCAGACCAGTTGCCGCGCCTGGCTTACGTTACAGCAGAGGACCAGATCACCCAAATCGATCCCAAAACTCGCGACGCGCTCAGTAAGCTTCGGGCCGCGGTGGCGGAGTTTGTGCCCACATCGCTCGATGCACCTCCGCGTGTTGCCGTCTTCCCGATGCACGACCGGGTTGGGGTTGCAAACTTCACAGAACTGCCGGTGACCTGCCACCTGACGGGCCTGGGAGGCATGGGAACAAAATACAGGCAGCTGTTCGGAACCTCGGAAGCCCGCGTTACAGGCAACGGAACCACCCTTTACCTGCCCGCCCACGGCGTGATGGTGGTGAAGTGAAAGCCAACGAACGCCGCGTGATGCAGATTGAAACCAGCAGTTTCGGAGAGCGGTGCCCGCGCGTCCGATGGCTCCCCGAACGCGCAGCGGTGGCTTTCATCTTTGTCCTGGCCCTTGGAGCGGCGACCAATGGCCTCAAAGCCCAACAGCACCAGGTGGAGCATTCCGTAGCGGTGGGACCTCAGGTGCAAGTACAACCTGTCCAGCTTCCCGAGAGCGCTCATCGCTTCTTTGACAAGACCAACCTGACGCTGTTTGGGGGTGTGGCCGCAGTGCGGGCCCTCGACTACACCTCAACACGGCACTTTCGGCACCTGGGCAATAATGAGGTGCTGCTGACCAACAGCATTGTGGATAACAAGCCGCTGTTCGCCGGTATAGAAGTTGCAGGGACCGCGGTATCAATCGGCGCTGCCTACTGGCTGCACCGGACAGGCCACCACAAGCTGGAGCGATGGGTCTCGATAGTCCACATCGGCATCGGAGCATTTGGTGACGCTCACAATTATTCACTGGGCCCGCCCCGCTGAGTCGAGTGTAAAGAAGCTGTGCTGAAGCGGCCCGCGCAATTGCAAGCACGTGAAAGCTTCGACTAAAATAACAGGCTGGCACGGATAGCCCTCAGGGTTTGCCCTGCCAATGGAACCCTACAGCGCGTGAAACCTTTGGTTAAACACGACAATCGCAAGGTCCGATCCTTCCGCTGGCTCTCTCTGGTGGCTGCCATCGGAACTTTGCTTCTATCTGTTCCGCGCCTTGGCCGAAGCGACAGTTTTGTTTTCTACTTCCCGAAGTCCCGCTCCATCCTTCAGACTCGAAATTACGGTGACGCCCAGTATCTTCCTGTGCTCCAGACGTTGAACCTCTTTGGCACCGTCGAAAGCCTGAAAAGCCGGAGAAGGTCCCTGGAGTTGTATTTCAACAGCACACAGATCCGGCTCCAGCAGGACAACCCCGTCGTCCGGGTGAATAACGGTCGGGTCAAGCTGGCCCAACCCGTGCGGTTCATTGATGGCCAATGGATGGTTCCGGTTGATTTTGTAACTACCGTCCTGCCCACGGTGGTCAACCAGACTGTGGAATACCAGCGGGGCGAAAACCGGATTTTTGTGGGAGGGATAAGGCCGAACTCCTTTACACTCCACCTGTCACCGCTCCAGGAAGGAGCTCAGCTAACTATTCAATTTACTGAGCAGGTAAACCTTCGCACGGCGGCCCAGAACGGAAAGTGGATCCTGTATCTTGGAAACAATCCCGTTGAACCCATTGAGTCCAATTTCGAGTTCCGCAACCCGTACGTCTCGCAGGTAAAGTTCGACGATCACGACGGGCTGCCCAAGCTGATTGTGACTCCTTCCGCGCCGGGCTTTGACTTTTATCCCAAACTGGGAGAAGGCAGGAAAGTTCTAGTCGCTAACATTATGCAACCCGGTGCGACAGTGGCGCAACAGGCCCCGGTGCCGGCTGAGCCGGCGGCGCCAACTCTTCCCGCTCCAGCCACCCCTCCGCCTGCAACTGCAACCGGCGGTTTGACTCCGATGGCAGTTCCTAACCTTTCGCTCCCGGCGGTGGTGCTGGACGCAGGGCACGGCGGAAGCGACATCGGAGCACAGGGAAAGGGCGGATTGCTTGAGAAGAACCTGACAGTGCAACTGGCAGACCAGGTGCGGAAAACGCTCCAGGCAACCGGTAGATACAGGGTTGTTCTCACGCGGACAGGCGACGTGAATGTTGGATTTGATCAAAGGGCCGCCGAAGCCAACATCGCGCATCCCCTTGCGTTTATTTCATTCCACGCGGGCGACCTTGGACCATCGACCCCGCGCGTGATGGTTTATAGTTATCGTCCCTCATCACCATTGGCCATGACGCCCGGCCCGGACCCGCAGCAACTCTTCATCAACTGGGAAAAGGTACAGTTGCGGTTTATGAACCAGAGCAACCGTCTTGCACAGGGCCTGCAGCAGGACTTGCAAAGGACCACGAAGGTGGCGTCAACCCCGCCCATGGAGGCCCCGGTGAGGGTTTTGCAGAGCATTGCCGCACCTGCCGTTGCCATTGAAGTCGGAAGCCTTACACCCGACGGCAATTCCGCCGCGCTGACCAACCCGGCCTTTCAGCAGGAAATTGGCGATGCTGTCGTTGCGGCCATCGCGCGATTACAGGGGGGACAACCGTAACCATGCATCGCCGCGCACTGATATTGACAATCGCCGTCGCAGTTATTCTGGCAGCAGGAATTTACTACCTGATGACTTTGCGTCGCCACATCACGCCGACGGTTGAGAGTACTTTGCGGTCTGAGCAGACAGCGCGAACGCAGTTGAACGAAGAGGCGTTGCAGCAATCCGGAGGCCAGGCCCAGATCATCACTCTCTACTTCCCTTCCTACGCGGGGGGGAATCTGCTGCCTGAAACACGGTCTCTGAAACTCTCTTCAGACAATATTAAGGCCGTCCGGCAGATTCTTCTGGCACTCATCGAAGGCTCACACCAGGGGCACGGCACGGCCCTTTCACCATCAACATCCATCAGGGCCGTATTCCTCTCGCAGGATGGAACCGCCATCGTCGACCTTTCGCAGGAGGCGCTGGCAGACTTTCGGCCGGGAATTGAAAGTGAAAGTCTGGCCGTTTATTCAATTGTGGACTCGCTGTGCGCCAATATCACCCAGGTGAAGGAAGTAAAATTCCTTGTCCAGGGCCAGGAAGTCCAGACCCTGGACGGCCACATCGACCTGACCGGCAATTTCGCGCCTGAGCCATCACTGATTGCTCAAACGCACTGAACCAGGAGAAGTTATGTCCTCTACACCCAAGACTCTTTCGGGCCTGCTCTATTCCGGAGGGAAGCTCGTGCGCGCCGGCCGCCGTAAAGCGACGGAAATCCGGCGTGTCGAAATCATTCCCGACTTCGTTTCCAGTGCTGAAGGTTCGGCACTAATCCGCCTGGGCGAGACCCAGGTGATATGCACGGCTTCGGTCGATTCCGGTGTGCCCCAGTTCCTGAAAGGAACAGGCAAGGGTTGGATCTCCAGCGAATACGCCATGATCCCGCGTGCCACGGAAATCCGAACTCCTCGCGAGGTGACCCGGGGCCGTCCCAGCGGCCGGACAATGGAAATCCAGCGGCTGATCGGCCGGTCGTTGCGCGCCATCGTGAACCTTGAAAAACTCGGAGAGCGGACCGTTTGGATTGACTGTGACGTCATTCGCGCAGACGGCGGCACGCGCACCGCGTCAATCACGGGCGCCATGGCCGCACTCGCAATTGCCCTCAGGAAACTTAAAGAACAGAAAGTAATTCCTGAAATTCCCTTGACCGACTTTGTGGCCGCCATCAGTGTGGGAATCATCGGGAAGGAAATTCTGCTTGACCTCGATTATTCGGAAGACTCCAGCGCCGAAGTCGATATGAATGTCGTAATGACCGGTTCGGGCCGCTTTGTGGAAGTCCAGGCAACAGCTGAAGGGCCGCCTTTCAGCAATGAGGACATGGCGATGCTGATTGAACTGGCGCGCCCTGCCATTCAACAATTGATTGCAATGCAGAAGTCGGTTACTAAAGTCGATCTGCCGGCCGCGCGGGCCTGACGCTGCAACTCCCTGCCCCAGGCGCAGACCCGGCTATGGTCAAAAAGAGGGCGACTGGGCAGACCTTTATCAAGTGAGGGGGCTGTAAAATCAAAGCCAGCTCATGTTCCAATTCCTTGATGCAGACCATTTACCTTGCCTCAACAAATCCGGGGAAATTGCGGGAATTCAGGCACGCCGCTGAAGTCCGGGAAATTGAAGTTGAGCTTCTTCCCGGCATCGAGGACCTGCCCGTCTGCATAGAGGACGGAAACACGTTTGAAGAAAACGCCTGCAAGAAGGCGCTCTATTACAGCCAGTGGACGGATGGCATGGTCTTCGCCGACGATTCCGGCATCTCGGTGGATGCGCTCGGCTCGGGCCCCGGAGTTTTTTCCGCTCGCTATGCAGGACCCGAAGCAGACGACGGAGCCAATAACCAGAAACTCCTTCGCGAGTTGGCCGGCGTGCCCCAATCTGACCGTACGGCACATTATGCCTGCGTCATTGCACTCGCCCGGCACGGAAAAATTCTGACCGTGGTAGAAGGCAGGGCTGAAGGGCTGATCCAGGATGAGGCCAAGGGGACAGAAGGATTCGGCTACGACCCTTACTTCTATTATCCCCCGTTGAAAAGAACGTTCGCTGAACTGGGCATGGAGGAGAAGTTCGATGTTTCGCATCGCGGGGTGGCTTTCAGGAAGTTACTCGACTACCTCCAGTCACATGGCCACGGCGATTAAACAGCCCCCAAAACCCGGGGGAATGCCCCTTTTTACAACCCTGTTTGTGGAGGTCCGCAGAAATCCGAGTGGGGAACGGCGGAGGCCGGTTACCAGATAAATTTTACAGGGCCCTTTACTTGTTACAGTTGTTTTGCAGTCTGCTGTCGAAATTAGTGATTCATTTCAAAGCACTTACGGTCTCCATTGGATTTGGCAGTCAGAATGCTCTGAACCACAGCGTAGTAACTTAGAACTGCCGGGGAGATAAAATAATGAATGCAAAAAGATTCGCTAGAATCATGGCCGTGGCCTTGGGTCCGATGTTGCTGTTGAGTACGGGCTGCATCGCCACGAGGAAATTTGTCCGAAACACCACAACGCCGCTGGACTCGCGCATCAGCAAAGTAGATCAGAAGGTAGACCAGAAGACAGGACAGAATGCCCAGGACATCCGCAACCTCGACGACAAGACCGAGGCCGGAATTGCTGACGCTCGAAACAGCGCTGAAAAAGCCAATCAGGCAGCAGGGCAGGCTGACCAGCACGCCCAGCAGGCCCGCCAGGTGGCGGATCAGGGCGTGGCAGAAGCCAACAAAGCTCAGGAGATGGTCAACAACTTCGACAATTACCAGGCAGACCAGCGTGCCACAATCCTGTTCGCTCTTGATAAGGCCACGCTGACCAAAGAGGACATGGAACGCCTGGATCAACTGGCCCAGGCCGTCAGCAGCCTGAAGCATTACGTCATTCAGGTCCAGGGATACACTGACCAGACGGGCCCCAAAGAATACAACCTGCAGCTCAGCCAGAAGCGGGCCGACGCGGTGATCCGTTACCTGACAACGAACGGGAAGGTCCCTCTGGTTCGAATTTACAGCATGGGGTATGGCGAGTCTGATCCCGCAGCTCCCAACTCAACCCGTAAGGGACGCGAACAAAACAGGCGGGTTGATCTGACAGTTATGGTACCCCAAATGCCTGTCAGCGCCCAGCAGCCGGCGGCTGAAAACCAGGCGACTGCAAACCTGAACCAATAGGAGAACGGTCCGAATCTTTTAGCGTCGGGGCACCCTCCACGTCGAGCGGATGGTAACGGCCAAAGGCACGAAAGGCCGTCCATCCGCTTGATGTTTATAGGGCTTGGGTTGCCCGGTCTCGATCCACCGTCTCTTCACTTCACGCCATCCCACAACCTGACACCAACTGCAGGTGTCCCGCTCCGCCTCTATTGCCGGTCTGATCCGTGCTATATTGAAAGGTACTCTGTAACACAGTGAGTTGGGGCAACCATCTGCAACTCAAGGCCGGTTTTCCGGAGATTAGCCACCGGATTCTTTGGAGGAGGAGTTTACACTTTGGCTGATGCAAAAACAGCAGAGATCAAACGCGATGATAATCGCCGCCAATTCGTAAATTTTGCATTCTACAAAGTAGATCCCGCCTGGCGGAGGCTTCCCGAAGAGGATCGAAAGCGCGGCAAATGCCAGTTCATTGACGTCGCCAGGAGCTATGAACCGGATATGCTGATCATTCCGTATTCGCTCGTAGGAATTCGCGGCGACTGTGACTTTTTGTTGTGGCGAATCAGCTACAACATGACTGATTTTCAGGATATGACAGCGCGCATGCTGGCGACTGATCTGGGCAAATATCTCACTACGCCATATTCATACCTCGCCATGACGAAGCGTTCCACCTACGTCCGCGATCATGTCCACGACGACCAGGAGGGGACTCGCCTTCGGCTGACCCCCGGGAAGTTCAAGTATCTGTTTGTCTATCCTTTCGTGAAAACAAGGGCCTGGTACCGGTTGACTCAACAAGCGCGCCAGGGAATGATGAATGAGCACATCGAGATCGGGCACCGTTTTCCAACGGTCAGGCTGAACACCACATATTCGTTCGGTCTAGACGACCAGGAATTCGTGGTGGCATTTGAAAGTGACAAGCCTGACCATTTCCTGGATCTCGTGATGGAATTGCGCCACGCCGAGGCCAGCAACTATACCCTGCGTGACACGCCTATCTTCACGTGCGTGCATCGTGAACTGCCGGAGATGTTGGACCTGCTTGGTGGTTGATGCGGTAAACCCAAAGACACTGGGAGAAGAGGATGAAGGCAGGATTCATCGGCCTTGGCAATATGGGACTGCCGATGGCCCGCAATCTGTTGAAAGCAGGCCACGAGATTACAGTTTACAATCGTACTCGCGAGCGCGCGGAAAGCCTGCTCGCGGAAGGCGCAGCCATTGCCGACCAGGCCAGCGATGCCTGTGCCAGCGATGTCGTTATCACCATGCTGGCTGACGATCAGGCGCTGCGTGCTGTCGTCCTAGACGGCCGCCTCATTCCCAGACTTTCCCCTAGGGCCGTTCACA
>DATLWV010000195.1:0-6442 GCA_035576145.1 Terriglobia bacterium
CTGAGAGGGATTAGAACGGCGGTGTATAAGCCTCAGTATTACGGCGTCGAGCGGCCATGGCCAGGCTGGAGATTTTAATCTTTGAAAGACACCTCGAAAAGTACAATGGGTCGACTCGAATGAACACAAGCAAGCGCCCCCCGCTTCCTCGGACAGCAAAGACACCTGCTGGACTCCGGTGGGTACGGGGCAGTTTCGGGCCGTGGCGGATTGTAGCAAATGCCATTGTGGTGTTTGTTGTTTCATTTTCAGTTTGCTCCATCCTGGCGCAAACCTCATCGCAGCCGACCGCCCCCGGCCCGGTTCATCTGACGCAGGATGGCGAGGAATGGGTGGCGGCAACTCTGCGCCAGCCGCGAATGCTCCCGAGACTCAGAGGATACAGAGATGCCGTTGGCAATCATCCACCCCGATTGGCGTCATTACAGAAACGGCAGGGCGAGCATTTGTGCCGGCACGCCTGTTTTTGATCTCTCCCCGAGGAGCTGTGATAAACTGTTGGCAATGGTGAAAGACGGGGCGAGACAGATTCGGAAATCAAGAATTTTCGTTTTGACTAAGGAGCCCCGCCGTCCGGCAGACTGAGTTGAGGCATGCTCGCGCCGGGTTTTGCGTGCGGCGATTCCGTTCCTCTGTGCCCCGCTGATGAGGGCATACAGACTGCGGCCTCGATTGAAAGAAGGCCGCCAGAATCCGACTTTAAGAAGGAGGTAGCGATGGGATCTTCACCTACGACAGTTAAAGGAGGCGCAATGCCGTTTACTCTCCCTGCTCTTACCTATGCAGCTGATGCGTTGGAGCCTTACATTGACAAAATGACGATGGAAATTCACCATGGCAAACACCATGGCGGGTATGTCAACAACCTGAACAAGGCGATCGAGTCGGTGCCCAATCTGGCCGGCAAGACCGTTGAGGAACTTCTGGCCAACAACTGCTCGCTGGTGCCGGACAATATTCGGACCGCTGTCCGCAACAACGGGGGCGGCCACGCCAACCACTCCATGTTCTGGACAATCATGGGCCCCAAGAAGGGCGGCCAGCCCGGCGGCGGACTTGCGGAAGCTATTAAGAGCACTTTTGGCGGATTCGATCAGTTCAAGGAAAAGTTCGGAGCAGCCGCGACCACGCGGTTTGGTTCGGGCTGGGCGTGGCTGGTGAAAGACAGCGCAGGCAAGCTGGATATCTACTCGACCGCCAACCAGGACAGCCCCCTGATGGAGGGCAAGTTCCCCGTGATGGGCCTCGATGTGTGGGAGCACGCCTACTACCTGAAGTACCAGAACCGCCGGCCCGAGTACATTCAGAACTGGTGGAACGTGGTGGACTGGGCGGCCGTCGAAAAACGGTTCGCAACCGGAAAGTAATTCAGCAGTCATCGGCGCAGGCTACAGGGCCAAATGCCCTGTAACCTGTTCGCCCTTTCAGATCGTCCAAATCATTTTGAAAGTCGCTGCTCGTTGCCATGGCCAGGATTACAGAAATCCGCGTAAACGGGAAGCGCCACGCGATTGACGCCGATGCGGAGGCCACTCTGCTGACCGTGCTGCGTGACGACCTGGGCCTTACCGGCACCAAGTTCGGATGCGGCGAAGGCCAGTGTCGCGCCTGCACGGTCCTGCTGGACGGCAAGCCCGTCCACTCCTGCCTCACGCCGGTGGGCGACGCCGCCGGAAAGCAGGTCACCACCATCGAAGGGATGGCAGAGAACGGCCAACTCCATCCCGTACAGCAGGCCTTTCTTGACGCGGAAGCCTTCCAGTGCGGTTACTGCACCTCGGGCATGATCATGACTGCCGTGGCATTGCTGCGCGAGCATCCCGACCCCAGTGAAAAGACCATTCGAGAATTTATGCAGGGCAATATCTGCCGTTGCGGCACCTATCCACGCATTGTTGAGGCCATCAAGCGGGCCTCAGCGGCCATGAAGAAGTCTTAAGCATGACTAAAAGGAACATCCCGGAAATCGCCATCGAACCCGAGCGCTACGAGTTTCAGGAGCCGCCGCTCCATCACTTTGAGCTTGACCGCCGTGACTTTTTCAAGCTCGTGGGCGGTGGTGTCGCTGTTTTTCTATTGCTGCCCAAAGGCCTGGCACAGGAATCAGGCCGCAGAGGTTCAGGTTTTCGGGAGCAGTTGCCGGAGAACATCGGCGCCTGGCTGCATATTGGCGAAAACGGCGCGGTGACGGTTTATACCGGCAAGGCGGAAATGGGCCAGAACATCCGCACTTCGCTTGCTCAGGCTGTAGCGGAAGAACTCCACGTGAAGGTGGACTCGATCAGCCTGGTGATGGGCGATACCGATCTCACGCCGTTCGATATGGGGACTTTCGGCAGCCGCACGACCCCCACTATGAACAAACAGCTTCGCCGGGTGGCTTCTGTGGCGCGTGACGTGCTGGTTGGCCTGGCCGCGAAGCAGTGGAACGTTCCGCCTTCGTTGCTTGTTGCGAAGGATGGCAAGGTTTTGGAAACAAACGGCACCCGCTCACTGAGTTACGCCGACCTTGCCCAGGGGCAGACGCTGGCCCAGGCGATTGTCGAAAATGACCCATTAACCCCTGCCAGTGAATGGACCGTGGCCGGGAAGGAGGTTCCCAAAATTAACGGCCGGGCGTTTGTGACCGGCGAGCACCAGTACGCATCCGACATACGGCGGCCCGGCATGATGTTCGGCAAGATTGTGCGTCCCTCCGCCTATGGAGCGACGCTTGAATCGCTTGACGCCTCCAAAGCTCAGGCCATGCCTGGCGTCACGGTGGTCCACGACGGCGACTTCGTGGGTGTTGTCGCGCCCAGCGAATTGGATGCCAGGCGCGCCGCCGCTGCCATCCGGGCCAGTTGGAAAACCACTCCCCAGCCTTCCAGCGCGGAACTGTTTGAATATCTGAAGTCTCACGCTGAGCCGGGGGGCCGCGGGGAATATGAAGCGGGATCGATGAAGGACGGGCTGGCCGCTGCCAGGCACCGCCTGAAAGCCACTTACACCATCGCCTACATCCAGCACGCTCCTCTTGAGCCGCGGGCCGCGGTGGCGGAATGGGACAGCGGCAAGCTGACTGCCTGGACCGGGTCGCAACGTCCGTTTGGCGTGCAGCAGCAATTGGAAGAAGCGTTCCACCTTTCGAAAGGCAACTGCCGCGTGATTGTCCCCGACACGGGCGGAGCCTATGGCGGCAAGCATACCGGCGAGGCAGCCATTGAGGCGGCGCGACTGGCGCGCGCGGCCGGAAAGCCCGTCAAGCTGATCTGGACGCGCGAGGAAGAATTTACCTGGGCATACTTTCGTCCCTCGGGTGTAATCGAAATCTCGAGCGGCATCGACAGGCAGGGCCTGCTGACCGCCTGGGAGTTTCACAACTACAACTCGGGCGGATCAGCCATTCGCACACCCTACGAAGTTCCCAACCAGCACATCCAGTTTCACCCCGTAAAGGCGCCCCTGCGGCAGGGTTCCTACCGGTCGCTGGCCGCAACCGCCAACCACTTTGCGCGTGAATCGCATATGGATGAACTGGCGCACCAGGCGAAAATGGACCCGCTGGATTTCCGGCTGAAGAATCTGAAGAATGATCGGCTGAAGTTTGCCTTCACCGCAGCAGCGGGGGCCTTTGGCTGGAAGACCCGCAAGCCTCAAAAGGGACATGGTTTTGGATTGGGCGGCGGCGTTGAGAAAGGCGGCTACGTCGCAACCTGCGCGGAAGTTGCCGTGGACACCAAGAGCGGCGACGTTCGGGTGGTGCGCGTGACCACGGCCTTCGACTGCGGCGCTGTGGTGAATCCCAACGGCCTTCGAAACCAGATTGTGGGCGCGGACATCATGGGACTGGGCGGCGCACTGTTTGAGGCCGTCGAATTCAATGACGGGCGCATCACCAACGGCACGTTCACACAGTATCGCGTGCCGCGCTTCCATGACACTCCTGAAATTCAGCCGGTCCTGATCGACCGTAAAGACCAGCCTTCCGCCGGCGCGGGCGAAACACCTATCTGCGGGCTTGCTCCTGCCATCGGGAATGCCATCTTCGACGCTACGGGCAAGCGCATCTACTCCATGCCTATGGCTCCGAACGGGCTGAAGAAAGCTTAGTTCAGGCCCGCCCGGAACACGCCGCTGCAACACTCCTGTCAAAGACGCAGGATCGTTGGCGGGGGGGTGTTTACTCTCCATCCTCGGCCAGCGCCACCAGTTCCACATCCACTGTGATTTTGATCTCGTCACCCACCAGAACGCCGCCGGTTTCAAGCGCCTGGTTCCACGTGAGTCCGAAATCCTTGCGGTTGATCTTCGTGGTTGCAGAAGCGCCGACGCGCGTGTTTCCCCAGGGATCTTTCACAGGCGGGGTCGGCCCTTCCACATCAAGAGTGGCCTCGCGCGTGATTCCGTGGATGGTCAGGTCGCCGGTTAACTTCAATCCGTGAGGGCCCTTGGCTGCCTGTTTGGATTTGAAAGCGATGGTTGGGAAATTGGCAGCATCGAAGAAGTCCGCACTCTTTAAATGCTTGTCGCGATCGGGTTCCCGGGTGTTGATCGTGCTGACATCAATTGTGGCCTCTGCTGAAAGCGTTTCGGGTTTCTGCGGGTTAAAGGATATTTGTCCGCTGACCTGCGCGAACTCGCCCTTAACATTCGAAATCATCAGATGGCGAACGGAGAATTGCGCATTGGAATGAGACGGATCGATCTTCCAGGTTGTGGTTTCCGGTTTCACCGCCGTAGCTTGTTGAGTCTGTGCCATTTTGCACCTCCTGCCTGTATAAGATGTCTTGCAACGATATTCGTTACAACATATAATTGAGAAAATAAAAATCACCCTTCCGGCGACCGGACCTGTTCCAGCAGGGACAGTAGCCTTCTGAGGTCCTGCTGTGCCATGTGCTTGAAAAGACTGCGGCCCAGCTCGGTTACCGGCTTGTCCAGCGTGCCCAGAAGTTTCAGTCCCTCGGTGGTGATTCGCGTAGTGACCACTCGCCGGTCGCGGGCGCCGCGCGAGCGGGTGATGAGTTTTCTAGTATCCAGCCTGTCAAGCAGGCGCGTGATGTCCGGGTCGTGCGTCACCATGCGCTTTCCCGTCTCGCCACAGGTCAACCCCTGGCGTCCCGCACCGCGCAAAATCCGCAGGACGTTGTATTGAGTTCCGGATAGGCCTGCGGCCCGGAGCAATTTTTCAACGGGCTGGGAGACCGCGTCGCCAGTCTTCAAGAGGTTGAGGTAGACTTCCTGCTCCAGGCTGGAGAAGGGAGCCTTTTGCTTGATCTCGGCCTGGAGCTTATTCGCCACGTTTTCAATATATTTGTTATAACGAGTAATATCAAGACACTTCGTTACAGCAATCCAACTGCTGGATTTGACTCAGCGGAAATGACGTTCAAGTTCCGAGGCGTAGCGACGACCCACGCGGCCGGCATTTTCCTCCAGCCATTGCGAGAGCTTCGTCGTCCCAAGCGGCGGCTGATGCGAAACCAGGAGGTTGGCCATCAGCCCGTCAATTTCTTCCCTTGTCAGAATGACATCGTGGACGGCCAACCCCAGCAGCCGGGTTAGAACGTATACCAATGCTGGGCTAACATGACTGATCCTGACGCTGCGGCCCAAGGTCCTGGCGATGAGCTGGACGAGTTCGTTGAAAGAATAAGTCTCAGGCCCCACTGCGTCGACTATGACGTTTTCCTGACTTCGGGCGGCGTCGATTGCAATCTGCGCAAGGTCTTCTACAAAGACGGGTTGCAGTTTGTACTCACCCGAGCCGGGAACTGCGAATACCGGAAAATGGCGGACCATCCAAGCAATGTTGTTAATCAGAATATCTTCCTGGCCAAAAATGACGGTGGGCCGGATGATCGCCCACGAAAGTGTTGATTGTGCCAGCGCCGCTTCCAGAACTGCCTTGCCACTGTAGTAGGCCAGCGGAGAATCTGCAGACGGGTTGGCAATGCTGACGTGGACAAACCTGCGAACGCCTGCCTGCTCTGCCGCTCTGATAAGAGTTTGTGTGTTGGTGACGGCGCTCTCAAACGATTGGCGTCCGTGCGAAAACCTCACCCAGTAAGTGTTGTAAATCGTCGAAGCGCCCTCGAGATTCCTTCGCAGTTCTTCGGAATTTTCAAAATGGTAGGGAACCATTTCAATCTGGCTGCCGAAGGGATTCTCGCGGGCCGGGTGGTTGGTCAAGGTCCTGACGCGACGACCTTGGGATAACAGCCTGCGCGTGATGTATTTGCCGGAATACCCGGTGGCCCCCGTGACAACATCCAACTCAGGCATGCTGTTCCTCCATGTGCGTTCCGGCTAATTGCGCGAGCGCCCATGCGGCGTGTTCGCGGACGACAGGGTCTTCATGGAGTGAGAGCTCTTTGAGCTTTGGGATGAAGCGGCGGTCGCCGGAATTGCCCATCACCACGCACAGGTTGCGCAGCCAGCCGCGATATTTGGGCCGCTT
>DATLWV010000196.1:0-11771 GCA_035576145.1 Terriglobia bacterium
TGTCAACGCAAAGTAGAAAGTTCCGGTATTTAGCCAGATAGAAACTTCCTCCTCCAGGGGTGGTTTGGGGGAGGGGTGTGGGCTTTACTGGCGGCAAGGCCTGGAGGCCGTAGGCCGGAAGGACTTGCCGGCCGCGGTGCCGGGCAGGGCGTCAGCTTTAGATAGGAACCGCGGAAGCGCAGCCACACCGTGCCGTCCAGCCGTTGCTCCACTTCCACCCGCGCCCCGCGCATGCCGGGCCGGGCCTGCTCCCGTGCCAGGGCCCAGGTCGTGGCCCGCCAGCTCACCGTGTAGTCGTTCGAGACCTGCCGTCCCACCCGGACGCTCAGGATCTGCTCCAGTCGCTGCTCCGCTCCCAGCTCGCGATGCGCGTCCTGCTTGCTCCGAGGCTCTACCGTGAAGCGCTGCTCCCACAGGGGCAGGAAAACGTCCTCCCAGTAGCGGTTGGCCTGCTCGATCGTTCCCACCCCGGCCAGCCGCATCTGCTTCACCAGCCGGTCCTGCAGGGTCCCAAACAGCCGCTCGATCCGCCCCTTGGCCTGGGGGCTGTGGGCGGCCATCCATCCGATCCCCAGTTCGTAGAGCGCCCGCCCAAACTGCGTCCTGGCCGTCACCTTCCCCCGCAGTTGCTCGGCCTGCTGCACCGGCCGCGTGGTCACAAACAGGCTGTTCCGGTCCGTGTAGAGCGACAGCGGCCTGCCCCAGCGCTCCAGCCACCCGCCCAGCGTCCGCAGATTCGCTTCCGTCGAGTCGTGCTCTACAAACCGCCCCCACAGCCGCGAGGTGGCATCGTCGATCATGGCGATCAGATACAGCTCCGGCCCCCGCTCCTCCAGCCACCGGAACCGCGACGAATCCATCATCACCAACTCCCCCAGTGCCGCCCGCCTCGCCCTCCACACATGCACCTGCCGCAGCCGCTTCTTCCTCACCTGCCACAACCCCTCCTCCGCCATCCACTTCCGCAGCGTTTCCCGGCTTACCCGCAGGCCTTCTGCTGCCAGACGCTCACAGGCCAGCGTCGGCCCAAAATCCCCATAACGCTGCCGCACCGCCGCCATCACCCGCTCCCGAACCTGCTCCCCGATCCGCCGGTTCGACCGCCGTCCCCGCAGCCGGTGTACGATCCCTCCATCGCCCTCCTGCCGCCGCCGTGCCAGCAACTCCCTCACCCAGCGCGTGCTCAGCCCCATCTGCAACGCTCCTTCCCGCTGGCCCCAATGCCCTCGCTCAATCCCTTCCAACACGATCAACCGATCCCGATCCCGCTGGCTCAACCTCAGTTCCTCTTTTCTCATCCCCCAAGCTTCTACCACCTACACCGGAACTTTCTACTTTGCTCATACCGGAACTTCTCACTTTGCAGCGACAATACATGTTTTTCACTTGACAATCTAGGGCATGCATGATACCCAAGACTCGTACAAAATTTGGCGGGGACTAGTATGTTTCCCGTACTTCCTAAAGGTTCCTAAGTAAGGCAAAGGCGTTCTGAAAGGTTCCCTGCTGGCCCCGCTTCCTCTTCCGAAAGTTAACTGGTTTGCGTTGCGTCTCGTCGGGTCTGGATTGACAACCTGTAAGAGAGGGAGGTGTTCATGCTGACGAAACTCTGGTTGACGTCCCGCAGTGGACCACTTCGGAAAGGCTTTGACGGCCGGATCGCCGCCTTTCGAATTCTCTTAACTTTTGCCGTGCTTGCGCTGCTGGCTGTCCCGCTTCGGGCGCAGCTTTACAGCGGCAGCATCACAGGCGTTGTCAGCGATCCCACCGGAGCTGTGATTCCGGGGGCAAAAGTGACCCTGACCGATGTTTCCAAAGGCTACGCTTTCACAGCTACAACCGACTCCGTCGGCCGTTATATTCTGCGGAACCTTCCCCCCAGCACCTATACGCTGTCCGTGGAAGCAACCGGCTTCAAGTCTTCCACGCAAAGCGGTGTCGTCCTTGACGTTGGTCAAAATGCCACGGTGAACGTCAGCATGCAGTTGGGGACAACAACCCAGACAGTGGAAGTATCGGGTGCTCCCCCACTGCTTTCGACGCAGGATTCCACCACCGGCCAGGAAGTGAACCGCACCTACATCAACGATCTTCCGCTGGTGGGGCGGGGCGTGTTCGACCTGGCATTTCTGGCTCCGGGCGTCAATCCGGCTGCCGGGCGCGCCTTTGGAGACAGCGGAGGCGTGGCCAACAACTTTGTTTCGAACGGCGGGCGCAACGCCACGTCTGACATTCTGCTCGACGGCGTCAGCACGACCGATTACGAGCAGAACGGCGGCATCATCGTCCCTCTCTACACTCCCTCGGTGGACGCCGTGCAGGAATTCAAGGTGCAGCAGAACAATTTCAGCGCTGAGATCGGCTTCAGCGGCAACACGGTTGTAAACGTGGTGATGCGCTCCGGCACCAACCAGATCCACGGCAGTCTTTACGAATTCCTGCGGAACCAGGCTCTGGACGCCAATGACTGGTTTAACAATCAGGCCGGAGTCGACCTGCCTGCCCGCCGCTACAACCAGTTCGGCGGCACCGTTGGCGGGCCAATAGTTCTTCCCAACATTTATAATGGCAAAGACAAGACCTTCTTCTTCTTTGACTTCCAGGCCACGCGCGACCACTCGGCCAGCTCCTTCAACGCGGGCGTGCCCAGCATGGCCGAACGAAACGGCGACTTCAGTGAAGTCTGCGGATACGCGGGAGGAACTTTCGACGGCAGCGGCGTGTGCTCCAGTTCAGACGGCCAGCTCTGGGACCCCTACTCCGGTTATCTGGATCCTAACGATGGCTGGACCAACCAGACGATGATTCCCTTTAATAATCTTGCCACCTTTCAAAGTGCGGGCCAGGGGATACCGTCGGGAGCGTACACGCTTCCTGCGGGCCCGGGAAACATCATCGATCCCGTATCACAGAAGATGATGGCGTACTATCCCATGCCGAATGTCGGTGTCGGCACGGGTAACTACGACCCTTATAACAATTGGCATGGCGCAGGTGTGAATATCAATAACGGGAACCAGTACGACATCAAGATTGACCATCGCTTCGGCAACAGCAACCTGCTCTCCGCGAGGTATTCACAGGGCTGGAGCAATGGGCACGGCGCCACCTGCTTCGATAATCCTCTCGATCCCTGCAACGGAGGCCCAAACATCGGCTCCCAGCATGCTTTCGTCCTGAATGACACCTGGACGGTGAGCCCCACTACGGTGGTCAACCTGGGCTACGGTTTCACGCGCTCATACAGTGACGGGAAAGGTCCGGCTGGCGACTTCCCGAATTTCAACCCGGTTTCTGATCTGGGCCTCCCGTCCTATATCGCGGATTCCGGGTTCCCGGTTGCTCCCACGGTATATGTTTATGGCGGTTACCAGGGTGCTGGAGGTGGGATAGGGCTGGGATATCAGGCGTGGTCCATCATCAAGTATGGCCAGGAAACGCATGACCTGCTGGGGAGCCTGGACAAAATCGCGGGGCGGCACGAAATCAAAGTGGGCGGGGAATATCGAATGCACCGAATCACCTTCGGCCAGCCGGGCGCGCCGGCAGGCATCATGCTTTTCGACACCGACACCACCGACCAGAATCCTGCTAATCAGTCGGGTGGCGGCGACGCCATGGCCTCTTTCCTGACCGGCATTGGCGGGCCGAATCAGTGGGGTGAATATGAAGTCCCCCTGTTTGTCGCCACGCAGAGCAACCAGTTCGGCGCCTTCATCCAGGACAACTGGCGCGCCACCGATAAGCTTACCGTGAACCTGGGCATTCGCTATGACCTCGATTTGCCCCGCACCGAACGCCACAATCGTATGGAATGGTTCGATCCCAAGGCCCCATTACCCTTCACGGTTCCGGGGATGAACGTTACGGGCACCGAGGTATTTACGGGCGTGAACGGAAACTCGCGAACGATTGCGAATAACTATTACAAAGAATATGGTCCCCGCGTCGGCCTGGCCTATCGATTCTGGAAAAACACGGTTGTCCGCGCCGGATACGGAATCTTTTTCAACCCGAGCGTCTGGGCAGCCGCCGGTACAGGGCCGGTTGCGGGATTTGACGGCTTCACCGGCTATAACAATTGGCCGTTTAATTACAATAGCAACGGATACACGCCATACACGTTCATGAGGGACCCTTTCCCCTTTGGGATCAACCAGCCCACCGGCTCCTCACTGGGCCCCTATACTCAACTGGGACAAACGGCGTCCGGGAACTTGCGCAGCGATAACGCCGGTTCCTATACGCAGACCTGGAGCGCCGGAATCCAGCACGAGTTGCCCGCCGGCGTGCTTCTTGATCTCAACTATGTGGGCACCAAGGGGACGCATCTCTACTGGAATGGCGCGGGAGACATCAACCACCTGGGTCCCTCGGTCGAGCAGATGTCAACGGATCAACTCAATGCGATCAGCAACACTTACGTGCCGAACCCGTTCTACGGACTGATTACTGATCCCAGCTCCAGCCTCTCTGAGGACGCCGTCCCGCAGGAGCAACTCATGTTGCCCTATCCGCAGTTTACGGGGGTCTTTGCAGCCTTCCCGCCGCGGGGCAATTCCATTTACCACGCTTTCCAACTGCGTGTACAAAAGAACATGTCTCATGGCCTCCAGTTTGTCGGCAACTACACCTGGTCCAAGACGCTTTCCGATTCCGACGTCAGCGGCTATACGGAGTGGCTGGGTGGCTTTGACGGCATCCAGGACCCCAACAACCTGAAGCTGGAGAAGTCCGTGTCCCAATACTCTATTCCACAAGTGTTGACTTTCGGTTACGTCTATAGTTTGCCATTCGGACGCGGCAAACACTTCGGGTCCAAGTGGAACCCGGTGGTGAACGCTGTGCTGGGCGGGTGGAAGACCGCGGGTCTGTGGAGGTTCGACGACGGCCAGCCCGTAGCGATTAGCCTTGATGGCGGAACATCCATCCCAACCTACGGTTCTCAGCGTCCCAATCTCACCGGCCGGCTCCAGCGAAACACGGGAGCCGACTGGAGGACCCAATACTTCGCCAATCCGGATGTCATTCAGATTCCTGCCAGATATCAGATTGGGAATGCCCAACGCACTTTGCCCAATGTCTATGCGCCAGGCGCCAGGACGGCAGGTCTTTCGCTGATGAAAGAATTTCCCCTGGGAGTCGTTCACGAAGGAACGAGGCTCGAATTTCGTTTAGAAACCTTCAACGCCTTCAACCATCCCCAGTTTGGGTGCCTCAATGGCACGATCCCGGCGGATGGCTTCGTTGGCACCGACTCGAGCACGTTCTCCGGGTTTGGACAACTGAATTGCCAGGCCAACAGCCCGAGGGAGTTGCAGTTAGGCATAAAGCTCTATTTCTAAGCCGTGCGCCCCTTTGGTTGGCGAGGGGCGGCCGGCTGGTGGTATAGCGCCTCCTTAATTGCGTGGGCCAGGGCGGTTACGTCCCGTCCTGGCCTTTTTTTTCAGGCGAGGGCAGGGTAGTGGCTCAGTTTGGTTAGTGGGACAGGCGTACCGCTTCTGCCTCGGAGGTTGTTGAAAAAAGAACCTTTCACCCTGTCATCCTGAGTGTAGCGAAGGATCCCTGCATTTAGTTTTACGCAAATACGGAGATGCTTCGCTCCGCTCAGCATGACAAGTCCGCGCTCTTCAACAGTCTCCTAAGTCACCACAAGCCAGGTTAAGGTTTTCGGGGGCCGCAGGTGGGATTAAGATACAGAGTGATGTTCTTCCGTGCCTGTCTGCTGCTTGTTTGCATTGCGGTTTCTCCCACTGCGGGGATTTCCCGTCCCTCCGCTCGAGTTCCCCATGTAGCGCCGAGCTTTAGCTCGGCACGTGCCCACCTAAAGGCGGGCGCTACAAGTGCCAATATTTCTGACGCGCGGCACTCTGCGCCATTCGAACAGGCGGTTGAAGCCTTTCAGCAAGGCCATTATGCGGAAGCTGAAAAGGTAGCACGGGCGCTGGTGACCAACAATCCGCGCGATGCCCGCTCTCTCGGCCTGCTGGCGATCATTCTGGACGCCCAAAAAAAATATGGCCAGGCGGAAGGATTTTACCTTCAGGCGTTGCAACTTGCTCCAGACTCAGCATCGCTGCATAACAATCTCGGGAACCATTACCTGGCCCAGGGGGATATGGCCCGGGCCCGCGCGCAATTCCTGAGGGTCGTTGAAATTGATCCCGGCCATCCGAACGCCAACCTTCAGCTTGCCGAGATGAGCATCAAAGCGAAAGATGGAGACTCGGCGCTCGAATATCTGTCACACTTACCTGAAAGCGCCCTCTCCCAGCCCGCGCCGGCGCTGTTGCATGCCCAGGCTCTGCACCTTGCCGGCAAGACGGAACAGGCGGAGCAGGCCTTGGACAAAATCGGGCAGCAGGCCGGAAACGATCCTCGCATCTTCTTTTCGATTGGTATGGTTGATGCTGCATGGAAGCGTTACGCCCAGGCCGAGCAGGCATTCGGGCAGGCGCTCCAGGCGGACCCGTCAAACTTTGACATTCTGTATAACCTCGGACTGGCGGCGCTGAACGCCCGGCACTTCGAAAGAGCTTTCAATGCACTCCAGGCGGCTTATCGCCAGAAACCCAGCGATCCCGACGTCCTTCTTAATCTTGCGGGAGCCTACTCGGGCACAGGACACGACGACCAAGCCGTTATCCTGCTGGTCAAGGCGATGAAGGAAGCTCCCGACCGGCCAGACATCCTGCTTACCGCGGCTCAAACGACGGAACGGCTGGGCTTTTACGTCGACGCTGCCTCCGCCCTCGAAAAATACCTGAGGCTGAAGCCCGGTGATGAGGTGGCTCGGCGGGAGCTTGGCTTTGTGCTCGTCAGGACTGCCAGGCTGGACGACGGTGTGCGGATTCTTCGCGCATACGTCGCCAAACACCCCAGGGACCCGCAGGGCATCTATGAGTTGGGCGTCGCGGAGTCCGTGCGCGACCGGCCAAAGGCCCTCTCCCATCTCAATGACGCGCTTGCGCTTGACCCGTCGTTGACCGGCGCCCGATACGCCCGCGCCGTCCTGGTCGCACAGCATGGAAACTATCAGGAGTCGATCAGCGATCTGCAAAAAATCCTCGAAAGCGAGCCGCGAAACGCGAACGCCCTCTACTCCCTCGGCGATAACCTGCTGATGGTCAACCGTCCCGCCGAGGCCGTCAAGGTCCTTGCCCAGGCCACCGAGCTCGCGCCCGAAGACCCGAAAATCCTTCTCCGCTACAGCCGGGCGCTGATGCGTGCCGGTAACCAGACAGAAGCGCAGGCCGTCTTGCGCCGATTTCAGGCCATCAAGCCCAGTGACGCGGGCCCCCGGCCCAACGCCGGGCTGTTTGACTACCTGAGCCTTACGCCCCAGCAGCAGCACGAACGCTATATGGGCAACTTGAGGCATAACATAGACCTGAATCCGAAGGACGTGAAGTCGCTGGCGCAGCTGGCGAGAGCTCTCCTGGTGGAGGGGAAAACCCCCGAGGCGGTTGAAGATTATAAGAAGGTCCAGACTTTGACCAGCGATCCCAAGGTATTGGCCGCCTGCGGCAGGGACCTTCTCGACGCAGGCCAGTATGGGCTGGCCCGGGTGTTTCTTGCCTCGGCAATGAAGCTGGCGGCTTCTTCAGGAGAGGCCACAGTGGAAGACATGCGCCTCGACCTCTCGTTCGCTATTTTCCACGGCGAAGGAGCCGCCGCCGCGCTTGCTGAACTCGACAAGACACCAGCATCCTTCCAGCACGGGGACTATTACCTTCTTCGCGCCCAGCTGCTCGACTCCATGGGAAAGGAGAAAGAGGCGGCGGCCGATCTGAATCGCGGCATCAGCGCCTCGCCGACCCGCGCCAATCTCTATTTCCAGGCGGCGCTTTTCCTGATCAAGCACGGCGAATATCGTCAAACGGTCCGGCTGCTCGACCTGGCAAAGAGCGCGGTCCCGGGCGACCCGGGGCTGATGCTCGTCCAGGCTATCACCTACGAGCTTCTGCAGCGCTTCAAGGAGTCCCAGAAGATACTGGCGGAAATCCAGTCGCGCTGGCCGGAGTGGAGCCAGCCATACCTGATCGATGGAATCATTCTGCAAAACCAGTTCAAGCCCAAGGAAGCAAAGCAGAAGCTGGAAACCGCCATCGCGCTTGGCGCGAATGATCCCCAAGCCTATTTCTACCTTGCCTCGGCCTGCCTCGACTCAAACCCCCAGGACTTGAAGGGGGCGACCGAGGCCATAGGCAAGGCGCTGGAGATAGCTCCCAGGGACGCGAAGATTCAGTGGCTGGCCGGCAAAATTGAACTGGCGGGAAAGCATTACGAGGAGGCGGTGAATCATCTGCAGGCTGCCGTTCGCTTTGATCCCAGCCTCGTTGAACCGCACGAGACGCTGCGGGCCACTTACCTGGCAATGGGCGAGAAGGATAAATCCATGGCGGAGTCAAAGGAAATTGTTCGCCTGAAGCAGATTGATGCGGCGAAGGGCCCCAATCAGGGACTTCCGGCAGTCAGCGCACCGTTGTTTACGGTTCGCCTCCCCGCGAGCCGGGAAGTTGCGAAGGACCCGTGATCCGCGGGCAATGTCTATTGAGCAAGGGATGAAAGTCCATTACCAGCAAATGCGAGGCTGCGGGGCCATCGGCGTTGCTGCAACCTGGTTGCTCGCGAGCGTGCTTGCCCCAAGTCTGGCGGCGCAGGAAACCGCCCGGCAGCACGCCGAGCGTGGAATTGACCTCGCCCAGTCCGGAAACTTGCCCACCGCGGAAGCCGAGCTTCGACGTGCTGTTCAACTCGACCCGCGCGATCCCCAGCTTTTGGGCAACCTGGGCACCGTGCTGGCCATGGAAGGGAAATTCGAAGAGTCAAACCCGTTTTTGGAAAAAGCCATCCAGCTTGATCCCCAGGCATTGGTCCTGCGGCAATACCTCGCGGCAAACCTGTGGCAGCTCCACAAGCCCGCCGAAGCCAGGACGCAGCTGCAGATAATTCTGAAAGCCCAGCCGCAGAACGCGCAGGCTATCTTCCTGCTGGGGATGGTTTCAGAGAACCTCAAGGATTACGCTGCGGCGGCGCGGCTGCTCGCTTCGGTGCCTGAACTCGTACGCCAGCATCCGGAGTCGGTGGCAGCGCTGGCGGCTTCGCAATACCGCACTGGCGAGAAGGAAGAGGCGCGAAAGACGCTCGCCATATTGCTTGAGCATCGGGAAGACGCGCGGGCCGCGCTGCTAGGAGCCCGCATGGCGACTGAAGCGGGCGACCACGAGGAAGCGCTCCACCTGCTGGAGTCGGCGGAGGCTTCAAATTCCGAATTCCCCGGCCTTGCGTACAACATCGCCCTGGCTGAATACCATGCCGGGCGGTACGCGGATTGCGAGACAAAGCTGCTGGCGCTTGCCAACACCAGGCAGGATTCGAGCGAAATTGAAAACCTGCTCGGGTGGTGTTACGAAAAGCAGGGAAAACACGCCCTGGCGGTTTCCGCCTTGCGGCAGGCCATCGCGCTCGGTCCCAATCAGGAATCGAACTATCTCGACCTGGGCGGCATTCTGCGGGCGGGAAGATCGCTGCCTGCGGCTTTGAGGGTCGCCACGCAGGGCGTTGAGAGTTTTCCCCAATCAGCCCGCATGTGGAGCCTGAAAGGCACTGTCGAACTGAACATGAGCCACTATCCCGACGCCATTAGTTCCTATTCCCGCGCATATGAGCTCGACCCGAATGACGCGGGGGCGCTGCTGGGGCTGGGGAAGGCGAGAGAGGGCCAGGGTTCCTCTGCGGAAGCAGAAAAGACTTTTGAAGAAGGCGCCCGGAAATTCCCGCACGATGCGTGGTTCCCCCTGGAATATGCATTCCTCTTGCTGCGCAGGGTTGATGCGGGCGACAAGACGGCAAAACCGCGTGCCGTTGAGTTTCTCCACAAAGCCGTCGTCATCGATCCTGCGAGCGCTGAAGCGCATTACCAGCTTGGCAACCTCGCTCTCGCAGACGGCAGGGCGAAGGAAGCCTTTGACGAGTTGCAGAAGGCTGCGCAGCTGGAGCCCGATGCCAGTAAGATACATTTTGCGCTGGCGCGGGCCTGCCGGCGCCTGGGGCAAAAAGAAGCAGCGGCGCGCGAGATGGCCGAATTCCAGAAGCTCAAAGAACGGGAGGAATCGGCGGAGTATGCCGCGCCGGCCGGCATGGGTTCGCAATAGTATCAAATCGCGCGACGGGGCGGCCGCAATTGTTCATGAAACGTAGACAATTTCTCAAGCTCTCCGCTGGTTTGGTTTCCGCCGCGGCATGGCCGAAGGGAAGTGCTTCTGCGGCGGCGAGTGGCGAAATCTTCACCGACGTCACGGCAGAGGCGGGAATCACCTGGCGCCAATTCAACGGCGAGTCTCCCGACCGCTTCCTGGTTGAAACGATGGGCGGTGGTGTCGCGGTTGCAGACTTTGACGGAGATGGCCGTCTCGACATCTTCCTCGTCACCGGGGGAGAGACGCCGCGCGGCAAAAGTTCAACGCCCGTTGTGAACGCGCTCTACCGCAATCTCGGGAATTGGAAATTTGAAGATGTCGCTTCGCGCGCCGGCGTCGCCCACATTCCGTTTTACGGCATGGGTGCGGCCGTAGCCGATTTTGACAACGACGGATTCCAGGACTTGTTCATCACCGGCTATCCACGGTGCGCGCTGTTCCACAACAACGGCGACGGAACGTTTTCGGATGTGACGGATAAGGCCGGCGTTGCCAACCCGGGAAGATGGGCGGCCAGCGCTGCGTGGTTTGACTACGACCGCGACGGCCGTTTGGACCTGGTGGTCTGCAATTACGTTCAATTCTCGTATGATGATCAGAAGATTTGCCAGTATGAGGGCATACGGACTTATTGCGAACAGAGGGCCTACGTGGGCCTGCCGCTTTCGCTTTACCACAACAATGGTGACGGGACGTTCACGGATGTGAGCAAGTCCTCCGGCCTTGCGCGGCACGTCGGGCGTTCGCTGGGCGTGATTGCGATCGACGTCGACGACGACGGCTGGACCGATCTTTTTGTGGCGCGTGACGCCTCACCGAACCTGTTGCTGATCAATCAACGCGACGGAACATTCAAGGACGCCGGCATCGATGCCGAGGTTGCCTACGACGAGAACGGGAGAGCCAAGTCCGGCATGGGCGTGGACGCCAGCGACGCCAACGGCGACGGCTGGCCGGATTTCGTGGTCACCAATTTCAATGATGAGTATCATTCTCTTTTCCTCAACAGCGGCTCGATGCCCTGGCAGGACTGGACCACGCGTTCGGACCTGGCGCGCTACACTCGAACCGACGTCGGATGGGGAACGCGTTTCCTCGATTTCGACAACAGCGGCCGCCAGGGCCTGTTCATTGTCAACGGGCACATCAGCCAGGTGATCGGGATGGTTCGCCGCGACGTGACGTATCGAGAACGTCCCCTGCTGCTTTCAAACAACGGGCACGCAGTTTTTGAAGATGTGGGCGAGCGCGCTGGCGCAGCCTTCAGCCAGGGGTATGATGCGCGCGGGCTGGCTTTGGGGGATTTTGATAATGACGGCGGTGCGGATGCCATCTTCACGCGACTGAAGAATTCGCCCGTGCTGCTGCGCAACAACGTGGCGCATGCAAATTCCTGGATTGGCTTCGAGCTGACGGGAACGAAAAGCAACCGCGACGCCATCGGCGCCAGGCTGGCCCTCCAATCCGGCGAGCGCCGGCTGGTGCGCTGGATCACGGGTGGTTCGAGCTATCTTTCGTCGCAGGACAAACGCATCGTTTTCGGGCTCGGACCCGCGCCTGCAAGCTCCC